>CAZOSZ010000023.1:0-19677 GCA_964582505.1 uncultured Ectothiorhodospiraceae bacterium | reverse complement strand
CGGCGCCGGCGCCGCGGTCGCGGCGGCTGGCGGAAATGCCGTGGACACGGCGGTGGCGGCCGCACTGGCGGCGCTGTGCACGGAGGTCGCCATCGTCGCGCCCGATGCCGGCGGCTTCGTGACCGTATGGCCGCCCGGGGAGTCGCCGGTGGTGATCGATGGCGGAATCGCGATGCCGGGACTGGCCCGGCCGAAGGAGCGCTTCGGCATGGCCGGCCGGCCGGTCACGGTCGACTATGGCGGGGGCGTGCGGACCATCGTCGGTCACGGCGCCGTCGGCGTCGGCGGCGCCATCGCGGCCCTGGGCGAGGCCGCGGCAGGCTGGGGAAGTCTCGACTGGCCGGCGCTGGTGGCGCCTGCCCTGGCCCTGGCGCGCAATGGCTTCCCGCTGTCACGCGCGTCCCACACCTGGCTCGGATACAGCCACCGGGAGATCTTCGGCTGGCAGCCGGAGAGCGCCGCCGTGATCCACGACCGACACGGCGAACTGCTGCCTCCCGGCAGCATCATCCACGTGCCCGGCCTGGCGGACAGCCTCGCGGAACTGGCGCGCGACGGCCCTGCATCGTTCTATGCCGGAAGGCTCGGCCGGGCGATCGCGAGCTGCGTGGATGCAGGCGGCGGACTGCTCGGTGAGGCCGACCGGCTTGCCTACCGTGCGCTGCGTTGCCGGCCGGTGAGCTGCGAGCTGGACGGCTGGACCGTCGCCCTGCCTGCGCCCCCTGCAGTCGGCGGTACGGTGCTCGCGGCGATGCTGGCGCGGCTTGGCGACCGTCTCGGACACAGCTGGACGGCCGAGGCGGTCGCGGCCCTTGCCGTGGCGCAGCGCGAAGTGTTCGAGTACCTGGAGGGACAGGCACCCGGCGAGGCGCCGGAGGCGTGGCTGGCCGCCCTGCTGGGCTGGGCGCGCACCGGCCCCGGCGCAACTGTCGGCCATCGCTCGCCGTCCACCGTGCATGTGTCGGCAGTGGACGCACAAGGGCTGGCCTGCGCCATCACCGCCTCCTCCGGTTACGGCTCCGGCGTGCTGGTGCCGGGCGCCGGCATCTGGCTGAACAACTGCCTGGGCGAACTGGAACTCAATCCGCAGGGCTTTCACGCGCTGGCCCCCGGCGAGCGGATGGTCTCGAACATGGCGCCGGCCGTAGCCCGCAGGCCGGACGGCGCGGTGCTCGCCCTGGGCAGTCCCGGCGCGGAACGGATCACCACCGCGCTGCTGCAGGTGCTGCTGAACTTCGTCCGCCTCGGTCGTTCCCTGGAGGAGGCGCTCGCGGCTCCGCGGCTGCACGTTGAGCGCGGTCCGGATGGCTGGCGCGCGGCAGTGGAGCCGGGGTTGCCGCTTGAACGACTCGACATGCCGTGCCGCGAGTTCGACGCGCTGTCGATGTTTTTCGGCGGCGCCGGCGCCGTATTGCACGACGCGGCAGGCGAGCTGACCGCAGCGGCGGATCCACGGCGGCAGGGCGCCGCGCTGGTGATGCGCAGCGCGGCCGGAACGCCGTAGAAACAGGCGATCGCCGCACTGCGGCAAGCCACATCGGAGGCTTGACCTGCGTCATGGCCGCGCGGTACGGGCGTTTTATTCTGGCCGTGGGGGCAAGGATGTCCGGCGCGATCCGCGGCCCCGCTCGACTGCCACCTGGCCGCGTGGCTCAAACATGTTCTGTACGGGCGGCTTTGTAGGAGCGGCTTTGTAGGAGCGGCTTCAGCCGCGACGCGCCCGGTCGCGGCTGAAGCCGCTCCTACAAATTCCGGCCGAAGCGCTCGCCGTCGTGCTCCGGATCCAGCGGATCACGGAACGCGTCGGCGATCGCCTCGGCCGCGGCCCTGGCCTCTCCCGGCCGCGCAAATCGTGCCACATGGAACAATGCGTCGCCCTCGTTGACCAGCGGCAGGCTGTTGCGTCCGATGACAATGCCCGCGTGCGTCGCGACGATCGGCGTCTCGCGCTCGCCGAACGGGTCCGACACCAGGCCCAGCCGTTCGCCGGCAGCGACTCGCCGGCCGAGCGCCAGGCCGCTGCGAAGGATGCCGGCTTCGGGGGCGCGCAGCCAGGAGCTGCCCTGGGCAATCACCGGCTCGGTGGGCCGGGTGCGCCGTGCCGGGTGCGGCAGCATGCCGAGCTGGCGCATCACCTGGAGGATGCCCGCGACCCCCATGCGGATGCAGAGTTCGTCGAAGCGCAGCGCCTCGCCGGCCTCGTAGATCAACGCCGGGATTCCGCACCCGGCCGCCGCCTCTCGCAACGAACCGTCGCGCAGCCGCGAGTCGAGCACCACCGGCGCACCGAACGCCAGTGCCAGTTCGCGCGTCACCGGGTCGTCAAGTTGCGCGCGGACCTGCGGCAGATTGCTGCGGTGGATTGCACCGGTATGCAGGTCGATTCCGTGGGTGCAGCGTGCCACGATCTCCGCCATGAACAGGTGGGCAAGCCGCGCCGCGAGCGAACCTCGCTCCGAGCCGGGGAAACTGCGATTCAAATCGCGCCGGTCGGGCAGGTAGCGCGAGTGGTGCAAAAGCCCGAAGACGTTGACCACCGGCACCAGCAGCAGCGTGCCGCGCAGGCCGCGCAAGGGCCGCACGCGGATCCTGCGGATGATCTCGATGCCGTTGAGTTCGTCGCCGTGAATCGCCGCGCTGATGAACAATCGCGGTCCCGCGCGGCGGCCGTTGAGGACCCACACCGGCATCTCGACCGGGACGCGCGTATGCAGCATGCCGACCGGCAGCGAAAGTCCGCGCCGCTCGCCCGGAGCCACGCTGACGCCGCCGATGGTGATGGTCTCTCCGGGCATGGTGTACTCCGCTCAGCCCTTGCCGCGCGTCCGGGTGTTGTCCGGCCTGGCTTTCTTCTCCAGGAAGCCGATGATCATCCCCGCCACGTCCTTGCCGGTTGCGCCCTCGATGCCCTCCAGCCCGGGGCTGGAATTCACCTCGAGCACCAGCGGCCCGTCCGCGCTGCGAATGATGTCCACGCCGGCGACATTGAGCCCGATGGTCCGGGCCGCGCGCACCGCGGTGGCCCGTTCCTCCGGCGTCAGTCGCACCACCGTGGCCGAGCCGCCGCGGTGCAGGTTGGAGCGGAATTCGCCCTCCTTGGCCTGGCGCAGCATCGAGGCGACCACGCGCTCGCCGATCACGAAGGCACGGATGTCGGCACCGCCGGCCTCGCGGATGAACTGCTGCACGAGGAAGTTGGCGTCCAGTTCCCTGAATGCATCGATCACGCTTTCGGCCGCCTTGTTGGTCTCGGCGAGCACCACGCCGCGCCCCTGCGTGCCTTCGAGCAGTTTCAGCACCAGCGGCGCGCCGCCGACCAGGCGGATGATGGTCTTGGTGTCATCCGGCGAATGGGCGAAACCGGTGACCGGCAGGCCGATGCCCGCGCGTGCCAGCAACTGCAGCGAACGCAGCTTGTCGCGGCTGCGACCAATCGCCACCGATTCGTTGGCGGGATACACACCCATCACCTCGAACTGCCGCAGCACGGCCAGGCCGTAGAACGTCACCGAGGCGCCGATGCGCGGGATCACCGCGTCGAAACGCGGCAGCGTGGCGCCACGGTAATGGACCGTCGGCCGCTTCGACGTCACGTCCATGACGCATTTCAGCGGGTCGACGACCTGCACTTCGTGGCCGCGCTGGTGCGCCGCCTCGACCAGCCGGCGCGTGGAATAGAGCTGCCGGTTGCGCGACAGAATGGCGATCTGCATCAGGGCATCTCCGCCCGGCCGGTGCGCGCGTGGCGCACACGGCCCAGGCAATAGGATTTTTCGGCATCCACAAGGTAGCGGCCGCGCAGCGCGGTGCGCCCGAGCAGCATCCGAAAGCGCATCGGGTCGCGGTCGGTCAGGGTCAATTCTATCCGCAGGCTCGATGCGCCGATTTGCACCTCGCTCTCGATCACCCAGCGCAGCTCGCGGTGGCCGCCCGAGTCGGACACCATGCGCCGGTCGAGCACCGGACATTCGCAGTCGATCACCTGGCGCGTGTCGTATTGTTCCGGGTGCACGCTGAAGTGCACCCAGCGGCGACCTTCGTGCTCAAACGGCACGAGCTCGAAGGCATGCAGCGCCGAACTGCGAGCGCCGGTGTCGATTTTCGCCTTGATCCGCGGGATGCCGAGCGCCGGCAGCCCCACCCATTCGCGCCAGCCGAGCACCGGCAGGGACGCGCGTGCGGCCACCTCAGAACCAGCCCCTGCGGCGGAACATCCAGGCCATGCCGAAGCCGATCGCGGCGAACAACAGCATCACCAGCGGGTAGCCGAAGCGTGCACGCAGCTCGGGCATATTCCAGGGACTGTAGTCAGGGTCGAAGTTCATGCCGTAGATGCCGGCGATGAAAGTCAGCGGGATGAAAATCGTGGCAATGATGGTCAGAAGCTTCATCACGTCGTTCATCCGCTGGCTGAGGCTCATCAGGTAGAGCTCGTGCAGGCTGCGGGTGAGGTCCGCGATGTTGTCCAGCGTGTCGCCGATCCGCATATGGTGGTCGAGCACGTCGCGCACGTAGCTGCGGGTGGCGGCGGTCAGCGGCGACTCGTCGCCGCGCAGCAGGTGGCCGAGCGCTTCCTGTCCCGGCAGCACCAGCCGCCGCAGCAGCGCCAGCTGGCGGCGCAAGTCATGCAGCGCCGCGATCGCGTCTTCGTCGGGGCCCTGCAACAGCGTTTCCTCCAGGTCCTCGGCGCGCTCGCGCAGCGCCTCGAGCACCGGGAAACAGGAATCCACCGCGGCGTCCACCAGGCAATAGAACAGGTAGTCCGCGCCGCGCTTGCGTATGCGCCCGCTGCCGCCGTTTTGCAGCCGCGCCCGGATCGGCGCGACCAGCGCCTGGTCGCCGCTCCAGAAACTGATCAGCCAGTGGGGTCCGAGAAACAGGCTGAACTGCTCCAGGCTCACCCGGTCGTCTTGCAGCACCGGCACCGAGACCACCATGAAGCTGTGCCCTTCATAGCGCTCCAGCTTGGTCCGCTGGCTGCCGTTGTGGACGTCCTCGAGCGCCAGGGGGTCGAGTCCGAGGCGCTCGTGAAGCCAGCGCAGCGCCGCGGGATCCGGTGGCGCGGAGAAGTGCACCCAGTCCACCATGTCGGGATCCAGCCCCGCCAACGCCTGCTCCAGTCCGATCTCGGCACGGTCCTCGAGCTTGCCGCCCTGGTAGCGCCACCAGGTCACCCGGGTGCCCGCGACGTCGGCGTCCACCGACTCGATCGGGTGGCCCGGCGAACTGCCGGGCTGGCTTTGCCTGCGCCTGGCCCTGGTCATGGTTCGATCTCCCCGCATACGGCCCGTCGGGCTTCGGCTTCCGATGATAGCGGTTCGGGGCCTGGCCCGAGCGCCGGCCGGGGGCGCGGTACAATCACTGTCAGCCTCACCGACCGGATTGCCGCCCGCCATGGCCTGCCTGTTCGTCGAACATCTCACGGTGCTCGATTTCTCCCGGCTCGACCGCCAGCGCGGCCTGGTCGGCGAGAGCTGGATCGTGGACCTGGAACTCGAAGGCGAGCTCGATGCGCAGTCAATGGTGCTGGACTTCGGCGACGTCAAGCGCCTTGCCCGCGAGGCCGTTGAACAGCTCGCCGACCACAAGCTGCTGGCACCGACGCGTTGCGGCTGGCTGGAGATCGTCGAGTCCGCGGCCAGCGGCGAGTTGCGCATCGACGCGCCGGCCGCCGGCCTGCGGGTCCGCTGTCCGGGCATCGCAGTCTGCCGTCTCGACATGGCGGAAGTCACCATGCCGGCGCTGCGCGGCCCGCTGGCGGATTGCATCGCGGTCGTCATGCCGGGCAACGTCGGCGCAGTGCGGGTGAGCCTGCGCGAGGAATCCGCATCCGGCGCACACTATCACTACAGCCACGGGCTGAAGCGGCATGCAGGCAACTGCCAGCGGATCGCCCACGGCCATCGCTCGCGGATCGAGGTGTACACCGAGGGACGACGCAACGATCACTGGGAGCGCTACTGGGCGGAACGCTGGCGGGACATCTACCTGGCCTCGCGCGAGGACTTGGTGGCCGAGACGGTGCTGGGCGATCGCCCCGCCTGGCGCTTTGCCTATCTCGCGGCACAGGGCGAGTTCGAGCTGGAGATCTGGCGCGAGCGCTGCGAGCTCGTGCCGACCGACACCACGGTGGAGCAGCTGGCCGCCTATATTGCAACCGAGCTGGCCGGGCTCGATCCCGGCGCCGCTTTTCGCGTGCGCGCCTACGAAGGCGTGCAGAAAGGCGCTGTGGCCACGGCCGGACCGGAGCGGGCCGATGGAACCCCGGAGCGGCCCGGTGGTCTTGGAAATGGCGGGGGCGACCCCAGATAATGCGGACCTCCCGGTTCCGCGGCGAAGGAGATTGTCGATGAAGCGCGTATTGCTGTTCCTCGCGACCAACATCGCGGTGTTGCTGGTGCTGGCGATCGTCCTGAACCTGCTGGGGATCAGCGGGATCCTGGACGAGCAGGGGGTCGATCTCGATCTCGGCGCCCTGCTGGTGTTCGCCGCCGTGCTCGGCTTCGGCGGTTCGTTCATCTCGCTGGCGATCTCCAAGTGGAGCGCCAAGCGGATGACCGGCGCGCGCGTCATCACCCAGCCGGCCAACCAGGCGGAGCGCTGGCTGTTCGACACTGTGCAGCGCCAGGCACGCGAGGCCGGCATCGGCATGCCGGAGGTCGCGATCTATGATGCACCCGAGCCCAACGCCTTCGCGACCGGCGCGCGCCGCGACAGCGCGCTGGTAGCGGTCAGCACCGGGCTGCTGCGCGGCATGCGCAGCGAGGAGGTCGAGGCCGTGCTGGCCCACGAGGTCAGCCACGTCGCCAACGGCGACATGGTGACGCTGACCTTGATCCAGGGCGTGGTCAACACCTTCGTGATCTTCCTGTCACGGGTCATCGGACACCTCGTGGACCGGCTGGTGTTCCGCACCGAGCGCGGCCACGGCCCCGGATTCTGGATCGTCACCATCGTCGCGCAGATCTTCCTCGGCATCCTCGCAAGCGTGATCGTGATGTGGTTCTCCAGGCAGCGGGAGTTCCGTGCCGACGCGGGCGGCGCGCGCCTTGCCGGTCGTGAGCGCATGATCGCGGCGCTGGAGCGCCTCAAGCAGGGCCACAATGCCTCGCTGCCCGACCAGCTCGCGGCCTTCGGCATTTCCGGTCATCGCGGCGTCGGCCTGAAGCGGTTGTTCATGACCCATCCACCGCTCGACGAGCGGATCGCCGCGCTGCGCCGCCTGGGCTAGCCGAGATTCCCCGTAGGAGCGGCTTCAGCCGCGACTGACGGCCCTCCCGCGGTCGCGGCTGAAGCCGCTCCTACGGCAGCGGCACGGTGGCGGTCGCCACCGCGGAAGGCTCGCCGGCCTCGGTCCAGGCGAACACCAGCCGGTCGCCGGCGAGCGCCATCTGCGGGAAGCCCGAGCTGCGCGCCGGCGAGGTCGTGGTGAGCGTGCGCACCGCGCCATGCCGCCCGGAGGGATGCACCCGCCGGTAGCGGATCGCGGCGCGCGCGTCGTCCGCTTCGAGCCAGCTGACGACGGCCGCGTCGCGATCCGGCATCACCACCGCCACGCGACCCAGCACTGTGCCGCCGGCGACGTCCACCGGGGGGCTCCAGCTTCGCCCGCCGTCGGAAGAAAACGCCGCTCGAATGCGCGGCAGCTCACCTGCGGCGGTGAACCAGGCGGCGACCATGCGATCGCCCCGTGCCGCCAGCGCGGGGCCATTGACCGGACAGGCCGGCATCAACCAGCCGTCTTCGGCGACCGGAACCGGTGCGCTCCACGCGTCGCCGTCAAAGGACATGGCAAGAATGTCGCGGATCTCCTCGGCGCTGCGATCGCGATACACCACGGTGACGCCATGCGGTCCGGACACCGCCGCGGTCGGGCAGCAGTCGCAGGTCATGCCGTCGAGCTCGACTTCCGGCAGCGGCTGGCCCGACCAGTCGATCCCGCCGGCCCGCAGGCTCATGGCGCCATGCCCGTGGCCGTGCGCGTCGTGGTCGTCACCGCCACCCGTGTGGCGCCCGTCGAGCCAGACCGCGCCGGCGCCTTCGTCGACGGCAAACAGCGAGGCGAAGCCATGCTCGGTGGCCGTGCCGTCACCGTGCGGCGTCACCGGCGTCGACCAGCTCGCGCCGCCATCGACCGATACCGACATCAGCAGCTCGTAGGCGTAGGGTCCGCCATCGAGTTTGCGCAGCCAGTGGGCGGCCAGGCGCTGCTCGCCGAAGTGGACTACTGAAGGGAAATCCGCCCAGTTCACGAACCAGCCGGTTCCCTGCGCAGCGGTGCGAGCGGGCTCCCAGCCGTGCTCGCCGAGCACCGAGACGTGCAGGGCATGACCCGCGGCCGCCGGCTCCACCCAGCTCAACCAGACCCGGCCTTCGGGGTCGTGGCTCAGCCTGGGCAGGGCCGCGCCGGTCGCCGACGGCGACTGCAGCGGTATGGGATTCGGCGCGGGCACGCAGGCCGCCGTGGCCAGCAGGCCGGCGAGCATCAGGATCCGGACACGGGCCTTCGTGCGGCGCTCGGCAGGCTTGAGTTTCATGCAGGAACGTGACCTAGGTACTTGCCACCACTGGCATTTGGGAACTAGTCTAACCGCCTCGAAGTCCGAGCTCACGATGAACTCGATCCGCCAGCACCACCGCAGCCTAGCCGCTCTCGCCGCCAGCCTGTTTCTGGCGGTCTGGGCGAGCATGGCCATCGCGCCGTGCCTGATGGCGGCCGAGGCGATCATGGGGGGCGACTGTCCGCATTGCCCGGACCCCCCGCCGCCGTGTCATGAAAATGGCGCCGCCACTGGCTGCAGCTTCGTCGACGGCTATGACTTCGACGGTCGTACTCCGGGCCTGCCCAGGCTCGAACTGCAGCTCGTCGCCTTGCCGGCGTCCGAGCTCGACACCGTTGCGCTGCCCGACGGGTCGGGCATTGCGGGCGCTTTCCTGGCCCGTGCGCCGCCCCATGCCAGCGGCCCCCGCCTGCACCTGAGGAACTGCGTCCTCAACGATTGACGCCTCCGCTTCGAGCTCGCTTTCTCGAAGTCACGGAGGTGTCTCATGTCCCAATCATTTGCGGCCCGTGCAGGCCGCCCGTCCGCTGCCCTCGCCGCACTGCTGCTCGCCGCAGGCTGCGCGGCCCCGGCCGGGCGGGCCGAACCGGATCACTGGAATCGCGCGGACCGCGCCACGGTCACGAGCGGCGACATCGCATCGGCCCATGTTCCGGCGAGTGGATCGACCGTGTCCTTGCCGGAGGATGCGACGCTCGATGACTGCATCCGCTTCGCGATGCAGAACAGTCCGGCGCTCGAGGCCGCCTACTATCGCTGGCGCGCGGCGGTAGAGCGCGTACCGCAGGCACGGTCATTGCCGGACCCACAGCTCGGCTTCGCGCTGGTGTTCGACCAGGTGGATCGCGATGCCGAGTACATGGGCGAGCGTTACTCGATCTCGCAGATGTTCCCCTGGTTCGGCACGCTTGCGCTGCGCGGTGACATCGCCGTTGAGGACGCCCGGACCGAGGCACGGCGCTTCGAGGCTGTGCGGCTCGAACTCGTCGACCGGGTCACTCGCGCCTATGTCGAGTACGCCTGGCTCCACCAGGCCGCAGCGACCGCTCGCGAGAACCGCGAACTGCTGATCAGGCTGGAGTCGGTCGCCAGGTCACTGTACCGCACCGGGTCGGTGAGTCAGGCCGACGTCAACCGGGCTCAGGTCGAGCTGGGTCGCCTGGACGACCAATTCCGCTCTCTCGAGGACATGCTCGGGCCCGCCGCGGCCGAGCTGAACGCTGCGCTTGGACGCCCGGCGCACGCGCGCCTTTCGGGTGCGCCGCCGGCGCCGTCGCGCCAGGTCCATCACGGGCTGCCGGAGCGCGACGATGAAGCCTGGCTGGAACTGGCCCGGCTGGGCAATCCCGGGCTGGCGGCCTCGCGGCACGCGGTGACGCGTGAGCAGCAGTCGGTCGAACTGGCGCGCAAGGCCTTTTTCCCGGACATCATGCTGGGGCTCGAGTATGGCCGAGGCGCAAGCGAGCGGATGGCGAAGATGGATGGCGGTGGCGCGGACATGGTCGCGGGCATGATCTCCTTCAGCATTCCCATCCGGCGCGGCAGGATCGATGCCGGCGTCCGCGAGGCGCGGGCGCGAGTCAATGCCGCTGCCCTCGACGTGCAGGACCGGGAGTTCAGCCTGGAGGCCGAGCTCAAGGGCGCCCTGTTCGCCTACCGCGACAGCGGGCGCAGGCTGAGTCTCTACGGTGGCACGCTTGTGCCGAAGGCCCGCCAGTCCATGTCGGCGACTGAAACGGCCTACCGTGCCGGTGACGCCGGGTTCTCCGACCTGGTCGACGCCCAGCGGTTGCTGCTCGAATTCGAACTCGCCCACGAGCGCGCCGCCGCCGACCGCACGCGCGCCACGGCACGCGTCCGCGCGCTGGTCGGCGTGATGGACGCTCCCGATCGCCCGGTACAGAACGCAGGACCCAGGCCATGAATGCAAACTCACGAACTCTCAAGTCACGCATCATCTGGGGGGTGCTGGTGCTGGCAGGCCTGGCCGCCGGCTACGGACTGGCGGCGCTGGGCCAGGGCGGCGATGCGCACCGCCACGCGACAGCGGCGACCTCGGCCGAAGAATCGTCCCAGGCGCGACCCGGCGTCCAGCAGATGTACACCTGCTCGATGCATCCCCAGGTGCGCTCAACGGATCCCGACGGCAAGTGCCCGATCTGCGGCATGGACCTGATCCCGGTGCCGCTGGACGCAGACGACGGTGAGCACGACGGCGAGGTGCCCAGGCTGCGCGTGACGCCGCGCTCGGCGGCGCTCATGCAGGTCGAGGTGCGTCGGGTGGAGCGCCTCCCAGTGCAGGTTCCGGTCAGGCTCTTTGGCCGCCTGGACCACGACGAGACCCGGCTGCGGACGATTTCGGCCTGGGTTCCCGGCCGGCTGGACCGGCTGCACGTGGATTTCACAGGCGTGGCAGTTCGCCAGGGCCAGCCGCTGGTGGAGTTGTACAGCCCGAAGCTGATCGCGGCCCAGGAAGAGCTCCTGCAGGCCCTGCAAGCGGACCGGGAACTCGAGGCCGGGGGTGTCGGCGTGGTGCGCGAGACCACACGCCTGACGATCCAGGCCTCGCGCGACCGGCTGAGGCTGCTTGGCCTGGAAGCGCGCCAGATCGAAGCCGTCGAACGCAGCGGCCGGGTCGAGGACCACGTGACCATCGCCGCGCCGGTCAGCGGCGTGGTGGTCGAGCGTCTCGCGGCCGTTGGCGACTACGTCGAGACCGGCATGCCGATCTACCGGCTGGCGGATTTCTCGCGCCTGTGGGCCCAGCTCGAGGTCTACGAGTCCGACCTGCAATGGCTCGAGCTCGGGCAGCAGGCCCGCTTCGGCACCCAAAGCTATCCGGGTGAGCAATTCGAGGGCACCGTGGCCTTCATCGACCCGGCGCTGAACGACCGCACGCGCACGGCCCGCGTCCGGGTTGACGTCTCCAACGCCGACGGCCGGCTCAAGCCGGGCATGTTCGTCAGCGGGACTGTCGCCACGGCCGCGGGTCTGCAGGCCACTGACCCGCTGGTGATCCCCGCGTCGGCGCCGTTGATCACGGGCCGGCGGGCGGTCGTGTACGTCCAGCTTCCCGGCATGGACCGCCCGACCTTCGAGCCGCGCGACGTGCTGCTCGGTCCCCGGGCCGGCGACTGGTACGTCGTGGAGGATGGCCTGGCCGAAGGCGAGCTGGTCGTCGCCCGCGGTGCGTTCAAGATCGATTCGGAACTGCAGATTCGCGGCAGGCCGAGCATGATGCAGCCCGAGGGCGGGGCGCCGCCGGTCCACGATCACGGCGGCGAGGCTGGCGCCAGCGCACAGCCATTGCAATTTGACGCGACGACTGCGTCCGCCGGCTCCGCGAGCGGGGCGCCGCGGGCATTCCGCGTCGAGCTCGGCCGGCTGGTGCGCGCACAGTTCACGCTGGTGCGCGCGCTCGCGGGTGACGATCCCGTGGCTGCACGGGGCGCGGCGCTGGCCGTGGACGAGGCCTTGCATGGGGTGGACGGCAACCGGCTGCAGAACGCGAGCGCGCGCGGCACATGGAACCGACAGGCGCAGGCTATGCACCAGGCGCTCGGCGAACTGGGCGCCGCTCCGGGGCTGGACGGCCAGCGCCGGCACTTCGAGACCTTCAGCGACGCGCTGACCGAGGCGATCAAGGCCTTCGGCGTCGAGGAGGCCGGCCCGGTCTATCGCGCGGTCTGTCCCATGGTCCAGGGCCGTGACGGCTACTGGCTGCAGGACGAGGAAGTCATCGCCAACCCCTATTACGGCGAATCGATGCTGCGCTGTGGAGCCGTCATCGAGACCCTGGCGGATGATGCATCCCACGACGGACACGGCTCATGAGCGAAACTCGAACCCCGCTCGACGGCATCATCCGCTTCTTCCTCGAGCAGAAGCTGGTCGTCGTGCTGCTGGTGCTGCTGGTGACGGGCTGGGGTGTGGCGGTTGCACCCTTCGACTGGAAGATCGACTGGCTGCCACGCAATCCGGTGCCCGTCGATGCCATCCCCAATCTTGGCGAGAACCAGCAGATCGTGTTCACCGAGTGGCCGGGCCGCTCGCCGCAGGACGTCGAGGACCAGGTCACCTACCCGCTCACCGTCTCGCTGCTCGGCGTGCCGGGCGTGCGCGAAGTGCGCAGCAGTTCGGCCTTCGGTTTCTCGATGATCTTTCTGATCTTCGACGAGGACACCGAATTCTACTGGTCGCGCTCGCGGATCATCGAGAAACTCAACAGCCTCCCGGCCGGGCTGCTCCCCGAGAATGTCACGCCGGCCCTCGGCCCGGACGCCACGGCCCTGGGGCAGGTGTACTGGTACACCCTCGAAGGGCGCGATCCCGACGGCCGTCCGGTCGGTGGCTGGGACCTCGACGAGCTGCGCAGCGTGCAGGACTGGTATGTGCGCTATGGACTGCTGGCCGCCGAGGGCGTCAGCGAAGTGGCCTCGATCGGCGGCTTCGTGCGCGAATACCAGGTCGACGTGGATCCCGATGCACTGCGCGCCCACGGCGTGACCCTGCAGCAGGTCTTCGACGCCATCCGCAGCAGCAACCTGGACGTGGGCGCGCGGGTCGTCGAGATCAACCGCGTCGAGTACCTGGTCCGCGGCGTGGGATTCATCGAGAGCCTGACGGACCTGGAGCAGGCCGTCGTGCGCGTGGGTCCGGACCACGTGCCGATCCGGGTGAGCGACGTGGCAGTCGTCAACTTCGGGCCGGCCCAACGTCGCGGAGCGTTGACGATCGGTGGCGCCGAGGCCGTGGGTGGCGTGGTCATCGTGCGTGAGGGCTACAACCCATTGCGCGCCATTCAGAACGTGAAAGCAAAGGTCGAGGAAATCGCCCCGGGATTGCTCGCCAAGGCGGTCATCGACTGGGAACGCACGGCTCGCCCGGAGGTGGAGCGCTTCGCCAGCGGGCAAGGCTTCGAGGCCTTCGACTCGACGGCGCTGCGCCAGGATGCATGGCTCGACTGGCTGCGCGCGACACCGCGTGACGCATGGCCCGACTGGGTCATGCTCAGCCAGCTCGAGATCGTGTCCTTCTACGATCGCACCGGGCTGATCTACGAAACGCTCGGCACCCTGAACAACGCCCTGCTGCAGCAGGTCCTCGTGACCATCGTGGTGGTCATCGTCATGGTGCTGCACCTGCGCACCGCACTGGTCATCAGCGCGACGCTGCCGCTGGCGGTCCTGATCGGCTTCATCCTGATGAAGCTGGTCGGCGTCGACGCGAACGTCGTGGCCCTGGCGGGCATCGCGATTGCCATCGGCACGATCGTCGACATGAGCGTGATCGTCACCGAGAACGTGCTCAAGCACCTCAAGGAAGCAGGCCCGGACGATCCGCGGCTCGAGGTGGTGTTCCGCGGCACCCGGGAAGTGGGCACGGCGATCCTGGTGGCGATCAGCACGACGATCATCAGCTTCCTGCCCGTATTCACCATGACCGGCGCCGAGGGCAAGATGTTCGTGCCGCTGGCCTTCACCAAGACCTTCGTCCTGGTCGGGGCCATCTTCGTCACCCTGACGGTGGTGCCGGCCGCAGCGCACCTGTTCATTGCCGGGCGCGACCGCGGCCGCGACGCTCCGGCGCTCAAGCGGGCGCTGTTCTTCGGCCTCGGAGTCGTGGGGGTGATCCTCACGACAGTGGGGGCGTCGGCGGGATGGGCTGCGGTGACCGGTGCCGGACTCGTGCTGGTTGCGGTTGCCGCATATCGCCTGTGGTCACCCCGGACTGCCGCATGGCTCGAGCAGCGCGCGCCGCGCCTGGCAATGTCGCTGCAAAGGGCCGAGGGCACCTTGGCCCGGGGCGGCCCCTGGCTGGCCAGTGCGATCGGCGCGCTCGTGGTGTGGTGGATTCTCGGCGCCGTCTGGGAACCGCTCGGACCCGAGGCCGGGGTGCTGCGGAATTTCGTGTTCGTCGGCCTGGTGATCGGCGGACTGCTCGGCCTGTTCTGGCTGCTGATGCTCGCCTACTCGCCGATGCTGCGCTGGTGCCTGGAGCACAAGCTGCTGTTCCTGAGCCTGCCGGTCGTGCTCATCCTGCTGGGCGGCTCGGTCTGGCTCGGCTTCGACCGGGTGTTCGGCATCATTCCGGCGACGGCGCAGCGCGTCGGCCTCGACGCACAGGCGCTCCGCGTCAGCACGCCCTGGAGCTGGGCCTCGCACCGCTTCCCCGGCCTCGGCCGCGAGTTCATGCCGCCGCTCGACGAAGGCACCTTCCTCTGGATGCCCACGACAATGCCGCATGCCTCGATGGGCGAGATCCTGGAGGTACTCAAATACCAGGACCTCGCCATTCTGACGGTGCCCGAAGTCGAGCTGGTCGCAGGGAAGCTCGGACGCGCCGATACGGCACTCGATCCGGCGCCGATCTCGATGCTCGAGTCGGTGATCCACTACAAGCCCGAATACGCCACCGATGAGGCTGGGCGACGCATCAACTTCAAGTACGACCGGCGCGGCGGCGAGTTCCTGCGCGATCGGGACGGCGAATTGATCCCCGATCCGCGCGGCCGGCCATTCCGCCAGTGGCGGGAACACATCCGCAGCCCGCAGGATATCTGGGACGAGATCGTCAGGGCGGCGGCGCTGCCCGGCACGACCTCCGCACCGAAGCTGCAGCCCATCGAGACGCGGCTGGTGATGTTGCAGACTGGCATGCGCGCGCCAATGGGCCTCAAGGTACGCGCCCCGGACCTCGGGACCCTCGACCGCATCGCCGTCGCGCTGGAACGCGAGCTTCGGCAGGTCCCGGTAATTCGGCCGGACACGGTCAATGCAGACCGCGTGGTGGGCAAGCCCTACCTCGAGATCGACATCGACCGGGAGGCGATCGCGCGCTACGGGCTCAACATCACCGACGTGCAGCACCTGATCACCGTCGCAATCGGCGGCCAGACCATTACAACGACGGTGGAAGGCCGTGAACGCTACCCCGTGCGCGTGCGCTACCAGCGTGAGCTGCGTACCGAGATCGAGGAACTGGAGCGGGTGCTCATTTCGGCGCCCGACGGCACGCAGGTGCCGCTGCGCGAGGTGGCGGAAGTCAGTTATGCGCGCGGGCCGCAGATGATCCGCAGCGAAGACACCTTCCTGACCGCCTACATCACGTTTGGCGGCCAGCCGGGAATTGCCGAGGTGGCGGTGGTGGAGCAGGCGCAGGCGTTCCTGCAGAGCCGGATAGCGGCCGGTGAACTGATGGTGCCGCCCGGCGTGAACTGGAAATTCGCCGGCAACTATGAGCACCAGTTGCGCGCCGCAAGGACGCTCAGCATCGTGCTGCCGGTCGCCCTGATGCTGATCTTCCTGATCCTGTACTTCCAGTTCCGCTCGGTAGGCACCACGCTGATCGTGTTCAGCGGTATCGCAGTCGCGTGGGCCGGGGGGTTCATCCTGCTCTGGCTGTACGCCGAGCCCTGGTTTGCGAACTTCAGCCTGTTCGGCGTCAACATGCGCGATCTGTTTCAGATGGGCACCATCAACCTGAGTGTCGCCGTCTGGGTCGGCTTCCTGGCGCTGTTCGGTATCGCCGTCGACAACGGCGTGGTACTGGCCACTTACCTGGGGCAGAGCTTCGAGAAGCGCCGCACCGAGACGATGGCGGAGCTTCGCGCCGCGACCGTGGTCGCGGGCCAGCGACGCGTCCGGCCATGTCTCATGACGACCGCCACGACCATCCTCGCGCTGTTGCCCGTGCTGACCTCCACCGGCAGGGGAGCCGACATCATGATTCCTATGGCCATCCCGAGTATCGGCGGCATGGGCATGGTGTTGCTGACGATGTTCACGGTTCCCGTACTGTTCTGCTGGATCGAGGAGACCAAGCTGAAAGCCCGGGTCGGCGAGTACCGCGACCTGCCCGAGGAATCGGCCGGCTGAGGCGGGCCGATCGGTGTGGGCGATCCGTTCAAGCGATTCCACCATGAGCAGTAGGTTCGATATGAAACGCCTGATCGCCTGGATCAAGGCCCTCGTCGTGCTGCTTGTGCTCGCGGTCCTGGGGACGGGAATCTGCATCTACGCGGGCGTGCCGCAGGTCGGGGCGGACGTCGAGCACAAGCCGGCAGCATACTGGCTGCTGCAGACGATCAGGGAACGCTCGGTGGCCCGCCAGGCGCGCGGCGTCGCGCCCGGCATGCCGGCGCAAATGGATGAGCACATGTTGCACGCGGCGGTGATCGGCTTCGAGGGCATGTGCGCCGGCTGTCACGCGCCGCCGGGCCGCGACGCAAGCGCCCTGGCCCGGGGACTGAATCCGCCCGCCCCGGACCTGGCGATCGTGGCCGGCCAGCGGTCCGCCGCGGAACTCTTCTGGGTGATCCGGCACGGGATCCGCATGACCGGCATGCCGGCCTGGGGCAAGACCCACGCAGACGACGAGCTCTGGCCGCTCGTCGCGCTGATGCTACGCTTTCCGGACATGGACGGAAAAGAATATGCCCGGATGCTGGCCGCTGCGCGCGAAGCCGGAGTCACGCACGAGCACGGCGACGACCAAGGCGAGGTCCGTGACGATGAGCATGACCACCCCCCGGCCGAGGAACGGCGGCAGGACCATCATCAACACTAGGCGTGCCGGTTCCGGGCCCGCCGATCGGGATCTCATAGGCCTTGGCAGCGTCGAGGGGCGACACGGGTGACTGGTTTGCTCGACATCGATACCGCCGAACGCGAGGACCTCGCGCCATCGGTGGCGCTCGTGCTGGGAGGCGGTGCCGCGCGCGGACTCGCGCACATCGGGGTCCTCGAGGTCCTGGAGGCGGAGGGCATTCGACCGGCGTTCTTCGCCGGCACGAGTATCGGCGGCCTGGTAGCGGCGCTCGCGGTCCGCGGGGTTTCTGCAAGCCGGATGATCGAGCTTGCAGGTGGCTTCCGGTTCCCGCGGCGGTTCATTCCGGGGCGCATGCTCGGCTGGCACGAGATCTTTCCGACAGCGGTCCCGCTTCTCGATGGGCTGACGTTTGAGGATCTCGGCATCCCGCTTGCCATTTCTGCGGTCGACTTGCAGCAGGGCGAGGAAGTCGTGCTGCATTCCGGTGCGCTGCTGCCGGTGGACCTGGCCTGGTCCTGGGAACCGGATGTCGTCATCGCGGAGAATGTCTTGCCCTCGCCACAGCGAGTGGCGCACCTCGACACCGGCTACGCACGGGCCGCGATGAGGCTGGGTCGGCTGCTCCCGAACCCCGTGACCGCACGCTTCGCCTTTGACGTCGTCATGCGGGCTTTTGAGGTTGCCCTTGACCGCCGCGGGCGCTGGCGATCCGCATGACCGATCCGGACGTGCTGATCGACCTCGACCTCGGCGACGTGTCGTTTCGCGATTGCCATCGTCTGGCCGAAATCTTGGAAATCGGTCGCCAGGCAACGCGGGATGCGCTGCCGCGACTGCGTGGTGCACTCTCGTCACCCTCAGCCACGCCCGCGAGGTCGCCGGGCGATCTGGCCCTGTACATCGACCCGGTCTGCCGGATGGCGGTCAGCCCCGCCCGCGCGCGTGCCCGGGTCGATCTTGACGGGGTGAGCTATTACTTTTGCTCCGTCAATTGCCGCGAGTGTTTCGAGCGTCATGCCGAGCGCTATATCCGCAGGCCTTCGGACTAGGATTCGCCCACTTCCGCCATAGCGCGGTATCCTACGCTCGGCGCCACCGATGTCGGCGAACGGGAGTCATCTCAGGATGGATACGACGCAATCCAGGACCGCCGACCACCGGCAGACGCAGCGGGTCGTCAGTCACTATGCCAGGCTGGCACCGGCCTATGACCGGCTGTGGGACCGCTACACCCGGAACTCGCTCGGCAAGCTGGTGGAGTGCCTGCCGCTGGAGGGCCACGAACACCTCCTCGACGTCGCCTGCGGCACCGGACGGCTGGCAGAACTCCTGCGGCGCTCCCATCCGGGCATCCGCACGACCGGCATCGACCTCTCGCCGGACATGATCAGGGTCGCGCGCCATAGGATGCCCGAGTCCGCCACCACCGCCTGGCAGGTCGGCACACTCGATTCCGCGGCGCTCGAGGAGCGTTCTTTCGACGTCATCACCTGCAGCAGCGCCTTCCACCTTTTCATGGACCAGGACAGCGCGCTGCGACGCATGGCACGCCTCGTCCGGCCAGGCGGCCTGGTGGCGATCGTCGACTGGTGCCGCGAGTATCCCCAGATCGGCGCGATCCAGCAGCTGGCCCGCCTGCCGGGGCGGCAGCACCGCAACATCCTCACCCGGGGCGAGCTCGGCGGGATGCTGGCCCAGGCAGGCCTCGAGCCCGTCATTGCGGAACGCTTCCCGGCGACGTGGTTCTGGAGAATGATGTGCGTCGTGGCCGGCAGGCCCGCGGACGGCTGACCCCGGGCGGGCCGGCCACCATTCGCCACGATTGATCGCCACACTGCCCGGATGGTGCCGCCGGGCGGCCGACCCGCGGCGCTGAAATGGATCCCCAGGTGGACCTGTCGTCCACCGCATTACGGAGGATCCAGCAAATGAAAGGCACCACCATCGCGATCGCCATGCTGCTGACCGCCGCGCCGGCGCTGGCAGGGACTGCAGCGCCCGACGATGCGTCGCGCACCGGACCAATCGGCATCTTGTCGGGGGTTGTGCTCGGAGCCTTGCTTGGCGGTCCGCCGGGCGCGATCGCCGGCATGGCAGCGGGCGGCGTGTCGACAGACTGGTACCTGCAGCACAAGCGAAACGCGGACCTCGGGGACCGCATGGCCACGCTGACGGCCGAGCGCAACAGCCTGCAGTCCGAGAGACGCAGTATGCGGGCAAGCCTCGCCGAGCTCGAGGCGGCGCTGGCGCAGCACCACCAGCATGCGACTGAAGCGGCGGAGACCGGGTTGCTCGCCGACGGCCTGGAGCTGGAGATCGGCTTCAGGACCGACAGCGCGCTGCTGCCGGACGGGTCCGCCGAGGCGCTCGGTGCCCTCGCCAGGCTGGTGCTGGCCGTTCCGGCGATGGAGATCCAGCTTGACGGCTACGCCGACCCGCGCGGCGGAGAGCGACACAATCGGCAGTTGTCGCTGGCGCGTGCCGAGGCGGTGCGCGATCGGCTGGTCGGTGCAGGCATCCCTGCGGAGCGCATCCGGCTGGCAGCGCACGGCGCCACCGCCACGCT
>CAZOSZ010000022.1:0-20144 GCA_964582505.1 uncultured Ectothiorhodospiraceae bacterium | reverse complement strand
CGCAGGAACTCGCGCGCCTGCGGCTCGATCACCACCAGCCGGTACTCGTTGATCAGCATGGTCTGGTGCCCCAGCCACTGCTGCCAGGCCTCCTTCGACACCTGTTCGAAGATGCGTTGCCCGAGCTCACCTGGATACGGCGGGCGATCCAGTCCCTCGGCCTCGCGGCCCAGCACCACGCATTGGACAGTTCTGCTCATGACGATTCCTTCGTGACGGCGGCGCCCGCCCCCGGCAGACTTGCGGTGAGCCGGCTCACCACGGCCGCGAGCCCGAGCCTGGCCGGAGAGCCGGCGTTATACCAGAGCCACCGGCCGGGCTCCATCACGGCTGCCGGCGCTGCCAGTCTCGCCGGTACGGGCTCGATCTCGAGTTCGAAATGGGTGAAGCCGTGGCGGAGCACGCCGAGCGGCGGGCCCGACTCGACATCGAGGCCGAGCACGCGCCCCGCCCAGTCCTCCGGCGATTCCTCGCCAAGTTCCGGAGGGCACCACAACCCGCCCCAGACGCCCGGCGAGGGGCGCCGTTCCAGCAGCACGCCACCGGCGCCGTCACTGAGCCAGAGCATCCGCGTTCGCCGCAGCGGCCGCGGACGGCGCGGGCGTGGTGCGGGAATCTCTGATTGCCGGCCGGCGAGCCGCGCGGCGCACCCATCGGCCACCGGGCAATCGCAACACGCCGGCTGCGAACGCCGGCACACCATCGCGCCGAGGTCC
This sequence comes from uncultured Ectothiorhodospiraceae bacterium, assembly GCA_964582505.1. Classification (GTDB taxonomy): domain Bacteria; phylum Pseudomonadota; class Gammaproteobacteria; order Steroidobacterales; family XN24; genus XN24. Next base: position 19,428 of record CAZOSZ010000022.1, on the reverse strand, counting down.
ATGATCGCCTGGGTGTAGTCCGCCACCCTCGATGCCGGGGTGTGTCGTTCCGCCAACACCCACAGCCGGCGCTCCACCTGCTGCGCTCCCGGCCAGCCAGTCACCGCATGCCAGCGTGCCAGCACGCGCCTGGCATTGCCGTCCAGGATGGGGTGCCGCTGGCCGAAGGCCTGCGCGAGGATCGCACCGGCGGTCGAGCGCCCGATGCCCGGCAGCGCCGCGACCGTCTCGAGTGTCCGGGGAAAACGGCCATCATGCAGCTCGACGATCCGCCGCGCAGCCTGGTGCAGGTTGCGCGCCCGCGCGTAATAGCCGAGCCCGGTCCAGTGGTGCAGCACTTCGTCGAGCGGTGCGGCCGCCAGCGCCGCGAGGTCCGGGAATCGCGCCACGAAACGGTTGAAGTACGGGATCACGGTCGCGACCTGGGTTTGCTGCAGCATCACCTCGGCGACCCACGCCCGGTACGGCGATCGCTCGACCTGCCACGGCAGATCGTGGCGACCTGCCTGGTCGTGCCAGGCAAGCAGGGCCTGCGCAAAGAAATCAGTCATCGGCATCGGCGGCACGCAGCTCGGCTTCGCCCATCATCTCGACGACCATGTGCTCCAGGGAGCGCGCCAGCGCCGCGGCGTCCAGCACCGACGGCACCCAGAACGCGGGCACGAGGCGTGCCTGGTAGACAAGGCGCGTCCCCGACCCCTCCGGCGCGTACCGCCAATCCGTGCGTCCCTCGCGAAACGAGCTGCGGCCCGCAACCTCTACTGCCAGCAGGCGGCCGGGCTCTTCGCGGATCGATTCCACACGGTGCAGGGTGCGGCAGAAAAACATCACGCAGCCTTTGATCTGCGTGTAAACCTCCTCGGTGGCCGGCCCGACGAAACCGAGGCTGCGGCTTTCCAGCATCCGGGGATGCAGTTCATGAAGGCGGTCGTAATCGGTGAGCACCTCGAGCAGGCGCTCGGGCGACGCCTCGAACAACGCCTCGATGTTCAGCAGGTAGGCCTCGCCGTCACGCTGGGCGACGACCGACACAAGGTCCATGGCGCGCACCTGCGAGCCGGCCATCCCGCCCAGGCAGCAGGCAAGCGCCAGGGCGCAGCGGAATTCCAATCGGCGTCCGATGGTGTCGTGCGTTGCGGTGGCCCCGGCCATCAGTCCCGGCCCAGGATGCCCCGCAGCCGGTCACGGACCTTGTCCTTGGCGCGCTCCTCCAGGTCCTGCTTCGCCGACTCCGCCTGCTCTTCCTCGACTCCGAGGCGACGCAACACCTCGTCCTTGGCACGGTCGCGGACCAGGCCGCCAAGGTCCACGTTCACTGAGGGCGAATCCAGCGTGCCGCTGAGCCTCAAGGGAATGCTGGCGCCGGCCAGTTCGCTGGGCTCGCCGGTGGCCTCGTCCACAAGCTGGCGGATGACGGTGGCGGTGAGCTGATAGTTCAGCGCCGACTCGCTCAGGTCCACCTGGCCCTTGCCCGCGAGTCCGAGAAATGGCAACCCGCCGATCAGGTCGTCGTTGCGCAGCACGCCGTCGCGGATCACGGCCGTGCCCTTGAGCTGGCGAAACTCCGTATCAGCAGAGCCGCGCTGGGGGACCGACTGGCCGCGGACCACGGCCCAGGCACGCTGGATCTCGTACCAGAGATTGACCCCCACGAGGGCGCCATCGGCGACGTCGAACGACAGCTCGCCGTTCAGCCCGGACATCAGGCCGGCGGTGCTGGAGGCCGTCGTGGTGAGATTGGCGCCGAGCTGGGCGACGCCGCTGAGGCGGTCGAAATCGGCGAGATCGCGAACGAAGGGAAGCAGCTCCAGCCCCGACAGGGACTGCTCCAGCCTCAGGGTGGCCGGCGACTGGCGGGCATCCAGCCGGGCCGAGCCGCGCAGCTTGCCCCCATACAGCGCCGCGGTCAGCGGCTGCAGCGTCAGCACGCCGTCGCTTGCGACCGCTCGCGCGTCGACACCGGTCAGCGTCAGGCCGTTGAGTTTCAGCATGCCGATCTTGAGCGCGGCATCGAGATCCAGCCCCTGCAGCCAGTCGAAGGCCAGCGGCACGTCTTCCGCCGCTGCGGCTTCGGCCGTTTCCGTCTCGGGTGGCAGGTACCTGTCGAGGTCGATCGCGTCCATCTCGAGCCGCGCCCGCACCAGGGTCTGCGCGGCGAAACCGATCGCTCCGCTGCCGGTGATGGTCGTGTCATCGAGCCGCAACCGGAGGCTCTCGAGCTCCACGCGCTCGGTTCCGGCACGGAACTGGGTTTCCAGCGAGGCGCGGGTCAGCGCCGTCGCATCCGCCGCGTCCGGCGGTGTCTCGCCGAGCCGCGCAAGCAGCGTGCGCGGTGAAAATTCCTCGATGGCAAGCTGCCCGGACAGCGCCATTGCGTCCACGATCTGCGCCCCGGAGAGCCGGCCGTTGAGGCGCATGCCCGCGAACTCCCCGCTAAGGGCCGGGATGGCCAGGGCCTGGCTCTCCAGGTCGACCTTCACGCTTGGCGCCGCCAGCTTGCCCGACAGTTTTCCGCCCGGCAGGTCGGGACCGCTGGCCTCGATGCCAAGCTCGAGTTCGTCGAGCTCCACCGATGGGCCCGGGAACACCACGCGCATTTCCGGCGCCCGCCCTTTGAAAAGCTGTCGCCCGTCGTCCAGGTCCGCGTCGAGCAACAGGTCGCTCACCGTCAGGCTGCTGAAGTCGTCGGCCGGCAGCACGGTGCCGCCCACCTTGGCGGCCACACGGGTCTTGTCCTGGTCGAAGCTGACAACAGCCTCGCCTTCGATGCCGAAGGGCTTGCCGGGAGCCAGCTCACCGGTCGAGAACCGGCTGATCTCGGCCTCGACGATGCTGCCCTCCTGGCGGTCCTCGTAGCGAATTCGGGCATCGGTCAGTCGCAGCCCGCCGATGCGCTCCAGTGTCACCCCGGACTTGCTGCCGTCCCGGTCGTCCGGTGGCGCGGCGGAGTCGTCGGTCGCTCCCAGGTCTTCCCAGTTGCTCCGGCCGTCGGCCAGGCGCACCAGGTCGAGCCGCAGCCCGTCGAGCCGCAGGGTGCTGACTTCCAGGCGCTTCGACAACAGCAATGGAAACAACTTTGCGCCCACCGCGGCCGAGCCGATTTCCGCGAAGGGCCGGTCGCCGAAACCGGGCGGATTGCCGAGTCGCATCCGCCCCACCTCGAGGCCCAGCCAGGGAAACACGCTCAGCGAGATCTCGCCCTCGATCTCGAAGCTGCGGCCGGTTTCATCCTCGACGGCACGCGCGATGTCATCGCGGTAGTCGTTCGGGTCCACCACCATCGGGATGACGATCACCGCGGCGAGCAACAGCAGGACGAACACGCCGACCAGCCCGAGGATGATCTTCAGTGGGTTGGACATTCGGGATCGCTCCGCGCGGCGGCGTCCAGCAGACGCCTGGACTGACGATTATACGGGTCGGGCGCGGCGGAGGCGTTTCGCCCCGGAGTGCCCGGGCTCAGCGGCGGCGCCGCTCCGGGGCCGTGGCCACCGTGGCAAAACCGCAGCGCAGCCGGCCGTCCACCAGGCGGCAGTCATCCGGCATGCCGTACTGCTTCCAGTAGTCCAGCAGGCCGCTGCGCTCGCCGAACTCGGCGAACCGCGGGTGCAGGCGCAGCCCCCGACCCTCGGGCAGCCACACCGATCCGAATTGCCCGTCAGGAGCCTCGGCAGCGGCCAGCGCCGCCGCGAGCGCGCGCTCGTCGTCGCCGAGCATGATCCACACATTGGTCCGGACCGACTGCGGCATCCCCGCTTCATCCAGTGCCCGTTCCAGCGCGGGGATTCTGGTCCGGTCCTCGAAACATTCGCGCATGAGGCCGGCGAGCTCGGGATCCAGGCCGGCGTGGCTGAGGCTGGCGCGACCGATCTCCTCGACCTGGTCCATGTCACCGCGGCGCAGCGCCAGCAGGAACTCCACGCCCTGGTCCGCCCGGGCGTCGAAACCCAGCTCCACCGCCGACTGCAATTGCCGGCGCGCCAGCTCGTCGTAGCCCAGCGAAACCAGCCCGTTTGCGAGGTTGAAATTGATGATCGGCGAGGCCGGGTCCAGTTCCCAGGCCATGCGCGCCTGCTCCAGTGCTTCCGTGAGCCGTCCCGTCGACGAGAGCAGCAGCGAGTACCAGTGCCGGGTGGTGGCGTCGTTCGGATCCAGCGAGATGGCGAAGAAAAATCCGGCCTCCGCTCCGGTCCAGTCCCGCGCGTGGCTCAACAATTGCGCCAGCACCGCGTGCGCCGCGGCGAGGTTCGGATCGTGGGCCAGCGCCTGGCGCGCGGCATTCGCGGCCTGCGCCTCGTAAGGTCCGGCGTCCTCGCCGCTGTAGCCCGGCAGCACCACGTAGGCCGCCGCCAGCCCGGCCCAGGCGCGCGCAAAGGCGGGATCGAGTTCGGTGGCCTCGCGAAACAGCTCGACGCTGCGCCTGACGGGCTCGGCACCGCGCCGCTTCCACTGGTGCAGCGCCTGCAGGTACAGGGTGTAGGCCTCGAGGTTTTCGGTCGGCGCGCTCCTTGCGGGCATTCCTGCCGGCGCCTGGCGCGAGCCCAGCGCGCCCTGCAGCGCCTTGACGATCTCGGCCGAAATCTCGTCCTGGACCGCGAAAATGTCCTCCATCTGGCGGTCGTAGTTCTGCGACCAGAGATGGTAACCGGTCCCCGCGTCCACCAGCTGGGCGGTGATCCGAACACGTTCCCCGGAACGCCGCACGCTGCCCTCCAGCACGGCGTCCACGCCGAGCATGCGGCCGATCTCGCGAACATCCACGTTCTGGCCCTTGTAGGCAAATGACGAGGTGCGCGCCGCTACCTGCAGGCCCGGCACCTGGGCCAGCAGGTTGAGAAGCTCCTCGGCCATGCCGTCGCTGAAGTACTCGTTGGCAGAATCGCCGCTCAGGTTGGCAAACGGCATCACCGCGACCGACTCGTAGACCCTTGGTGGATCCGGTTGCATGCGCGACCAGAGCAGCCAGCCGAGCCCGGCCATGGCGACCGCCAGCATCAGTCCATAGGCGAGCCAGGCCTGGCCGCGCGAGGCCGGCACGGAAACAGCGACCGGTGGCGTGCGCTCGATTCCCTGCGGGCCGATGTCGAAGGCCCAGGCCAGCAGCATCGCGATCGGAAATCCGCCGATCAGAAGGACCACCACCAGCGTGACGGTCCACTCGGGCAACAACAGCACGGGGAAGACCACCGAGGAAACCTCGGCAATGATCCAGGCGATCACGCCATAAAGCCCGGCGACGCGGAATACGCGTCGCCGCTTCAGCTCGGCCAGCAGGCCGTGCATAAGCAATACCGGGTTATTGGCAGGCCCTTCACTCCTTGCGAAGGATGATACTGCCATTCAGGGTCTCCATGTTGACCCGCGCGGACCCCTCTCCGGTGGTGAATCGCGCCTCCCGGCCGGGCGCATAACGACTGGTCCGGACCGGCTCGGGCCCGAAGTCATTGTCGATCCGGCCATTGAACGACTCGAGCGTGAACTCCGCGTCCGGCTCGCCCAGCAGTGTCAGCGTCAGCGTGCCATTGACGGCTTCCATTTCGACGCGGGCGCCGGCCGCCAGCCCGGTGCGCAACGAGGCGGCGCCATTGGTGGTGCGCAGGCGGGCACGTTCCAGCAGCTCGCTGTCGACCTCGAGATCGCCTGACACGGTCTGCATCACCACCTCGCCGGCGACCTGTTGTGCCGTGACGTTGCCGCTGACCGTGGTCGCCGTCAGCACGGCGGGCGCATTGCTGCCTTGCAGCCGGATCACGCCGCTGACCGTCTTGAGCTGCACGTCCTCGCCGAACACCCGCGTGTCGATGTCGCCGCTCACCGACTGCATCCGCTGCGCGCCTTGGACCTCGCGGACCAGAACGTCAGCGGACACGCTGCCGACCGTCAGCCGGCTTTCCAGCGGCACCCGGATGCGCAGTTCGCTGGCGCCGACGTGACGCTTCTGCGGGCCGTGCTCCACGCGGATCAGCGTGTGCCGTCCCTGGGTGCGGAACTCCAGCCGCTCGACCCCGTGGCCCAGCGTACCCGTGACCTCGACCTTCTCGTGCTCCCAGCCCTCGACCTCGATTCGCCCGGCGACGTTCGACACCTCGACCTCGCCGCGCGGGTGGGCTTCGGCCGACTCGTGGATCTCGCGCCCCGCAGGGCCGGCGAGCGTCGCCTGGCCGGCGAGCAGCGTTGACAGCAGGACAAGGCTCAAAACCGGGCGATTCATATCTCGTTCCTCGTCGGCAGGCGCGATGTGACGCGCTGCAGGTTGGCAAGCACACTGAGTTCGTCCTGATAAGCCGCCAGCAACTGGTGCTGGAGAAACAGGTTGGACGGGTCCTCTCCGAGCGCGGCATTGATCTCGGCGGCGGCGCGGCGGATGGTCTCCAGGTTCTCGAGCACCGTATTGCGGGTCTCCGGCGGCAGGCCTTGCAGCCGCTCTTCGAGATCATCGGTCAGCCCGGCGCGGGCGGCCTGATAGGTGGCGCCCAGGTTGTGCGCCGGCCCGAAGGGCGTCGTCATGGAGCCGTTCAGTGACACGGGCACGGTCTGGGGTGAATCCAGGCCGTCGCGCAACTGCAAGGTGCTCAATGCGACCGCGGCAACCGCCAGCGAGGCGGCGGCGAGCGCCAGCCAGGTGCCGCGCCGTCGCGGGGCCTGCGCGCGCGGCGCCTGGCGCTCTGCCCGGATCCGCGACTCGATCGCCGGCCACAGCTCGCGCGCCGGCTCGATTTCCCGTGGCAGGCGACCGAGCCGTTCATCCAGCTTGTGGTGCTCTTCGTCGTTCATTTCTCGAGCCTCGCCTCAAGCAGGCGTCGCGCCCGGTGCAGCTGGGCCTTGCTGGTGCCCACCGCGATCCCCAGCATCTCCGCGGTCTCCTCGTGGCTGAAGCCCCCCAGCGCTTGCAGCACGAAGACATCGCGCGCACCCTCAGGCAGGCCCGCAATCGCCCGCTCGAGATCGAGGTCGGACCCCGGGTCCGTCAGGGTCGTGTCGGCGCCCCACCAGTCCGGATCGTCGCCGACGGCCCGCACGTGCCCGGACGGACGGCGCGATTCCGCGCGCAGCCAGCTCAGGGCGCAGTTGACCGCGATGCGATGCAGCCAGGTGCCGAACTCGCTGCGGCCTTCGAATTTCTCCAGGTTCTGCCACGCCTGCACGAATGTCTCCTGGACACAGTCCTCTGCGGCCGATCGCTGCCCCGTCATCCGCAGGCAGAGGGCGTGAATGCGCCCCGCATGCCGCCGGTAGAGGGCCTCGAATGCGCTGATGCTGCCGGTTGCTGCCGCCGCAACGCGGGCACGCTCCCCGGTCGTGTCGTGCGCCTCAGCGGTCATGCGGCGGATGCCCGGGGCCGTCGCCGCCATCTGCCTGGTCCGGGCGCCACCATGCGTTCGCGCATTCCCTCATCTCGCCCGCTTCGACGCCACCCGCGAGAGAAAGGTTTGAATGGCCCGAGGGCGAAGCGCCGGCGGAATGACCGCGGGGGGCGCGGCATCGCGCAGCCGCGCGGGCGGCGGCAGATCAACTCCAGTGGCCAACCAGCGCCTGGAACTCGGTCGCCGGCAGCGGCCTGCTGATCACGTATCCCTGCACCCGGTCGCAGCCGGCTGCATGGAGGAACTCCAGCGACTCCCGGCTTTCGACCGCCTCGGCCGTGGTCGACAACCCCAGCTCGTGGGCCAGTGCGATGGTGCCGCGCACCAGCCGGCGCGCGTCCTCGTCCTCGTCCAGCAGACCGACCAGCCGCCGGTCGATCTTCAGCTCGCTGAAGGGCGTCCGGTACAGGTCGCCCAGCGAGGACACACCGCTGCCGAAGTGCTCCAGCGCCAGCCCGAAGCCCTCGACTCGGACCCGCGCCAGCATGCCGATGAACTCGTGGGGCACAAGAGCCAGGCCGGGCTCGGGAATTTCCAGCACCAGGTTGCGCGCCGGCACGTCGTATTCCCTCACCAGCCGCGCGAGCCGCTCGGGAAACTCCGGGTCGTTCACCAGTGACGGCGACAGGTTGACGCCGACCCGCAGGGGCATGCCCTGGCGATGCCACACGCCCAGTTGCTGAACGGAGCATTGCAGCACGCAATCGGTGATCGCGGCGATCTGGCCCTCCGCCTCCGCCACCGGCACGAACGCGTCCGGCAGCACGACGCCGTGCTCCGGGTGCTGCCAGCGGGCCAGCGCCTCTGCGCCGTCCGCCTTCCAGCCGACCAGTTCCCGCCGCAGTTGCAGCTGGTACCAGGCCGTGATCTCGCCCCGCATCACCGCGCCGGCGATGTCGTTCGCCGAGAACACCAGTTCGCCGGCCATCGCACGCAGCGCCACCTCGAGGCCTTCCGACAACAGCGGCTTGGCGAGCATTCCTGCGACTTCGACGCCCTGCGCGTCCGCCGCCTCGCGAGCGGCCCTGATCCCGCGGCCGTCCGGGTTTCCGAGCAGCAACAGCAGGGCGCCGGTGTGGCCGATCGCGGGCAGTGCCGCCAGTCCTGCCCCGTCGCAGGCGTCCGGGTCCAGGATCACGGCATCCGGGCCGAAGCTCTGCAGCGCCGCGTCGATCGCCAACGCGGTGCGGGCGCGGGTCACCAGCAGCCCGAAGCTCGCTGCCACGGCGTCCAGTGCGTCCAGGGATTGCGGGTCGTCGCCCACCAGCAGCAGCCGCCGAATGGTCCTCATGTCGCGGACTGCCTAGCGCTTGCTATGCCGCGCGCCTGGCCCGGCGTCGTGCGACACATCCTCGGGCGGCTCCGACATCACTGCCCTGAAGGCCCTGTCGAGCAGTTCACCGAGGTCTGCCTGGACCTTGTGCCGCGCCTGCGCGAGTTCGCTGCGAAGCTGCGCCGGAAGTCGTTCCGCAGCGGCAAGCGCGCCGCGCAGGGTCGCGAGTTGCTGCCGCTCGGCCTCCAGGGCGTGTCGTTCGGCCGCGAGTTCCTCCGCGAGGCGTTCGGCTTGCCGCAGCGCGGACGCCTGCTGCTCCACGGCCTGCTCTGCCCGGATGCGCGCCTCCTCCAGGCTTGCCATCAGGGCGGCGCGCTCGGCCCCGATTTCGTCCAGCGCGCGGCCGAGTTCTCCCATGCGCTGTCTTTCGGCCGCCAGCAGCGAGCCGGCCTCGGTGCGCTCCTGCTCGGCGGCTGCCAGGGCCTGTCGGGCCTCGGCGCGTTCCTGCTCGACGGCGGCGAGGGCCTTTCGGGCCTCGCCGAGCTGCTGAAGCGCCTCGGAATGCTGCCGTTCCACATGGTCGAGTTTCGCCTGGCGCTTGCCGTCATTGGCCGAGGCCTGCTCGACCGGGGCCGTTGCCCGGGTTGCGGCCAGGTCGCTGATATTCACGCCATAGGCCAGGAAGCCATTGACGTCGCCGGATGCCTCGCGGCGCGCCGTGAGCAGCCAGCGGGTCACGCGGCCGTCAGCCGGGCGGCTGTCATGGATTGCCAGCGTGGCTCCGCCTGCGAGCTCGGCGAGCCCGGCGCCGACCGCGTCGGCATCGACCCTCGGCAGCCCCTTGAGCACGTCCCGGCCCTCCAGCGGGGCCCGTCCGCGGGCGGCCGCAGCGCGATTGGCCGACAGCACGCGAAAATCGCGGTCGATGCGTATTACGGGTCCGTCCAGGGCGTCCAGATCGGCCGAAAGCTCCGCCAACCTGCCCTCCAGCAGCTTTGCGGCGTGCACCGCTTCGGTAATTTCCTCGTGCGTCACGACCGCACCGGCGATGCCCGGGTTCAGCAGCGGGCTGACGCGAATTCGCCAGCGATGCTCACCGTCGCCGTACTCGCAGCCATAGCGCTCGGCGACGCCGCCGAGCACCTGGCGCACGCCGCGGGTCAGTTCAGCCTGGGACAGGTCGCCGATCGACGGGTCGCCCCCGGAAGCGTCGATGAAGGACGCGCCCGGACCGAAATGCTTGCCTGCGTAGCAGCCCGTCTCCGGTAGGGACAGCCAGGCCGGGTTGCAGTCCGTGACGATGCCGGACGAGTTCAACACCGCATGCGGCACCCGATCCGAGTCGTACACTGCGCGCAGGAATCGACGGGACTGCTCGAGCTCGCGCGCGACGCGCTGTTGTCGCTGGGCATCGGACAGCACTCCGGACACCCGCTGCACCTGGCCACGCCCGTCGAGCCGTGAGCGGCCGCGCATCTCGCACCAGCGGTAGGCGCCGCCGCCGACCCTGATGCGCGCTTCGACCTGCCAGGGCGCGCTGCCGGTGACGAATTCCTCGATCCGGCGGACTGCCTTTTCGCGATCGTCCGGATGAATCCGCTCGCGCAGCGCCTCGAGCGATTCGCGGCACTCGGGCGCCGGAAGCTGCCATGCCTCGGGATCCGGGGCCGCGATCCAGGCCTTCTGCGACCCCGCTTCCCAATACCAGGCGAGATCACCGGCCGCGGCAAGACTGGCTGCAATCCGCCCGCTGCGCCGCCTGACTTCCTGCCCGGACTCCGCCCGGGCCCTTGCCGCACGCAGCCGGTCTATGAGTCCCGCAGAGTCCAGCGCCTCCGGCGCCAGGCGATCCAGCGCACCGACCGCCAGGCATGCCGCCACGTCGGGACCGGTTCCGTCCGCCGACAACGCAACGATCGGCAGGTCCGGCGCGACCTCGCGCAAGTCCGACAACAGGTGCAGGCCCTCGCCGAGGCCGAGGTCGACCAGCGCCAGGTCGAAGCTGCCGGCGCCCAGACGCCGCCTGGCGGTCGCGAGGCTGTCGGCGCCCTCGATCATGATCAGGCCGGATTCCTGGCGCTGCAGCCCGAGGCCGATCGTCCGGATCAGCTTGGCGTTGTCGGCAATCAGCAGGATTCGCAGGGACTGTGCAGTCAAGGTCTTGAGATCCTGGGTTCAGCGCCCTCGCAAGTTACCACGATCGCGGTCCGCCGTTGATCGGCCTGGTTCACATTCCGCCCGGCATGGTCCAGGAGACCGGTCCACCCTCAGATTCCGGGCACGCCGAAAACCGGGCCGACAGCATCTTCCCTTGGCCAGGGATCCCGCGGCACCGGCGTTCTGAAGGACTCCGGCTTGACCACCAGCAGGTCGCACGGCAACCGGTCCAGCACCCGTTCGGCGGTGCTGCCGATGAAGATCCGGCCGAATGGATTGCGCGCGATCGCGCCCATCACGACCAGCTCTGCGCCCGTCTCCCGGCAATACTCCGGCAGCGCGTCTTCCGGGCGACCCTCGACGAAGGCGATCCGCGCCGGCGCGACACCGGAAGCCCCGAGGGCCGAGTACACGGCCTCACGATGGCGATTCTCGATTTCCGCCTCCGGCAAATCCGCCGCCAGGGATTCCTCGCGTTCGCCGATCCTCGCGCGCAGCGATCTCTCCCAGGCATGGAAGGCGAGCACGGTTCCGCGCGACGCCTGCGCCAGTCTTTCCGCACTCCGCAGGATGCCGACATCGAGTTCGTCGCCACGGCCGTGACGACCGGTCGGGTCCACTGCCGCGACGATCACCGGTGCGTCCCCCCAGGTCTTTCCCCGGGTCAGCAGCAGCGGCGCCGGGCAATGCCGGACCAGTTGCCACTGGAGCGACGACAAGCGCCCGCGGCCGGCCCCTGCGACTTCGGGCAGGCGCACGATCAGCAAAACGGCGGCTTGCTCCAGCACCCGCCGGATGAGCGCTTCCTCGGGCGGATGGTCCCAGCACGCCTCGCACTCCACCGACACCCCGGCCAGCGAGCGCGCGATCCCTTCGAGGCGCTCGCGATGCCGGCGCACCAGCGAGTCCCGCGCCCGCTGCAGCGACTCGCGGCCATTGAAATGCCGCAGCGAGACATGCGGGTTGTACACCGGGGTGTAGAGCTCGAGTGTGACCCCCAGCCCAGCCGCCAGCCGCGCGCCGAGCTGTGCCGTGGCGAGCGAGGCCGAGTGAGGCTCCATGGCGGCGATGATGCGTCCTTGATTGGCCATGCTCCACCTCGTGGCGCCGCAGCGCCGCGGATGCGCCGCCGGTTACGGGATTCTTTCGGCGCCAGCCTGCAGGTATTCTAGTTCGCGTCGCGCCCTGCGACCATGCGGACCCGCCCTGCCGCGCCCAACGGAAGTCCCCCGAATCATGACCAGCCGCAATCCGACTTCGACAGACAGTGCCACGGCGCGGCGTCGCGACACGGCCGAGTCGGTGCGGGCGGAAAATCGGCTTGCTGCCCTGTTGCGCGCGACCCCGGACGCCGTGGTGCTGATCGACGGCAAAGGCATCATCGAATCCTTCAACCCGGCCGCCGAGCGCATCTTCGGTTACTCCGCCGGGGAGATCATCGGCCGGAATGTCGATCTGCTGATGCCGGCGCCCTTCAGGTCCGCCCACGACAGCTACATCCGGCGATTCCAACGGACCGGTGAGGCGCGATTCATGCTGGCGCCGCGCGAGGTCCAGGCCTGCCGCAAGGACGGCTCGGGGTTTCCTGCCGAGGTGTCGGTCGGGCAGGTCGGCGGCGACGGGCGCAGCAGCTTCATCGGCATCGTGCGCGATGTCAGCGAGCGAAGGGTCGCCGAGGCGAAGCTGCACCAGTTGGAAACCAACCTGCTGACAGCGCAGGCGCTGGCCCATGTCGGCAGCTTCGAAGGCGACTGGCCCGAAGGCCAGTCGTATTTCTGGTCGGACGAGTTTTTCCGGATCGTCGGCATCGAGCCCGATCAATCACCCCTGCATCCTGCCGAGTTCATTCGCCGCTACGCGCATCCCGACGACCGGGAGCGGGTCGAGGCGCGGCTGGCGGAGGACCTGAAGAAGTCCTCCGGCGGAGGCGAGCTGGAATACCGGATCCTCCGCCCGGACGGCACCATCCGCCACATCCAGACCATCTACCAGATCGTGTCCGACTCACTCACCGGCCGACGCCGCATCCAGGGCACGATTCTGGACCAGACTTTCCGGCGGCAGGCCGAGGAAGCCTTGCGGCGCGAACGCGATCGCGCGCAACGTTACCTGGACCTGGTCAACGTGATGATCGTTGCCATGGACCGCGCCGGGCGGATCACGCTGGTGAATCGCAAGGCCTGCGAGCTGCTCGGCTACCCCGAGCACGAACTGCTCGGCAAGGACTTCTTTGCCGCCTGCCAGCCGCCGGGTTACGCGGGGCGGTCGCGCATCCTGTTCGAGGAAGCGCTGGCCGGCCGTGAATCGGGCTTCGGGCTGCTCGAGGGCCCGGTGCTGACCTCCGAAGGCAACATGCGACGGGTGTACTGGCGGAACCAGTTCATGCGCGACGAGCAGGGCCGCATTCATGGTGTGCTCAGCGCCGGCGAGGACGTCACCGAGCAGCGCGAGACCGAGGGGCAGCTCCGGCAGGCGGAGGAAGAGCTGCGGCTGATATTCAGGCGCGCGCCGGTCGGCATGGCGACGCTGTCTGCGGCGCACGGCATCGACGGTCATTATCTGTCGGTGAACCAGGCGCTGTGCAGCATGCTCGGCTACAGCGAGGGTGAGTTGCTGGCGCGCTCGGTGCGTGACGTCACGCCGCCGGAGGACGTCGAGCACACGCTGCAGCAGTTCCGACTGCTGCTGTCCGGCGCCGACGCGGTCAAGTATGACAAGCGCTTCATCCACAAGAGCGGCTCGACTGTGCATGTGCTCGTCCACCTGAGCGTGATTGCCGACTCGCTGGGCAAGCCGCTGCTGATCATCAGCCAGATTCTCGACCGCACCGACGTGGTGCACGCCGAGATGGAGGCCCGCAAGCAACGTGAGCGGCTGGCGCACGTGGCGAGGCTCGGCACGCTGGGTGAGATGGCGGCCGGTATCGCCCACGAGCTCAACCAGCCGCTGACGGCGATCGCCAACTACACGCAGGCCTGCCAGCGCCTGCTCGCGGCCGGCACGATGGACGCCGAGGAGCTCGGCAAAGTGCTGGGTCGGGTCACCGGCCAGGCGCGGCGCGCCGGCGACGTGATCCACCGCTTGCGCGCCTTCGTGAGGCGGCATACGCCCGACCGCCGGCATCGTGACGCGAACGAGCTGATCCAGGAGATCCTGCCGCTGGTGGAGATGGATTGCCGCTCGCACCAGGTGGAGCTGCAGCTCGCGCTCCAGCCGGACCTGCCAAAGGTCCAGGTGGACGGGGTCCAGCTGCAGCAGGTGCTGCTGAACCTGACCCGCAACGCCGTCGAGGCGATGGGCGCCTGCGAACCGGACGTGCGGCACCTGCGGATGCGGACCGTGGCGCTGAACGAGGACGAGGTCGAGCTGGCCGTGGAGGACAGCGGCCCCGGTGTCGCGGATCATCTCATCGAACAGCTGTTCGAGCCGTTTTTCACGACCAAGCCCGAGGGAATGGGGCTCGGACTGTCGCTGAGCCGCTCCATCATCGAGGCACACGGCGGCACGCTGCGTTACGATTTGCGCCCGGAAGGCGGCAGCGTCTTCAGAATATGGCTTCCAACGGCCCCGGAGGAGGAGTGATGGTGGCGAGCGAGGCAACGGTGTTCATAGTTGACGACGACGAAGCGGTGCGGGACTCGCTCGGACTTTTGCTGCGCTCGGCGGGCTACCGCGCCCGCTGTTACGGCAGCGCCAAGGACTTCCTGAAGGCCTTCGACCCACGGGATTACGGCTGCCTGGTGCTGGACATCCGCATGCCGGGGATGAGCGGGCTGGAGCTGCAGAAGCACCTGGTCGAGATCGGCTGCAACATTCCAGTGGTGTTCATCACCGGCCACGGCGACATTCCGATGGCCGTCGAGGCGGTACGTCACGGTGCGGTCGACTTCATACAGAAACCTTTCGACGACCAGGAGCTGGTCGACCGGATAAACGAAGCCATGAGGCTGGCCGCGCAGCAGCGGGAGGGCGAACTCGAGCGGCTGGAGATTCTCGACCGGATCGAAAGCCTGACCGCCCGGGAGAAGCAGGTCATGGGCCAGGTCGTACAGGGCAAGGCCAACAAGGTGATTGCCGGCGACCTTGGCGTGAGCCAGCGCACCGTCGAGATCCACCGCGCCCGCGTGATGGAGAAGATGCAGGCCAATTCACTGGCCCACCTCGTTCGCATGGTGATGGTCTCCGAGAGCCAGCCCGGCTCGTAGCAGCGGCTCGTAGGAGCGGCTTCAGCCGCGACCGGCTATAGCCGCACCCCCTTGCGCAGGAGCGGCTTCAGCCGCGACTTGATCGCGGCTGAAGCCGCTCCTACGGCAGATTACACGGGCCGACGCCCGCCTTAGGTAGATGTTCGTATATCAATGCCTTTGGCGACTTCGAATACTCGCAGGGCACAACAAGAACGCCAGCGAGGACGTCGATCCCGCCAATGCGGGCGGACGATTGGAGTCGTCCGGTTTGAGATGCCATGACACCAGTGAAGGAAACCGGTGCTGCGGCTCGGCAAGCGGCCATATGCGTGGTCGAGGGCGATACAGGCGAGCGCGCCGCGCTCTCCCAGCTCCTGAGCCACCTGCAGCATGAAGTTGCCGCCTTCGGCTCCGCCGAGGCGCTGCTGGAGGCGCTCGGCACGACTTCCATGAAAGTCCTGGTGGCGGGCCTGGAGCTGCCCGGGATGAACGGCATCGAGCTGCTGAACGCACTGCGCGAGCGCGACCGCCAGGTGCCGACCATCCTGCTCGCCGGCGAGTCGGATGTGTCCACCGCGGTGGGTGCCATCCGCGCCGGCGCCGTCGACTTCATCCAGAAGCCGGTGATCGACCGGATCCTGCTCAGGCGCGTGCGCGACGCCCTCGAACTGGCCGAGCACTGATCCACTGCCGTCGCCCTGGCGGCCGCCGGAGCGACAGCCGCACCCCGACAGCACGCGGCAAATCCTCCTCGGAATCGAGATTTGCGGCTCAAATTCTTGAATTGACTGGGCCACAGGTAGAACATTGCCGCGACTTTGTGATCTGCATCCCGTCGAGATGCCGGTCGCGCCGCTAAGCTGCCTCGAACGCCGGATCCAATATGAGCATCTTCCTCAGACTGCTGGTACTGCTGATCCTGGTGGGCGCACTGGCGCTCGCCGGGCTGAGGGTGTACTTCGGCGGCGGGGTCCGGTATGCGGACCTGACGACCGAGCCGGCCGTCGCCGAAAGCGGCCTGGAAGTCGTGCTCAGCCATCCGGATCCAATCGGCAACGTCGCGGTCGGCGCCACCGGCCGGGTGTTCTTCACGGTGCACCCGGAGGCACGTCCGAAGGGTCCGCGACTGTTCGAGTGGCGCGACGGCTCGGCCGTCGCGTTACCGCCGGCCGACATCCAGGAGATCGTGTTCGAGACCCCGCTCGGCATCGTCGTGGATCGCCTGGAGCGGCTCTGGGTCATCGATCCCGCACATCACGGCACCGGTCGTCCGCGCATTGTCGCCATCGACCTTGCCAGCGGCCTTGTGGTGTACGAACACGTCTTCCCGCGCCGGATCGCGCCGCGCGGATCCTTCCTGCAGGACCTGCAGGTGGACGCCGCAGGCCGGATGATCTACATCGCCGACACCAGTTTCTGGCGCAAGTCGCCCGCGCTGATCGTGCATGACACCGCAACCCGGAGGTCCCGGCGCGTGCTCGAACGGCATCCGTCGATGCGCGCCCAGGACTGGATCATTCGCACGCCGGTTCGCGAAATGCGCTTTGTCGGCGGCATCGTGCCGATGAAGCCCGGTCTCGACGGCATTGCGCTCGATCCGGCGGGACAGTGGCTGACGTATGGTGCGATGACGCACGACTTGCTCTATCGCGTGCCGATCGCCGCGCTGCTCGACGAGCAGCTGGGCGAGGCTGCACTGGCCGAGCAGGTCACGCAACTCGGCAGGAAGCCGCTCAGTGACGGGCTTTCCGCGGATCTGTCGGGCAACGTGTACATTACCGACGTCGAACATGGGGCCGTGCTGCGGATGGCGCCCGGCGGGCAACTCTCGACCATCGTGCGGTCGCCACGCATCCGTTGGGCCGACAGCCTGTCATTCGGCCCCGGCGGCTGGCTCTACCTTGCCGACAGCGCATTGCCCGACGTGATCCTGAAAGGCCGCGGGCACATCAAGGAGCAGGGCCCTTACCACGTCTACCGGTTCCGTCCCGGCACCGCCGGCGTCCCCGGCCAGTAGGAGCGGCTTCAGCCGCGATTGTAGGAGCGGCTTCAGCCGCGACAGCGAGATCGGGGCTGAAGCCCCTCCTACATAGTCCCCAGTGCCTGGCTAGGGATTTGCCGCAACCGGTCCCGGAACTTGACCAGGATCAATGAAACCGCATCGCAGCAATCTTATAAAGAGCTTGGCAGTCGAGACCATATGGATGTGGCGCCGGCCGACACGCCAGGGAGGCACCGTCGGCCGGTTTCGAGTCCGCAAGGTCAAGGCTCCCGACACTCTCCTCTTGGTTTGGGCCCTCGCACGCAAGTCCGAGGGCCTCTTTCTTTGCCTCGCCCCGCGCACGGCCGCCGCTCCGACCCAGGGCCAGCCCGCGTGTCCGGGCACGAACGCGATCCCGGGTCGTTGCAAAAAATGTGCGTTGGACCACATCGAAATGCAGGTCTTTGTGATCTGATCCGGACACACAGGAGAAGCCCGTCGCGAGACGCGGCTGCTCGCAAGGCAGGGTGAAACGGTGATGGTCCTCGGCTCCCTCGTTTCAAGGCATTTTCTCGGCGTCCTCGCGGTCCTGGCGTTCGCTGCAGCGCCGTCCGTGCAGGCGGACCAGCCGCTTGCCTGCAACGCCGCCAGTATCGAGATGGCGGGCGTGCCAGGCGCAAGCGATTACTGCGACGGTGCCGACCTGGATACGGCCGCGATCGACCTCGTGGCCGTCGAGTTCAGGGCGCCCCCGGCGATTGCGAATCAGTACATCAATGAGAAACACGGCCGCCTGAACGGCGAACGCCGTGTCTGCGTGATCTCCCGCATTGCCGAGCACCATGCCAAACAATCGCTGTACGGCCCGCTGGGCGGTGACCCCGAATACGGTCCGTATGGCTATGACTATTACCAGATCGTCAGCGACGTCGAGTTCCTGCTGAAGACCTGCTAGCGACCGGGATCCTGGGGGAGGCTCCGCGGTCTCCAGCGCCCCTCCGGGGGCGCTTTTTTTGGTTCTTCGCTTGACCGCGGAACGCCCCGGGGAAGGGATCGGGGCGCCGGCGTCAACTCAGTAGCGGCCGGGCTTGAGGGGATAGACGGGCCGGTCTCCCGGTGCCTCGTAGTAGGGCATCATCTGCGGAACGAGCTTCGAGAGTGTCTGCTGGCGGTTGCCGGGCGCGGGGTGGGTGCTGAGGAACTGCGGCGGGCCCTTGCCGCCGACCTCGCCCATCTTCTGCCACAAGCTCACCGCCGCCTGCGGGTGGTAGCCCGCCTTGGCGGCCAGCTCGATGCCGATGCGGTCGGCCTCGGTCTCGGCGGCGCGGCTGTTCGGCAGGTTCACCGCCAGCAGCGCAGCCGCGGCCGTACCGGCCATGGCGCGGTCGTCGCGGGTGGTCGCCCCCACCGCGAAGATACCGAGCTGGGTCGCCATCACCACCGACATGCGCTCGGCCGTGTGGTCTGCCAGCGCATGGGCGATCTCGTGACCCATGACCTGGGCAATCTCGTCGTCGGTGGCCTTGGTCTGCTCGATCAGGCCGGTATAGATGGCCATCCTGCCGCCGGCCATGCACCAGGCATTGACGGTGTCCGGATCGTCGATGACCTCGACGCTCCACTCCCACGACTCGGTCTTCGGCCGCATCTGGATGGCCTGGGTGACCAGCCGGCCGGTGATCCTGTTGATGCGGTCGACCAGCGCCTTGTCCTGGCTGATCATTCCCTCCTCGCGGAACTGGCGCATCTGCTGCACGTAGGCCGTGCGGGAGGCAGAAATGGCCTGGTCCGACGAGACGAGCATCAGCTGGCTGCGGCCGGTGGGGCTGGTGGCGCAGGCGACCAGTGCCAGTGCCGCAAAGGAAATGACGAGAATCTTCCTCATCCGGGCAACCTCCTGGAGCCTGTCAGCCTAAGTTCGGGCTGAACTGTCGCTACGGGACATTCTAAATCATGCTGGCTGGGTGCGTTCAGCGGCCGGAGCTCGTCTGAATCGGCCGCCTCAGTCGGCCGACGGCAGGAAGGCGGCAAAGAACTGGGCAAGGTGGGCGAGATGCGCCCTCGCGGGAGTCGCCCACCAGGCGCCGAATGTCCCGTTGCCGGCGGGCCTGGGCCGGCCGCTGCGGATATCCCAGCCGATGGCGTGGAGGATTCGCGACACCTGCGAAGTGCTGTACGAAACGCCGAACTCGGACCGGATCTGCTCCGCCACCCGGGCCAGCGTCCAACGGCCGGCCCCCCCTTGGGCGGACGCCGGCAACGGTTGTTCAAGAATGTGTCGCAGCCTTACCAGTTCGTCCGCGGACAAGGCGCAGGGCCTGCCTCGTTTCCTGGACGTCAGCGGCGAGTAGCGGTCGGCCTGGAGCAGCTTGCTCCAGACATGGACTGTCGAGCGCGACACATTCAGTCGCCGCGCGACCTCCGCCTGGCGCACGCCCGCCTGCAGCAGACGAATTCCCCGGGCGC
>CAZOSZ010000021.1:12304-20343 GCA_964582505.1 uncultured Ectothiorhodospiraceae bacterium | reverse complement strand
GTGTCGCGGCTGAAGCCGCTCATAGGGCGGTCGCGGCTGAAGCCGCTCCTACGGCGGTCGCGGCTGAAGCCGCTCCTACGGCAGCGATGCCCTCGCGTCAACGCAGGGGGCGGCCGTCGGGGTCGAGGACCATGACTTCGCCGAGACCGAGCTCGCGCACCGGCTGCTCGATTTTCGCCAGGTCGCCGACGACCACCCAGGTGAGCGCGTCGACGTCCAGCAATCCGGCCGCGGCGTGCACCTGTTCCACGGTCATCGCCTCGATCCGGTCCTGCTCGCGCAGCACGTGGTCGTCCGGCCAGCCGTAGCTGACGATATTGCCGATCGCGCCGAGCACCGCGGCGGCCGTCTCATAGGAGCCCGGCAGGCCGCGAATCCGGTTGTTGCGGATCTTGTCGACTTCCTCGGCGGTGGCCGGCCGCTCGCCGATGAATTCGCCGAGCTCGCGGTGCAGCTCCTGGATCGAGTCGGCGGTGCGGTCGATCTGCACCGGCGCCGAGATGATCCACGGGCGCTGGCCCTTGGCCGCCGAGGCCGAACTGCGCACGCCGTAGGACCAGCTCTTCTCCTCGCGCAGGTTCATGTTGATGCGCGAAGTGAATGTGCCGCCGAACACCGCATTGGCGATGTCGAAATCCAGCGCCTGATCGTCGGCCGTGGAGTTGACCAACAGGCCGGCGAGGATGTTGGCCTGCACCGCGCCGGGCTGGTCCACCAGGTACACGCGCGGCGCCGCCGGGCGTTCGACGGGCCGGATGTCCTTCAGCGGCACGGGCCCGGCCGGCGCCTCCCAACGGCCGAAGTGCTTCTCCAGCAGCGGCACGATCTGCGCCAGCGTCGTGTCGCCGACCACCACGATGCGGGCATTGTCGGGACGCAGCCAGTCGCGATGAAAGCCGGCCAGGTCGTCACGCTGCAGCGCGCCGATCGATTCTTCGGTGCCGCTGCCGGTGAACGGGATCGCATAGGCGTGACCCTCGCCGTACAGCAGCGGCGGCAGCAGCCGGAAGGCGATCGACTGCGGCCGGGTCTTCTCCTGCGCGATCTGCGCCAGCCACTGCCGGCGGACCCGCTCGATCTCGCTCTCGGCGAACTGCGGGCGCAGCGCCACGTCGGCCAGCAATGCCAGCGAGGGATCGAGTCGTTCGCTCAGCGCCGACAGGGAGATCTGCGCGGTGTCGAGCCCGGCGCTGGCGTTGAGCTCCGCGCCCTCCGCCTCGATCGCCGCGGCGAGCTCGAGCGCGCTGCGCCGGCCGGCGCCCTGGTCGAGCATCGCCATGGTGAAGCTCGCGGCGCCGAGCTTCGCGCCCTGGTCGGCGGCGTAGCCGGCGTCGAACTGCAGCCGCAACTGCACGACCGGCACCTCGTGGCGCTCCGCCAGCACCACCTCGATGCCGTTTTTCAGTTGCGCGCGCTTCAGCTCGGGAAAGCCGATATCCGGGAACTCCTCGACCTGCGGGATGCCCTGGCTGCGATCCACCTCGCTGGGCACCGTGCCGAACTCGGGGAACGGCAGCACGGTCAAGGTGTGCTCGCCGCGCGCCAGGCGGCGATTGCCTGCGGCCTTGAGCTCCGCCGCCGTGGCGCCCTCGAGGCGCGCCAGGCTGGCGCGGAAGCAGCCGGGATCGCCGGTGTAGACCGTGCAGCCGGCGAGCACGTCGGACTTCCCGCCGAAGCCGCCGATCCGTTCGATGCCGCGAATGAAGCCGGCGCGATACTGGATCTTCGCCTGCTCGAGCTCGGCGCGGGTCGGCCCGTCCTTGAGAAGGCGCGCGATCTCTTCGTCGATGATCGCCTCGACGCGCGCCGGGTCGACGCCCTGCTTGACGGTCGCAACCACCAGGAACAGGCCGGAGATCTCCAGTTCGAGCATGCTGGCGCTGACGTTGTCGACGAGCTGCTCCTTGTGCAGCAGCCGGGCGTTCAGCCGCGAGGACTGGCTGCCGCCGAGCACCTGCCCGAGCAGCGCCAGGTGATCGGCCTCGGCACTGCCGAACGGGTCGGCGGTCCACACCCGGTAGATGCGCGGCTGCGCCACCCGGTCGTACATCGTCTCGCGGGTGGACTCGCTGCGTTCCGCGATCCAGACCTCCCTGCGGGTCAGCGGCGGGCCCGCGGGGATGTGGCCGAAGTAGCGCGTCACCTTTTCGCGCGCGGTGGCGAGGTCGATGTCCCCGGCCAGCACCAGCACGGCGTTGTTCGGCCCGTACCAGGTCCGGAACCAGTCCTTGACATCGTCGAGGCTGGCCGCGTCGAGATCCTCCATCGAGCCGATCGGCAACCAGGAGTATGGATGCCCGGCGGGGTAGAGGGTCCTGAGCACCGACTCGTAGACCCGGCCGTAGGGCTGGTTCTCGCCCTGGCGCTTCTCGTTCTGCACCACGCCGCGCTGCTCGTCGAGCAGCGCCTGGTCGATGGCGCCAACAAAGTGACCCATGCGGTCGGATTCCATCCACAACGCGAGATCCAGCGCGGTGCTCGGCACATTCTGGAAATAATTGGTGTAGTCGAAGAAGGTGGTGCCGTTCATGCCGGTGGCGCCGATCTGCTCGAAGGGCTCGAAGAACTCGCCCTCGAAGTTCTCCGTTCCCTGGAACATCAGGTGCTCGAACAGGTGGGCGAAGCCGGTGCGGCCCGGCGGCTCGTCCTTCGAGCCGACGTGGTACCAGATGTTGACCGCAATGATCGGCGCCTTGCGGTCGGTGTGCACGATGACCCGCAGGCCGTTGTCGAGCGTGAACTCCTCGAAGGGGATGTCCACCACGGCGGCGGCCTGCGCCGGGGCTGGTGCGGCGACGGCGAGCGCAAGGGCGGGGAGCAGGGAAAGCAGCCGGTAGCTCAGCATGGTTCGTCTCGCAGCCTCAGTTGTTGGCGTTATCCAGCAGGCCGCGGCGCTTCAGCAGCGGCTCCACCGAGGGTTCGCGTCCGGCGAAATCGCGATAGATCTCCATCGCGTCGCGGCTGCCGCCCGGTGACAGCAGCCTGGCACGGAAGCGCTCGCCGTTCTCGCGCTTCATGCCGCCGTTCTCCTTGAACCACTCGACGGTGTCGGCGTCCAGGACTTCGCTCCAGATGTAGGCGTAGTACGCGGCGGCATAGCCGCCCGAGTAGATATGCGAGAAGTAGGTGCTGCGGTAGCGCGGCGGCACCGGCGTGAAATCCATGCCGATGGCCTTCAGGGTCTCGGCCTCGAAGCCGATCACATCATCCGGCACCTGGCCCGCGGCGCGCTGATGCCACGCCTGGTCGAGCAGCGCGGCGGCGACGTACTCGGTGGTGCGATAGCCCTCGTTGAACTGCTGCGTGTCGAGCACTTTCTGCAGCAGTTCCGCGGGCAAGGGCTCGCCGGTCTGGTGATGCTTCGCGTAATTCGCCAGCACCTCCGGCCAGCTCGCCCACATCTCGTTGACCTGCGAGGGAAACTCCACGAAGTCGCGCGGCACCTGGGTGCCGCTGAAGCGCGGGTAGCGCACGTTGGAGAACAGCCCGTGCAGCGCATGGCCGAACTCGTGGAACATCGTCTCGACCTCGCGGAAGGTCATCAGCGTCGGCTCGCCCTCCGGCGGTTTCGGCACGTTCTGGTGATTGCCCACCACAGGCCGGGTGCCGAACAGCGCGGACTGCGGCACGTAGCTGTTCATCCACGCCCCGCCGCGCTTGGAGTCGCGCGCCCAGAAGTCACCGATGAAGATGCCCAGTGGCGTGCCGTCCTCCTCGAACACTTCCCAGGCGCGCGCGTCCGGGTGGTACAGCGGCAGGTCCGGGCGCGGCTTGAAAGTCAGCCCGTAGACCTTGCTGGCGGCAAAGAACACACCGTTGTGCAGCACGTTCTCCATCTCGAAGTAGGGCTTGAGCTGCGCCTCGTCGAAGTCGAAGCGCGCCTGGCGCACCTGCTCCGAATAGAAGTCCCAGTCCCAGGGCTCGAGCTTGAAGCCGCCGCCCTGGGCATCGATCACCGCCTGGATGTCGGCCGCCTCGCGGCGGGCGTTGGCCACTGAGGGGGGCGCCAGCCGGGCGAGCATGTCGTTGACCGCCTGCACCGTTTTGGCGGTCTCGTTCTCCAGCACATAGGCGGCGTGGTTGGGGTAGCGGAGCAGCGCGGCGCGTTCGGCGCGCAGCGCGGCGGAACGCGCCACCACCGGCCGGTTGTCATGCTCGTTGTCGCGCGCGCCGCGATTCACCGAGGCCTCGTGGATGCGCTGCCTGAGCGCGCGATTGCTGAGTGACTTCAGGGGTGGCTGGCCGGTGGTGTTCTGCAGCGTGAGGAGGTACTTGCCCTCGTGGCCGCGGGCCGTGGCGGCGTCCGCGGCGGCACGGATCTCGCTGTCGGTGAGTCCGTCGAGCTCCCCGGCGTCATCGACCAGCACGGCCGAATCATTCGTTTCCTGGAGGACGTTCTGGCCGAAGGTGGTGGCCAGCGAGGCGAGCTCCTGGTTGAGCACCCGCAGCTTCTCCTTGTCCTCCTCGGAAAGCCGCGCGCCGGCGCGCACGAAATCGGTGTGATAGCGCTCGATCAGGCGGGTCGACTCGGCATCCAGCCCCAGGCTGTCGCGGGTCTCAAAAAGCGCGCGCACGCGCTCGTACAGTGGACCGTTAAGGAAGATCGCGTCCAGGTGCGCGGCGTTGCGCGGAGCAACGTTCTTCTGCACTTCCTGCATCTGCGGGTTGGTGTGCGCGGAGTTCAGGTTGTTGAACACCAGCTGCACGCGCCTCAAGAGCTGGCCGCTGCGCTCCATCGCGACGATGGTGTTGTCGAAGCTCGGCGGCTCGGCCTGTGCGGCGATCGCCTCGATCTCGACGAGCTGGTCGGCCATGCCCTTGTCAAAGGCGGGCAGGTAATGCTCGTCGCGGATCCGGTCGAACGGCGGTACCGCGTAGGGCAGCGTGCTCGCCACGAAGAACGGGTTGTTGTCCGGGTTGCTGTCGTTCATGGACTTGGCGGTGGCTTCTTCGATCGACGCCGCGGCCTTTTCGGCAGCGGCCTCCGGGGACTTGGGGGCGGGCGTCTTGCCGCAGGCTGCCAGCGCAAGCGTGGCGAACAGGGCGAACGGCAGGGCGAGGCGTCGGCTCATCGGCGGGTCTCCTGGATCCGGGCGCATCACGCCCTTGCGAAAAGGCAGCATTCTAGCGCGATGCGGTCGCATGGGCCTCTGATATAGTCCCGCCATGCTTCCCGCCGCGATCCTCGAGGGCCTCAACGAGGCCCAGCGTTGCGCCGCATCATTCGGCGAACCGCTGCCCGGCGGTCGCGGCGTGAAGGCGGGGCCTCTGCTGGTGATCGCAGGCGCCGGCACTGGCAAGACCATGACCCTGGCGCACCGGGTCGGACACCTGGTGCTGGCCGGAGTTCCACCGGCGCGCATCCTGCTGTTGACCTTCAGCCGGCGCGCCGCCCGGGAGATGATCCGCCGGGCGCGCCGCGTCGTCGGCCAGGCGCTCGACCCGGATCGCGGCGAGGCGGTCAGGCTGCCCTGGGCCGGCACCTTTCATTCGATCGCCAATCGGCTGTTGCGCGAGTACGCGGCCAACCTCGGGCTCGATCCGGGCTTCTCGGTGCTCGATCGCGGCGATGCCGCCGATTTGATGGACGTGGCGCGCCAGGAGCTGGGGCTGGCGTCGCAGGCGCGCCGCTTCCCGCGCAAGGAGAGCTGCCTGGCGATCTATTCGCGCACCGTCAACGCCCGCACGCCGCTGGCCGAGTGCCTGGCCGAGAACTGGCCCTGGTGCGCCGAGTGGCAGGAGGAGTTGCGCGCGCTGTTCGGCCGCTACGTGGCGCTCAAGCAGGCCGGCAGCCTGCTCGATTACGACGATCTGCTGCTGTGGTGGCATGGTCTGATGGAAGCCGCGGCGCTCGCCGCGGACGTCTCCGCGCGCTTCGATCATGTGCTGGTGGACGAGTACCAGGACACCAACCGGCTGCAGGCCGAAATCCTGCTCAGGCTCAGGCCGGACGGCCGCGGCGTCACGGTGGTCGGCGACGACGCGCAGAGCATCTACTCGTTTCGCGCCGCGGACGTGGAAAACATCCTGCGCTTCCCCGGCCAGTTCAGCCCGCCGGCCGGGATCGTCACGCTCGAGGAGAACTATCGCTCGGTGCAGCCGGTGCTGGATGCGGCCAATGCGCTGATGGCGGGCGCCGAGCAGCCGTTCCGCAAGCGCCTGCATTCGGCCAGGCCCTCGGGCCAGCGGCCGGCGTACGTCACGGTGGCGGATGACGAGGCGCAGGCCGACTACGTGGTGCGCGCCGTGCTTGCGGCGCGCGAGACCGGCCAGCAGCTGCGCCGCCAGGCGGTGCTGTTTCGCGCCAGCCACCATTCCGACCGGCTCGAGCTGGAGCTGGTCCGCCGCAACATTCCCTTCGTCAAGTACGGCGGGCTGAAGTTTCTCGAGGCGGCGCACGTCAAGGACCTGCTGGCGCTGCTGCGCTGGAGCGACAACCCGCGCAACCGCATCGCCGCCTTCCGCAGCCTGCAGCTGTTGCCCGGGGTCGGCCCGGGGATTGCGGCGAAGGGCTTTGCCTGGCTCGAGGCGCATGGTTTCGAGCCGGCCTCGTTGGAGGGATTCAGGCCGCCGCCGGCCGCGCAGCCTTACTGGCCGGGCCTGGTGGCGCTGCTGGTCGGGATCGGCCGCGAGCAGGGCGACTGGCACGGCCAGGTCGGGCTGGCGCGCGACTGGTATCGCCCGCAGCTGGAGCGCATCTACGAGTCATGGCAGGTCCGGCTCGGCGATCTCGATGCGCTCGAGCAGATTGCCGGCAAGTTCGCCACCCGCGAGCAGTTCCTCACCGAGTTGTCGCTCGATCCGCCGCAGGCCACCGGCGATCTGGCCGGCCCGCCGCTGCTCGACGAGGACTACCTGGTGCTGTCCACCATTCATTCGGCCAAGGGCCAGGAGTGGGATTCGGTTTTCGTGCTGAACGTCGCGGACGGCAATTTCCCTTCGGAGTTTGCCACCGGCAAGCCGGCGCTGATCGAGGAGGAGCGGCGCCTGCTGTATGTCGCAATGACCCGCGCGAAGTCCGCGCTGCACCTCGTCGCGCCTTTGAAATACTGGGTGGTACAGCAGTCGCGCCACGGCGACCGGCATGTCTACGGCGCACGCAGCCGCTTCATCGACGAGGCGATGATGGCCTGCCTGGAGCAGCGCTTTCACGATCCTCAGCCGCAGGCACAAGATGCCGCCGCGCGGCCCGCCGAGGTGCTCGACCTGGCTTCGCGGATGAGGGCGATGTGGTGAGCGTGCTCGGCGTCGACATCGGCGGCTCGGGCATCAAGGGTGCGCCGGTCGACCCGAAATGCGGCGCACTGCTCGCCGAGCGTCGCAAGCTTGCGACCCCGCAACCGGCCACGCCCCAGGCGGTGATCGACGCGGTGGCCGAGCTGGCGGCGGGCTTTGGCTGGAGTGGGTCGGTCGGCTGCGCCGTGCCGGCGGTGGTCAAGGGCGGCGTGACGCTGACGGCCTCGAACATCGATGCCGGCTGGATCGGCTGTGACGCGGCAGGCTTGCTCTGCAATGCACTGCACCGGCCGGTGGCGGTGCTCAATGACGCCGACGCGGCGGGACTGGCCGAGCTCAGCTTCGGCGCGGGCCGCGAGCAGCGTGGCACGGTGGTGATGCTGACGCTGGGCACCGGCATCGGCAGCGCGCTGATGGTGGACGGCGTGTTGCTGCCGAACACCGAGCTGGGGCACCTCGACATCCGTGGCAAGCCGGCCGAGCGGCGCGCCTCGGCGCAGGTCCGCAAGATCGAGGCGCTGTCGTGGGAGCGCTGGGCGGCACGGCTGTCCGAGGTGCTGATTGCAATCGAGTTGCTGGTCTGGCCGGATCTGTTCATCCTCGGCGGTGGCGTCAGCCGCAAGCACCAGCGGTTTTTCCACCGGCTCAACTGCCGCACGCCGGTCGTGCCCGCCGCGCTCGGCAATGACGCCGGCATCGTCGGCGCCGCCCTGGCCGCCATGGCCGTAGGAGCGGCTTCAGCCGTGACGTCGACGCCGGATCGCGGCTGAAGCCGCTCCCACAATCGCGGCTGAAGCCGCTCC
>CAZOSZ010000021.1:5702-12204 GCA_964582505.1 uncultured Ectothiorhodospiraceae bacterium | reverse complement strand
ATCGCGGCTGAAGCCGCTCCCACAATCGCGGCTGAAGCCGCTCCTACAATGGGTGTTCGGTATGCTGACCCTGAAATGAAGCCCTTGGGCACTGCAATCCTGATTGGCGGAATGCTGTATGGCGTACTGGTGGCGTTCCTGTGGTTGCGCCAGGAGAGCATGCTGTACCTGCCGAACTTCCCCTCGCGCCAGCTGGCGGCCACACCCGCGTCGATCGGCCTCGATCACGAGGCGGTGCGGATCGGCACGGCCGATGGCGAGGAACTCGACGCCTGGCACCTGCCGGCTGTCGGGGAGCGCGCCGTGCTGCTGTTCTTCCACGGCAATGCCGGCAACATCTCGCACCGGCTCGATTCGCTGCGCATCTTCCACCGGCTCGGGCTGTCGGTGCTGATCATCGACTACCGCGGCTACGGGCAGAGCACCGGCCGGCCGACCGAGCAGGGCACTTACCAGGACGCGCAGGCCGCGTGGCGCTACCTGGTGGAGACGCGCGGCATCCCGCCGCAGCGCATCGTGCTGTTCGGCCGCTCGCTGGGCGGAGCCGTGGCCACCTGGCTGGCGGCGCACGAGTCACCGCGTGGCCTGATTCTCGAGTCGACCTTCCGCTCGGTGCCCGAGCTGGCCGCGGAGCTTTACTGGTTCCTGCCGGTGCGCCGGCTGGCGCGGCTGGAGTACCCGGTCGAGAGACTCCTGCAATCGGTCGAGGCGCCGGTGCTGATCGTGCACAGCCGGGACGACGAAATCATCCCTTTCGCGCACGGCGTGGCGCTGCACGCTGCTGCCGGGGCGCGCGGCACGCTGCTCGAGCTGGAGGGCGGTCACAACGACGCCTTCCTGCTCAGCGGCGAGCGCTATGTGGAGGGGCTGGAAAAGTTTCTGGCGGATGTCGGTCTGTAGGAGCGGCTTCCTGTGGGAGCGGCTTGAGCCGCGACCGGCGATCGCGGCTGAAGCCGCTCCTACATTTTTGCCACGTCGATTGCCAGGGCCCAGGCAAAGAAGGCGTACAGCTCGGCGAACTCCTCGACCAGCATCCAGCGCGGTTTGGCGCCGCCCGAGGCATGGCCGGAGCGCGTCTCGACCCGCAGCAGCACGGGCCGGTCGCAGCCCTGCGCGCCCTGCAGCGTCGCGGCGAACTTGTAGCTGTGCCATGGAACCACGCGGTCATCCGCCGCTCCGGTGTGGATCACCGTGGCCGGATAGCAGGTGCCGGGCCGGATGTTGTGGACCGGCGAGTAGGCGAGCTGGGCGCGGAAGTCGGACTCGTTCTCGGACAGTCCGTAGTCGCCGGACCAGGCGCGCGCGTTTGCGCTCGGCGTGTGATAACGCAGCATGTCGAGGACACCGACCGCCGGCCCTGCGGCAGCAAACAGTTCCGGTCGCTGCAACTGCACCGCACCGACCAGAAGCCCGCCATTGCTGCGGCCATAGATCGCCAGCTTTTCCGGCGATGTGATGCCCAAGGCGATCAGCGCCTCTGCGGCCGCGATGAAGTCATCGAAAGTATTCTGTTTGCGCTCGCGCGTGCCGGCCGCATGCCAGTCGGCGCCGTACTCGCCGCCGCCGCGCAGGTTGGCGATCGCCAGCACGCCGCCGAGGTCGAGCCAGCCGAGCAGCCGCAGGTCCCAGTTCGGTAACATCGCCTGGTTGAAGCCGCCGTAACCGTACAGCATCGTCGCATTGGCGCCGTCGCGCTCCAGGTCCTTGCGATGCACCAGAAACATCGGCACACGCGTGCCATCGGCGCTTTCGTAGAACACCTGCTCGGTCACCAGGGCCGTGGTATCGAGCGCGGTCACCGCCTGGTGGAAGTGCGCCACCCGACCATCGGCCGGATGCAGGCGGAATACCGTACCCGGGTTGTCGAAGCTCTCGAAGCGGAAGAAAGTCGCAGCCCGCGTGGGATCACCCTCCATGCCGGTCACCTTGCCGATGCCGGGCAACGGCACCGCGCCTCGCGCGCTGCCATCCAGTGCGAACAGCTCGACCCGGCTCCGGGCGTCCTCCAGATAGCGGATGATCAGCGTCTCGCCGACCAGGCTGGCACCCTCGATCGGCAGCTCGCTCTCAGGCAGCAGCTCGTGCCATGCCGCGGGATCCGGCCGGGCCAGGTCGATGGCCACCACACGGCCGAGCGGCGCGCCGATGTTGGTGCTGACGAAAACCGTCTCGCCGACTGTGCCGAGATAGCTGGCACGGCCGTCCCAGCTGTCCACCAGTCGCAACGGACCGGCGCCGGGGTCCTCGAGTGGCAGCAGGTAGATGCCGTTGTTTCGACTGTCCTGGTAGATGTAGAGCACCAGGTGTCGTCCGTCCGAGGACATCTGCGGAAACGGCCTGCGGGTCGGATGATCGATGACCGAGTAGACCTGCGTGTCTTCGGACTGCGGCGTGCCGACCCGATGCAGCCAGATGTCCGGCTGCTGCAGGTCATCGTACTCACCCTGGTCGTTGCGCGGATAACGCGCGTAGTAGAAGCCGCCGGAATCCGGCAGCCAGGCCGCGCCGGTGAACTTGGTGCCCGTCAAGTGCTCGCCCAGGTCCTCTCCGGTGCCGACGCTGCGGATGCGCCAGCTGTTCCAGTCCGAGCCGTGCTCGGTCGCGGCCCAGGCGACCAGCTCTCCGTCGGGACTGACGCTCCAGCGCGCCAGCAGCGTGGTGGCGTCCTCCGTCAAACTATTGGGATCGACCAGCACCTGCCACTCGCCCGCCAGCCCGTCTGCGACCACCAGACGGCCGAGCGCCGCCTCGCTGTCGGAGTATTCGAAGAAATACCTTCCGGCGTGGATGCGCGGCGGGGTGATCCGCTCGGTGCGCCACAGCTCCTCCAGTCTGGCGCGAATCGTGTCGTAGCCGGGCAGCTGGCCCAGGAACGTGGTCGAAACGGCGTTCTGCGCCGCCACCCAGGCCTCGACCTCGGGTGACCCGAGCGCCTCGAGCCAGCGGTACGGGTCCGCGACCCGCACGCCGAAATACTCGTCGGCATGTCCGGTGCGGCGCGTTCCGGGGTAACTCAGGGCGGCGGGGCCGGGCCCTTGCGTTGCGCTCTCGGAGATCGCAACCCGCTGTCCCGTAAAGGGACCGCAGCCTGCAATCAACAGCGTCAGGCAGGCAGTGGTCGCCAGTCTATGCATCGGAGTCGTGGTCGGATTGCGCGACAGGGTCGCCGGAACTTCCAGCATATTAATGTTGCATTGCGGCCACTGCCAGTCGCTGCGGGCATTCACCCGGGGCCGCAGTTCGTGGTATCCATGCGCACATGATGGCCGAACCGATGCTCGACAGCGTCATCGACGCATTCATCGACGGGTACTCCGACTTCGAGAAATTCTCCCGCGGTGTCGAGCGGCACTTGTCGCGTTTTCCCGAGCAAAGGGAGGACGCGCTGCGCAGGCTGGATGCACTCAAGGCCAGCGGCAGGCTGACGGCGGCCTTGCACGGGCTGATTGCCCAGGAAATCGAGCGGGGCTCCAGCGGCGATCTCACGCCGCCGCTGGGCGCGGACAAGGATCAAGCGGACGTTGCGCTCGAGGCGGTCGCTCCGGCCCAGGCCACTAAAACGGGCGGCGAGGCCAAGGCCGAAGTCGAGGACGACACGGCGGTGATGCCCGCCAGCGCGTCCCCGGTGCCGCCCGGGGTCGGCACTGTGCTCGGCGGGCGCTACCGCGTGAAGGCCTTGCTGGCACGCGGCGGAATGAGCCTGATCTACTCGGCCGAGGATCAGCGCCGCGACGGGCCGGCGATCGGCGGGGCGACGGTCTGCATCAAGCTGCTGGCGCCCGAGTTTGCCGGGCGGCCCGAGGCCCGCCGGTCACTTGAGCGGGAAGCACTGCTGCTCGGGGGGGTGAACCATCCCGGGATCGTGCGGATGCTCGACTTCCACGATCAGGATCCCGTCTTCCTGGTCACGGAACTGCTCGACGGCGAGCGCCTCCGGGATCTCATTGCACGCCACGGTGCAATGCCGTCCGCCTGGGCCCTGCCGATCCTGCTGCAGCTTGCGGAGGCGCTCGCCTGCCTTCACGGTCGCGGGCTGGTGCACCGTGACGTGAAGCCGGCAAATGTTTTGGTGACCTCGGCAGGTCGGGTACGGTTGATCGATTTCGGCCTGGCGACGGCCGCCGGCCGCCCTGAAGACGGCCCCGGACCGGCGATGAAAAGCGGGACGCCCCTCTACGCCAGCCCGGAAATGCTCGGCGGCAGGGCCGCGGATCCGCGCGACGACGTCTATGGCCTCGGCTGCGTGGCCTACGAGATGTTCACTGGCAGTCACCCCTGGGGCAAGCTGCCGGCTGACGTCGCGGCGCGGCGCAGTTTCAAGCCGAAGCGGCCTGCGGGCCTGCCCGGATTCCGCTGGAAGGCATTGCGCCATTCACTCGCCTTGAAGGCGGCGGACCGGCCAAAGAATGCCTCGATGTTTCTCGCGGAATTCTTCCCGCAGACCCCGCCGCGGCAGCTTGCACCCTGGGCCGCGGCGGCCCTGCTCGGCGGCATCGCGGTCGCCGTGGCGACCTTCATGCTGGGTACCGACTCGCCGCCAGACCCGGCCCCGGGCCCTTCGCCACAGGCCGACTCGCCAGCCTTGCTTGAGACGCCGGACGAGCCGCTGGATGTGCCGATTGCGGCACCGGACGCCCGGGACGAAAGGCCGGAGAGCCCGCCGGAAACGCCGGAGGCGCCGGCCGAGGCGCCCCAGGCCCGGGTCGAAGCGGCCGGGACGCCCGCGGAACAGGTCGAGCCCGAAGCCGCCCCTGCCGCGACTCCGCCCGTGGCCGAGACCGCCGAAGCTGCCGAAGCAGGCGAAGAAGCCGAAGCAACCCAGGCACGAGAAGCAGCCCCGGCACGAGAATCCGTCCAGGCGGCCCGACCTCCAGCCCCCGCCGCGCTGGCGTTCACCTCGGGCACTTACCGGATCAGCGAAGGCGGCAGCGCCTTGCGGCTGGCAGTGCCTCGACCGGCCGGGCACGTGGGGCCGATGAGCGTGTTGTGGCGGACTCTCGAGGGAACCGCGCAGCACGACCGCAACTTTGCCGGCGCCCCGGAATGGCGGCTGGCCACAGCACCGGCCAACGCGGACGCGATACTGATCCTGATCCCGATCGTGGACGACAGTGTGAAGGGGCCGGACCTGACTTTCCACGTCGAGCTGAGCCGGACAAGCGGCGGGCCGGAAGTCGGCGCGCCGGCCCGGGCGCTGGTGACCATCGTCGACGACGACTGAGGTCCTACCTCAGGCCGGTCTCCTGCCGCGCGATCACCATGCGCTGGATCTCACTCGTGCCCTCGTAGATCTCGGTGATCTTGGCATCGCGGAAATAGCGCTCCACCGGCAGCTCCTTGCTGTATCCCATGCCACCGTGAATCTGCACGGCCTGGTGAGTGATATACATCGCCGCCTCGGAGGCGAACAGCTTGGCGCAGGAGGCCTCGGTGGTGTTGCGCAGCCCGGCCGCGGCCGCCTTGTCCTTGTTCCACGCCGCCTTGAGCGTCAGCAATCGCGCGGCCTCGAGGCGCATCTTCATGTCGGCGATCTTGGCCTGGATCATCTGGAAGCTGCCGATCGGCGCGCCAAAGGCGTGTCGCTCGCGGACCCACGCGAGGCTCGCCTCGTAGGCCGCGCGCGCAATGCCGACCGCCTGGGCGGCGATACCGACCCGCCCCGCATCCAGAATGCTCATCGCAATCTTGAATCCGTCACCCTCGGCGCTCAGCCGGTCCTCCACCGGGCAGCGGTAGTCGGCGAGTTCGATCTCGCAGGTCGCCGAGGCCCGGATGCCGAGTTTCGGCTCGCTCTTGCCGCGATGGTAGCCCTCGCGCTCGGCGTCGATCAGGAAGGCCGACACGCCTTTCGGCCCGGCCGCGGGATCGGTGGCGGCGAACAGCAGCAGGTAGCGCGCGACCGGGCCGGAAGTGATCCAGGACTTCTTGCCGTTGATGACGTAGTGGTCGCCGTCACGCACTGCGCGGGTCCGCATGTTGGCGGCATCGGACCCTGATTGCGGCTCGGTCAGGGCGTAGGCTGCGATCACCTCGCCGGAGGCCACCGGCTTGACGAACCTGTGCTTCTGGGACTCCGTGCCGAACTGCAGGATGCCGTTGCAGTACAGGGAATTGTGGACCGAGATCACCGTGGAATGCGCGGCGTCCGCGGCGGCGATTTCCTCCATCAACAGCGCGAAGCCGATCGCATCGAGCCCGGCGCCGCCGTATTCCTCCGGCACCTCGACCCCCATGAAGCCGAGTTCGCCGGCCATGCGCAGGGTCTCCGCCGGGAACTCGCCGCTGGCGTCGAATTTCGCCGCCACCGGCGCGATCTCGCGTTGCGCGAAATCGCGCGCGGCCTGCTGGATCATCAGTTGCTCTTCGGTGAACGAGAAGTCCATGCGGTCTCTCCGGCGGCTGCGACGGGCAAGCGCCCAATTCTAACCCGGTGCCGGAAATTGGCCCTGTGGCACAGGTTCGCACCGTAGGAGCGGCTTCAGCCGCGATCCCGCCAGCCGCG
>CAZOSZ010000021.1:0-5602 GCA_964582505.1 uncultured Ectothiorhodospiraceae bacterium | reverse complement strand
CAGCCGCGATCCCGCCAGCCGCGGCTGAAGCCGCTCCTACGAAGGCCCCGGGTCCGGGTACTCGACCGCCAGGACCAGGAAGCTCCTGCGGCCGCCGGGCAGCTTGATGCTGACCTCGTCGCCTATCGCGCGGCGCATCAGCGCGCGCGCCAGCGGCGAGTCCATGCTGATGTAGCCCGGCGCATGGTCGAACTCGTCGGGACCGACGATCCGCACCCGCGACTCGACACCGGTCTCGTCCTCGAGGCGCACCCAGGCGCCGAAGTACACCTGCCCGCCCGCCGGGCTGCGCTCCACGATCTTCACGACGGCGAGCCGCCTGCGGAGGTGCCGCACCCGCCGGTCGATGCCGGCGAGCTGTCGCTTGCGGTAGATGTATTCCGCGTTTTCCGAACGATCACCCTCGGCCGCCGCGTCGGCCAGCGCGCGCACCGCCTCGGGCCGCTCCACCCGCCAGAGCCGATCCAGTTCCGCGCGCAGCCGCGCCGCGCCCTGGGGCGTGACGTATGGCGAAGAATGCGGCTGCGGCGGGCGATAGCGGCTCATGGCCTGCATTCTGGCATGGGCCGCGGTGAAGAACCGTCGCGGCTGAAGCCGCTCCTACGGACCCGTCGCGGCTGAAGCCGCTCCTACGGACCATTGCGGCTGAAGCGGTTGCCACCGGCCGCTGCCACGGCCGGCTCCATCAGTGGCGCCACTTCGCTGCGCGGCCGCCGTGCCGCCGGCCGCGACACGTGCCGTGCCAGCAGGATCACCGGGATCAGCCCGGCGACCACGATCGCCAGCGCGGCGGTCGACGCCTCGGCGAGACGCTCGTCGGCCGCCAGCTTGTAGGCCTGCACCGCCAGCGTGTCGAAATTGAACGGCCGGAGGATCAGCGTCGCCGGCAGCTCCTTCATGACCTCGACGAACACGATCAGGCCAGCAGTCAGCAGGTTGACGCGCAGGATCGGCAGGTGGACGCGACGCAGCGTGCCTGCGGCGCCCTCGCCGAGTGCGCGGGCGGCGTCGTCCATCGCCGGCGTGATGCGCGCCAGGCCCGCGTCGACGCTTTGCAGCGAGACCGCGAGGAAGCGCGCCACGTAGGCGAACAGCAGGCCGAGGATGCCGCCGGTCAGGAGCAGCCCGGCCTCGAGGCCAAACCACGACGAGAACCAGGCGCGCAAGGCATGATCGGTGGCCGCCAGCGGGATCAGCACGCCGACCGCGATGACCGAGCCGGGGATCGCGTAACCCAGGCCGGAAATGCGGTGCACGAAACGCATCGGCCGGCCGGGGTTGAGCCGCAACCCGTAGCCGACCACCACGGCGGCGACCACGGCCACCGCGGCGCTGATCGCCGCCAGGCTGACGCTGTTCCACAGCAGCGCCAGGTACTGCCCGCCGAATTGCGCATCGCCGCTGAACCAGGTCAGCCAGCCGAGCCTTGCGGCGGGCAGCAGGAAGCCGAAGCCCAGCGGCACCATGCAGACCAGCCAGGCGAACAGCGCGCGTCCCCCCGTGAGCCGGTAGGGCTTGCGCTCCGCGGCCGGCGCGCCGATCTGGTGGAAGCGCATCGCGCCGCGGTTCCAGCGCTCCAGCGCCACCAGTGCGAACACCAGGGCGAGCAGCAGCGCGGAAAGTTTGGCGGCGGAGACCGGGTCGCCGAGCGAGAACCAGGCGCGGTAGATGCCGGTGGTGAACACCGGCACGCCGAAATACGCCACCGTGCCGAAATCCGCGAGCGTCTCCATCAGCGCCAGCAGCACGCCGGCGACCAGCGCCGGGCGCGCCATCGGCAGGGCCACGCGCAAAAAGCCGCCCCAGGGCCCGCAGCCGAGCATGCGCGCAGCCTCGAGGATGCCGCTCGACTGCTGCACGAAGGCGGCGCGCCCGAGCAGATAGACGTAGGGGTAGAGCACCAGCGACAGCATCGCGATCGCGCCGCCCAGCGAGCGGATCGGCGGGAACCAGTAATCGCGCGCCGACCAGCCGGTGAACTCGCGGATCCAGCTTTGTACCGGCCCCGACACCTGCAGCAGGTCGGTATAGGTATAGGCGATCACGTAGGCCGGGAAGGCCAGCGGCAGCACCAGCGCCCACTCGAACACCCGCCGGCCGGGGAAGCGGCAGACCGCCACCAGCCACGCGGTCGACAGGCCGAGCGCGAGCACGCCGCAGGCCGTGCCCGCGACCAGCAGCACGGTGTTGCCGAGATACTCCGGCAGCAACACGCGCGCGATATGGCGCCAGGCGCCCTGGTCGGGCAGAAAGATGTGCAGCGCGACCGTGGCCACCGGCAATGCCACCAGCGCCGCCACGAGCATCGCGACAGCCGGCAGGGTGATCAGGCGCCTCCTTGCATTCACCTTGCCGCCGACTTATTTCCAGCCGGCGCGGTCGAGCGCCCGCTGGGCCTCCGCCTGGTGCACGCCGTACAGCGCCGCGTCGATCGGGTCGGCCCGGAACGGGCCGAGCTGCTCCAGCGCCGGGTTCTGCAGGGCGGCGCCGGCTACCACCGGGTACTCGTTGTTGCCGCGCGCGAACAGCGTCTGCGCCTCGCTGGAGGCGAGGAACTCGAGGAAAGCGAGCGCCTGGGCGGCATTCGGCGCACCGGCGGTGATCCCGGCGCCGGAAATGTTGACGTGCGTGCCACGATCGTCCTGGTTGGGGAACACCCAGCGCAGTTTCTCCACCGCCGCGCGGTCGGCCGGGTCCCCGGAAGCGAGCAGGCGCGCGAAATAATAGCTGTTGGCCACCGCGATGCCGCACTCGCCGGCGGCGACTGCGCGGATCTGGTCGGTGTCGCCGCCCTGCGGGTTCCGGGCAAAGTTGGCGACCACGCCGCGCGCCCAGGACTCGGCCGCCTCGAGACCGTGATGCGCGATCAGCGAGGCCATCAGCGAGAGGTTGTAGATGTTGCCGCCGGAGCGGATGCACAGCTCGCCGGCCCAGCGCGGGTCGGCCAGATCCTCATAATCGGAGATCGCGCCTTCCTCGATGCGCTCCGGGTCGTAGAAGATCATCCGCGCGCGACTGGAAAAGCCGAACCACTTGCCCTCGGGGTGGCGCAGGTTGTCGGGAATGCGCTCGCGCAGCAGCGGCGACTCGACCTGCTGGAACACGCCGGCCTGCTCGGCGCGCCACAGTCGCCCGGCATCCACCGTGACCAGCACGTCGGCGGGACTGGCGTCGCCTTCCTGCAGGATGCGTTCGATCAGCGCATCGTCGGTGCCCTCGATGCGGCGCACCCGGATGCCGGTGGCGCGCGTGAAGGCCTCGTAAAGGGCCTCGTCGCTCTGGTAGTGGCGCGCCGAGTAGACGTTCAGCACGCCGGCCTCGGACTGCGGCGAACGCCCGCAGCCGGCGGCCAGGCCCAGCGCGAGCAGGGCGCTGGCAAGGGTGAAACCGGTCGCGGACCGGCGCAACGTGGCCATGAATTTTGCCTGCATGATCAAGGTGTGACGGACTGTAATGCGAATCGTTCGCATTATCAACCAGGGTTTTCCGCAATCTCCCGCGGCATGCGAGAATTCGCGCCCATGGAAGCGAACTTCAAGGGCATCCCGATCGTCCGGCCGGCGGCCGTCAAAAGCGGCGCAAAATTCCGTACCGAGCATGGCGTGACGGCAATCAAGAACGGCGTCAAGTCCAACCGCCGCGCCGAGACCGTGCCGATCCTGCGCAAGCCCCCCTGGCTGCGCGCCCGGATGCCGGCGGGCGAAGGCTACGCGCGGGTCAGGCAGAACGTTCGCGAGCATCGCCTGGCGACGGTCTGCGAGGAATCCATGTGCCCGAACATCGGCGAGTGCTGGAACAACGGCACGGCGACGCTGATGATCATGGGCTCGGTGTGCACGCGGGCCTGCCAGTTCTGCGCGGTCGATACCGGCAACCCGCACGGCTGGCTGGATGCCGAGGAACCGCTCAACGCGGCGCGCTCGGTGCAGCTCATGGGGCTGCGCTACGTGGTGATCACCAGCGTGGATCGCGACGACCTGCCTGACGGTGGCGCCGCGCATTATGCCGCCTGCGTGCGCGCCATCAAGCAGCTCAATCCCGACACCGCGGTCGAGGCGCTGACGCCGGACTTCCAGGGGGATCTCGCCGCGATCGAGACGGTGGTGGAATCGGGCCTCGAGGTGTACGCACAGAACCTCGAGACCGTGCGCCGGCTGACCCACCCGGTGCGCGATCCGCGCGCCGGTTACGAGCAGACGCTCGAGGTGCTCGAACATGCCAAGCGGCATCGCCCCGGGGTGCTGACCAAGACCAGCCTGATGCTCGGTCTCGGCGAGACCGAGACCGAGATCCGCGAGACGCTCGAGGAGCTGAAAGCGCGCCGCGTCGACATTGTCACTTTCGGACAGTACCTCAGGCCGACACCGAACCACCTGCCGGTGGAGCGCTTCGTCACGCCCGAGGAGTTCGCCGCGTACCGGCACATCGGCCTCGACATGGGCTTTCTCGAAGTGGTGTCCGGCCCGCTGGTGCGCTCCAGCTATCGCGCCGACCGGGTGTTCGAGCATAACAACGTCGGCCTCTGAGCCGCTCGCCACGATGACACGCATCAAGGGTCGCGGCGCCGCCTCCAATCCGGAGGGGCGCTTCGAGAGCGTGCGGCGCGTGGCCGAGGACGACGGCTGGTTCCCTGATGCGGACGACCCACCCGGGCGACCGGCGACCACTGTCACCGAGGAGCGCGCCAGGAGCATCATCGCGCGCAACGATTCGCCGGACGTGCCGTTCGAGCAGTCCATCAATCCCTACCGCGGCTGCGAGCACGGTTGCGTCTATTGCTACGCGCGGCCGAGCCACGCTTTCCTGAACCTGTCGCCGGGGCTGGACTTCGAGACCCGCCTGTACGCCAAGACCAACGCAGCAGAGCGGCTCCGCGCGGCGCTGGCCAAGCCCGGCTACCGGCCCAGCCCGATCAACCTCGGCGCCAACACCGATCCCTACCAGCCGATCGAGCGTCGCTACCGGATCACCCGGCAAGTGCTCGAGGTGCTGGCCGAGGCGCGACATCCCTGCACCATCGTTACCAAGAGCGCGATGGTGGAGCGCGACCTCGAGCTGCTCGCGGCGATGGCTCGTGACCGGCTGGTGGCGGTGTTCGTCTCGGTCACCAGCCTGGACAACCGGCTGTCAGCCCGGCTCGAGCCGCGGGCCTCCGCACCGCACCGGCGCATCCAGGCGATCCGTGCACTCCATGAGGCCGGTGTGCCGGTCGGCGTGATGGTCTCGCCGGTGATCCCGATGGTCACTGATGCCGACCTCGAGGAGATCCTGGAACAAGCGCACCAGGCCGGCGCGATCCAGGCCGGATACACGCTCGTCCGCCTGCCGCGCGAGGTGGCGCAGCTGTTCCGCGAATGGCTGGAGCTCAACATGCCCGAGCGCGCCGCACACGTCATGAGCCTGGTGCAACAGATGCGCGGCGGCCGCGACAACGAACCGCGTTTCGGCCTGCGCATGAAGGGCGAGGGCGTGTTCGCCGAGCTGCTCGCGCGACGCTTCAAGGTGGCGACGCAGCGGCTCGGCTATGCCAGCGGCAAGGCCTTCGATCTCGACTGCCAGCTGTTCCGGCCGCCGACCCCGCAGGCCAGCCTGTTCTGAACTG
>CAZOSZ010000020.1:0-20706 GCA_964582505.1 uncultured Ectothiorhodospiraceae bacterium | reverse complement strand
ATGGAGATGACCGCCGGTGCGACAGCCTACCTGCATGTCGAGTTCGAGCCCGGCGGTTACGCCTGGATCGCCGAGGTTCCAGATCCGGCGGGGCACGATATGCTGAGGACTTTCGCCATCCGCTAAGACTGCGGCCGCCGGGCCCAATAACACCGGCGCGCTCGGCGTGCCGGCGAACTGGATTGCCGGGCTGTGGAGTACCGAGGTCGGGGTGCGCCCCTGCGGCACCAACGGACCTCACAGCGTGGATGCCAGCATTCTGCTGGTTCGAGTAACCGCCGACGGAGCGATCGACAGCACGTTCAGCGTCGACGGCATCTCGCGCATTGACCTTGGGGGCTCGGAAGAACTGGCATCCATTGTCCAGCAATCCGACGGCAAGCTCGTCGCCGTGGGCGGCAATGGTGGCGGCGCGCGCGCGCGCAGGCCTCCGGCTGACTCTGATGGAGATCCTCAGAGGCGGCACGGGAGGCGGCCGGGTAGCTCAAGAATCCTGATGGGCCAAAGCGAGGGCCACTTTCGGGACCCCTGGATCCGGGGTTCCAGGTCCGACACCCATCCGCCGGCGTGAACTGTGGTGCTGCGTTTGCGCGCGCGGGAGCTAGAATTGTCACAGGCGCTCGGCTCGGCTGGCGGGTTCAAATGCCCTGGCGAATCATTTCCTGGCTGTTCATTGGCTTGCTGCCGGCTATGCTGGCCAGCGGCTGCGCGACCCGATTCCGGCCGCCGCAGCCGGCACAACCGCACGCGATGCTGGCGCTGCCGGCCCTGGGAACGCCCACTGCGGGTATGGTGGTGGAACCGGTAGCGATCAACGGCCTGCCGCGGCCGCAGTACTGGACGGACGAAGGCATCCGGGTCCCGCCGGGCGAGTTGCGGCTGTTGGTCCGGGCGGCGGCGGAGAACCTGCACGGGACGTGTTCGTTGAGCTTTGCGGCGCTCGAGGGCGAGCGCTATCACTTGGACGCCCGTTCCGGCGACGATGCATTCACGATCCAGGCCTCACGCGACGGGCGGGTGCTATCGGAATGCGTCGCGGCCAAGACCCTCAGTCCGACGCCGCTCAGGGTGCCCGGGGTGATTCCCGCCCGGTAGCCGCACGAACCGCGGCCTGTCCAGGTTTCCGGGCGCTGTGAAGACTGGCGGCGCTAGAACCGCCACGTGAAGCCGAGGGAAGGAAAAACCCGGAAGAAGTCCAGCCGGTTCAGATCCAGGGCCGGCTCCGTGTCGGCGCCGGTCTCTTCATCCTCGTCCCCTGTCTCGAACTCGTATTCCACGCAGCAGTCGTTGCGGCGATTGAATGCATTACTCAGCTCGATAAACACCGTCAGACGGCTGGTGGGGAATCGCCAGTCTCTCGACAGGCGGAAGTCGATGCTGCGGAAGTCACCAAGGCGCTCTGCATTACGCGGACCGGTGCCGATCGTCGGCAGCGGCTCCACTTGAGCGAGAAACACCGCCGTGGTCGGCCAACCCGAATGGTAATTGCCCGCGACGACCAGTCGCCAGGGTCCGTGCGTCCAGTCCAGCCCCGTCTGGATCGCATGCGCCTGGTCCCACGAGCGCGGCAGGCTGCCACCGGCAAATTCATCTTCGACCCGTGACCATGTGTAGCTGAACCACCAGCCGAACGGGCCCGCATGGTGTCGCGCCGCGCTGAATTCGACGCCACGGGCGGTCGCGGCCCCTGGCTCGAGCCGAATCCGGTCAGGTTTGAGTTCTGGCAGCAGGATGCGGTCATTCAGCAGGTTTTCGAATCGCGGCCGCAAGCGGGACATCGTCTTCTCGTAGGCCTCGACGCGCAGGTCGATGCCTGAGGCCGTGCGGTGTTCGAGGCTCAGCACTGCATGGTCCGCACGCTGCGGCCGGAAGTACTCAATGCTGCCGTCGGCGACCTGCAACTCGTCGACCCCCTGGGACTGGATCTGGCGCCCCCAGGTCAGCCTCAGGGTCGTGGCCGGCCCGGCTTCGTACACCAGCCCGAGGCGGGGGCTGAACAGATTTTCGTCGGCGGCGGACAATGTCTCCTTGTCCCAGCGCAGGCCAAGTTCGCCGGTCAGCCGGTCGGTGAAAGCCCACCGACCACCCAGGTAGGCGGCGTGCTGCTCGCCGCGGGGGCGCAGGTGGAAATTGCGGCTTCTGAATCTCTCGGCCGGCGCGCCCGCGAGGTCGAACAGCACGTCGAAATCCACCGTGTCCCGGTAATCGTAGCGGCCCCGCGAGAACGAAGCCTCGCCGCCGGCCGACAGCCCGAGTCGATCGCCGATCCACGATGACCAGTGGGTCTTGATGCTGTCGATGGTGAACAAACGTCGATCTTCGAGCTGACCCGTACTGATGCCGGACTGGTCCACATCCCCGCGACGGTGGCTCGAAAGCCTGGTGCGGGCGATCAGGAGGTAGCCACGCAGCCCATCGCCCGGATCGAGTTCGAGACGCAGCCAGTAGTACTGGTCCCGGTAGTCGCCGCTCGCGTTCTCTTCCTGGTCGGAATCAGACAGCCGGATTCTGTCGTGGAACGCGAGCACGTTGGCCGTTGCGCGAACCGGGTCGCTGGCCTGTACTCCGAAACGGGTGTACAGGTCCAGGTAGCTGGGCGCCCCCAGACGGGGGTCCACAAGGTCCAGCAACAGGTCGAGATTGCCGCGGCGGATGGCAGCGACCCAGTCGATTTGCCCGTCGCGCTGCGATCCCGTGCTCGCCAGCGAGCTGTTGAACAGGCTCTGCGAAATTTCCTGCTGCGGCTGAACCGGGATTTCCAGGGAACGGATTTCGACTACACCGCTCATCCTGTCACCGAAGTGGGTTGGCACGACGCCGGTGTAGACTTCCATGCTGCGGATCGTGGCCGGGTTCACTGCGCTGAAGATGCTCTGGAAGTCCTTCAGATGGAATGGGTTTCTCAGGCGAAGGTCATCGAACAGCACCAGCGTATCGCCGCGTTCGCCACCACGAATGTGGGAATGCGCCGTGAAGCCACCGGTGGCCGCGCCTGGCAGCCTCGCGATCGCCCGCATCGGATCGTCGCCCAGTTTTGGCAGTGCTTCGATGAGTTCCACGGGCAGGAACCGGGGTGAAGCCATGCTCGACTCCATCAGTGCGTAACGGCTGGCGGTCACGACCACCGTCTCCAGCTGGCTGACGTCCGGCGTCCTGACCTCGATCTCCAGGACAGTGGTCCGTCCCGCCGACACTTCCACCGTGGCCAGGACCTCGGAACCGGCGTCGCCGACCCGCAGGCGATAATGCCCGGGGGGCAGCTGCCGGAAACTGAATTGTCCGCGCGGTGAGGTCAGGGTGTCGGAGGTCCCGGGATCGAGCAGGACCCGCTGCCGGGCGACGCGTCGGCCCGTGGCGGCGTCCCGGATGACACCAAGGATGGTGCCGGTCGAATCGGGCGGTCGGCCGGCACGACGCACGATCAACCAGCTCCCCTCCGGGCCGCGTTGGGTCGCAAGGTCGAAAGGTCGCAGGATCTCCTCGAGGATCGACGCCGGATCGACCGCCAGCGGTTCCTCACGCACGATCATCCAGGGCCGGACGAGGTCGCTGCTGTAGTAAACGACCAGTCCGTCAGCCTCGAGCGCGGCAATGACTTCGACGAGCGAGCGCCCCTTGAACTCTGAGGCACCGGCAGGCGTGACCACCGCGGCCAGGAGCATGATGGCCGCGAGCCGCCTCAGGGTTCGGCCTCCTCGATCAGGATAACGTCCTCGCCCGCCACGTACCGGAAGTCTGTCGTGGCGAGCATGACTGCAAGGGCGTCCATGGGCGTAAACCGCCCCGGGCGGCCGTGCAGAAATGTCTCCCGTGCCTTGGCTTCGACCCGCGGCTGCGCGAAGTGCACTTTGCGCCCGGTTTCCCGTTCCACCCAGGAAAGAAACTGCAACAGAGGCAGATTCTGCAGGTCGGGCGAGGGGGCCAGATCCTGCACCCATGCCCAGTCGCTGTCGTAACTTGGAATGGTCTCACGCTGCAAGTGACCGGAGGCATCCAGCGTCAGACGCTGCCCGGCCTCGGCCCGGATCTCCCGGTCCAGGCCCTGCAGCAAGACCGCGCCCTGGCGGACACTCAGGCGCAGAGTGCTCTGTTCGTAACGCAGCTCGAATTGGGTTCCGAGGTTCCGGACCACGCCGGCCGCCGTGCGGATCTCGAGCTTGTCAGCGCCGGTCTGCGCGTCGACGTACGCTGCCCCCCGGGCCAGGCCGACGAGCTGAGCGGCGATCAGACTGGCCTCGGTGTTTTCCGCCAGGCGCAGCGACGCGCCCCCGGGCAGCCGGAGTCCGATCCCGCCGCCCGGCGCCGTCCGCAGAGTCGTGCCTGGCTGGAGGCCCGCCGCGGGCGTGAGCGGATGCCAGTCGCCGCCGGGGCGACGGACCAGGACATCGCCGAGCACCCTGTCAATGAATGCCACGGGGAACTCTGCGTGCGGTGGCGGGAGCGTCCGCCACACGACCAGGAATGCGACCATGGCGAATGCGGCGGCGGCGGCGGAGAGCAGCAGGTTTGCGCGGCGGCGTCGGCGACGGACCACGGCGCGCCACGCGCCATGGGCCGCATGAAAGACACGGGTGCGGGCCTCCGGCGATGGCTGCGGCCGGCGGCCGCACGCCTTTAGCAGGCCGGCAAGTGAGTCGTCCACCACCGGGCTCCGCCCTGTCTCGCCGCCAGGCCGCTGTTCATCCGTCATCGCAGCGGCCCTTTCATGCTTGAATCCGACCTTGCGACGCCGGCAGCCGGGAGCCGATCTGCCAGTTCAACAACCGACCGGATTGCTTCACGGAAAGCGCTGCGCGCGCGAGTCAGCAGGGATTCCGCCGCTTTGTAGCCCAGCTCCAGCCGGGCCGCGATCTCCGCTACGGACATTTCTTCCACGTATTTCCACTCCAGCACGTCACCATAGTGTTCCGGCAGCGCGTCGAGGGCCGCCTGCACCAACTGGCGGATTTCACGTTGCTCGGAC
Source organism: uncultured Ectothiorhodospiraceae bacterium (assembly GCA_964582505.1). Classification (GTDB taxonomy): domain Bacteria; phylum Pseudomonadota; class Gammaproteobacteria; order Steroidobacterales; family XN24; genus XN24. The sequence goes on along the minus strand of CAZOSZ010000020.1, from coordinate 15,743 downwards.
AGGGCCTCCGGGCCACGGGACAGCGGCACCGTCAGTGCCTCCAGCACGGCCGCGGTCGCCGGATCCCTGTCGGTTGATACGACGTGCAGCACTTCGAAATTCCTTTTCCGGCAGTAGTCAATGAGCGTATTGCGGCAGATCCGGCAGAACCACGCATAGAGCGCGGCCTCGCCGCGATAGCTGGCCAGATGCTCGATGGCCTTGCAGAAGGTCTGCTGCACGATTTCCGAGGCGGCTTCCTGGTTGCCGTCCAGCCGAACCAGGGCATAGCGGTACAACCTCGGGAAGAACTGGTCGAACAGCTCCCGAAACGCGGCTTCGTCGCCGGCGAGGACTCGCCTGGCAAAGGCCCTTCCAGAGAGTGCTGAAATCTCCAACAGGTTCCCCCGCGGCCTGATGCTATGACGCGCAACCGCCCGGAATCCTTCGCTGCTGGGTTCAGGTATGGCAGACAGCAGGCAATTCGTCCACCGACCTGCCCGGCCGAAGGGCGATCGTTCGCGACACCGGGGCGGATGGATGCAGCCAGGCGAAGGATTTCCAAGTGTGCGTCGTCAATGCCGGTGAACGGAACGCGCTGTGGAGAAAGATCATGAAGAATGTACAGAAAGTGACCTCGTTGGCCCTGGTGCTGATTCTGCCGGCAGCCGCCGTTGCCGAGGAAGATTTCACGGACGAGTTCCCGATCGCGGACTGCAAGTTCCGCGCCACAGGCGGCAACAACTATTTCAGCCTGAACGTCGGCTACCAGCTCTACCTGACCAACGCCGCCTGCCTGGCCGACGGAGAATGCGACGAACTGGAGGAAGTCTGGATCTCGGTGCTCAACGAGACGCGGAAAATCAAGTTCGAACTCAATGGCGAGACGATCCGGGTCAACGCCCGGGTGGTCGAGGAGCGGGAGTTCGAGGACGGAGAAATTGACGAGGTCTCCCGAAACTTTTTCGCCGTGTGCAAGGACACGGGCGATGTGTACTACTTCGGTGAGGACGTGGACAACTACGAGGATGGTGAGATCGACAATCACGAAGGCGCCTGGCTCGCCGGCGAGAACGGCGCGCTGCCGGGCCTCATCATGCCGGGAGGCGCCTTTCTGCTCGGTGCAGGCTATTTCCAGGAGATCGCGCCCGGTGTGGCGCTGGATCGAGGCCGGCACGTCGCCATGGGCCTCACCGTGACAGTGCCCGCCGGACAGTTTGAGAACTGCGTCATGATCGAGGATACCGACGCCCTCGAGCCGGAAGACGATCCCGATCCAAAGGTCTATTGCCCCGGAGTAGGCCTGGTGATCGACGAAGAGCTGGAGTTGACCGCGATTTTCGGCCAGTTCTGATTGTCAGCTTGCGTCCAGGAAGTTGGCCGATGGCTATTGCAGCGGGTGCAGAATCACTTCAAGCCGAATAGCCAATGCTCAGTGCTACTTGTACGCTGTCGGCGTGGCGGCGCCGGCTGGTGGTTGATGTTGCTGGCTCCATACGCCGTGCACGTAGCAGGCCGGCCCGAGGATGACGTAGAAAAACCCCGGCACGCCGAACTGTATGCCCCAACCTGCGGCCGCCACGCCGATTGACAGTAATCCGACCAGGGCGAACAGGAGGTAATGTCGCGACAGGTATGCAGCCTTCCAGGCCTGCCGCGCATCGAGCCCGAGCGCTGCGCGGCGGCGCCACGCGTGCCAGTACAGCAGCGTGATGAACAGGAAGATCGCCGCGAAGCTGGCACTGTAGAGCGTGAAGAGCTGCGCCAGCTCCTCGATGCTGTCGACCGTGATGCCCGAGCTGCCGAGGCCCAGGACGCCGCTGAAGAAGCTTTCGGTGAGGAACTTCAGCGGAAACACGTAGAACAGCACCACGAACAGCAGGCCGCTGTTGAACAACACGGTCCAGCCGTCGCTCCGCTCATAGCGGCGGTAGTAGGCCCGGTGGATCGTCCAGATCGCCACCAGCGCACCGAAGGTGATGGCGAAGGCGGTGAAGCCGTAGAGCTGGCTGACCAGCGCGTCGAAGTCCCTAGGCACTTCCAGTGACACCACCAGCAGCGTGGCCGCGAAGGGGAACACGGCATCGCTGAACCCCTCGAGGCGGGAAGTTCCCCGGCGTGGCGGCATGGTCATGGCTCCTGCAACTCGTCCAGGAATCGCAGTACCGCCGCCACAGTGGCTTCCGGGTCCTCCTCGTGCGGCACGTGGCCCAGGCCGTCGAACACCACCAGCCGGCTGCCGGCAATGTCCTGCGCGAATCGCTCGCCGTACGCCAGCGGAATCAGCCGGTCCTTCCTGCCCCACAGGATCAGGGTCGGCTGGGTCAGCGTGGCGATCCGCGCGGCGCTGATTTCGCTTGGCACGATGCTCTCAAGTCGCAGGCCGAGGGCACGACGGTTGCCATCGCGCAAGCTCAGCTCATAGTAGCGGTCGACCAGCTCGTCGGTGACGCGCGACGGGTCGCCATAGACGTCGTGCACGCTGGCGGCGACCACGGGGCGCGGCAGCATGTAGTTCATCAAGGGCTGAAATGTCGGAGACATGGCGATACGGAACGCGATCGGTATCGACTCCGACTCGAAGGGGTAGCCGACCGCGTCGACGAGGATCAGCGCCGCGACGCGCGCCGGCGCCGTGACGGCCGTCTCCCAGGCGACCTGCCCGCCGAAGGAGTTGCCGGCGATGATCACCCGCGGGATCTCCAGACTGTCGAGCAGCGCAGTGATGAATTCGACATACCGCGAAACGTCGTAATCGTCGTGCGGGAACGGACCGGTCAGGCCGAAGCCCGGCAAGTCGATGCGAATCACGCGCCGGCCGGGAACCAGTGCATCGACCCAGCCGTCCCAGGTGTGCAGGCTGGCCGACGTGCCATGCAGCAGCAGGATCGGCAGCGGGGCTCCGGCCACGCCTTCATCGCGAAGATGCACGGCCATGCCCTGCAGCGGCACAAACACCGACGGTGGCGGAGCCCAGCGCGCCTTGAGTTCGTCCACCGGTCGGTCGGGGGCCCAGGCGATGACCACGACGAGCATGATCAGGAGGATTGCGGCGAGGGTGGCGCCTGCCAGTGTCTTGCGCATGTCGGGGTGCCGGGTCGTGGTTTCGTAGTTTCGCAGTGTCGCAGTTCGGCCGAGTCAGGTATGCCCTGGCAGCAGCCGGCGCGCGACCAACGCCATCGGCACGCCGAATATGAGGACGTGAATCGCAAGGCCGACGGCCATTCCGGTCGCGTCGGGTTGCCGCATCGACACTTGCGAGAGCGGCAGCACGATCTTCTGCATGAAGAAATAGACGGCGATGCCGAAGCCCGCGCCCGTGATGAGCACCGATAGTCTCAATGCTGCGATCCGCGTCATCGCAATCGCAAGTACGAAACCGGCGACGACGGCAATGAAGAAATGCAGGCCGACGCCCAGCAGCGCGGTGCGCGCGCCGCCGACCAGGCCTGAGGCCAAGCCTGCTTTTGCGATGCTCACAGCTCATCCCCCCGTTGCTCGGTCGGAAGGCTTGGATTTGCTAGGCTATCGCGATTGCGAGGCGTGGCGAGGTCGCGACGCCGGGGTGATAATACGACAGCGGCGGACGAGGTGATGAAATCTAGCGCGAGCGCTGCTTCTGCCATGGCGGGGTTGGGTGCTGCAATGCTGGTGCTGTGGGTGGCCGGCTGCGGCGAGCGGGGGCCGGGGCCGGCAGGCGCCGAGGCCCTGTTACCGGCCGAGGCCCGGGCCCGTGCGCTGCACTGCTACCTGGTGCTCACCCTGACCATCGACCAGATGGCGGAGTTTGACGGCCCGGGGCGACAGGGTGGCGTCGTCGCCGGGCGGGGTGCGGAGGACTTGCTGCGTGCTCGCGCCCGGGTGGCGGCGGAACTCGATGAGGCGCTGCTCGAAGAGCTGCGCCGGGATCCGTGGTCCAGGCTGGAGGCGATGCTGGCGGGATTCGACGCCGACGGCGACGGACAACTTGCGACGGCCGCCGAGCTCGAAGTGTTCAACCGACACGTGACGGCCTGCCGCGGGCCGCGGAGTGGTGCATGAGATTCAGGATTGCCTGGATGCTTACCGCTTTTCTGATCGGCCTCACGCCGGTCGCGGCGGCGGAGCTGCTGGTGCGCGAGTTTCGCGGCATCGGCCAGACGCAGACCGAACCGTTCTACGTCGATTCGCCCTGGCTGATCGAGTGGTGGAGCCGGCCGCCGAGTGCCATCGACCAGAAACCGGCGCACTTGGAGGTCTACCTGTACAACGCAAGCACCAACGAGTTCATCGGCCGGGTAGCGCGCCACGCCGGCGTGGGTCGCGGCGAGATGCTGATCGAGCACAGCGGTCGCTTCCGCCTGCGAATCCAGGGGCAGGCGACCAACTGGGAGCTGAAGATCTTCAAGATCGACGAGGAGTTCGCCGAAAGGCTGCGCGAGACGCGGCCCAAGCCGCCGGAACCGCCGCGCCGGTTGGGGTGGTGACGCCCACCTTCGGCTTCGATGACGGCGAGCAGTTGCCGCCGGAGCATCCACGCCTGCGCCGCCAGGCGCGGACGCTGCGCCGCTGAAAGAGGCCGCGCGGACGGCATTTGCTTGAGAGCACCTTCCGCCTAGCGCTTTTGCGCGTTGCCGCGCGCCTTATCGATGGGATACCGCTCGGCGTTCAGATCGATCTTGCGATGCGCGGCCTCGGCCAGGTCGACGCCGAGCCTGTCGGCCAGCCTGACCAGGTAGATCTGAATGTCGGCCAGTTCCATCGCCACAGCCTCGAGCTCGCCGGCAGACAAACCGGCGCTCTGGCTTTCGGTCAACCACTGGAAATGCTCGAGCAGCTCGCCGGCCTCTGCGGCCAGCGCCATAGCGAGGTTTTTCGGCGAGTGAAACTGTTCCCAGTCGCGCTCCGCGGCGAACTCGGCGAGGCGTTGCGGCAGATCTTCGAAGCGCCGGCGGGTCATGGCGGAAGTATACGGCACGATCTTGGCCTGTCCCGAGCGCCCGGGGGCGGTAGACCGCTGTCCGGCCGTGTAGTATCTGGCGAACCACCGTGGCAGGGGGCCGGCCGCCTTGAGTCTGTTCAGCGAATTGCAACGCCGCAACGTCTTCAAGGTCGCCGCCGCCTACGTCGTGGTCGGCTGGCTGGTGATGCAGGCGGGGGATCTGCTCGCCCCGCAGCTCAGCCTGCCGGAATGGGCGCCCAGGCTGGTGACGTTCCTGGTGTTGATCGGTTTCCCGATCGCCCTGGTGCTGGCCTGGATCTTCGACCTCACGCCGGACGGCATGCAGCTCGCACGGAGCAGGGTGGGCAACACGCGCTTTTACGCCTCGGTGGGCGCCATCACGGTGCTGGCCCTCGGCTGGTTCTTCATGGGGCAGCGTGAGGATCCGGCGACGCAGACGGCGATACCGGGGCCGGCCGCGGAGGCCGTAACGGCTGCGGAGGCGCCGCCCTCGATTGCGGTGCTGCCATTCGTCAACATGAGTCCGGATCCCGAAAACGAGTACTTCGCCGACGGCATCGCCGAGGAACTGCTGAACATTCTCGCCGGCATCGACGGCCTGAAGGTCGCGTCGCGCACCTCGGCGTTCTCCTTCAAGGGATCGAACGCTTCGCTCCCGACGATCGCCGCCACGCTGAACGTGGCGCACGTGCTCGAGGGTTCGGTGCGCAAGCAGGGCGACAGGGTCCGGATCACGGCGCAGCTGATCCACGCGGACAGCGACACACACCTGTGGTCGGAAACCTTCGACCACCAGCTCATCGACATCTTCAAAGTCCAGGAAGAGATCGCCCAGTCGATCACCACGGCTCTCGAGGGCGTGCTGGGGACGCAGAAGGTGGCGGTCGCCGCGGCCACGCGGGACCTCGAGGCCTATCAACGATTCCTGCGCGGCCGGACCCGCTTCTACCAGCGGGTCGACCTCGATGATGCCCTGGCAGACTTCCAGTTCGCCGTCGGCCGCGACCCGGACTTTGCAGAGGCCTGGGCGTTTCTGGCTGCCACGGCCCAGGTCCATTCGCTCAGCGGCTATCCCACGCAGCTCGATCGCAATGCCATCATGCAGCTTGTCGATCCGGCGGTCGATCGCGCCCTGGCGCTCAACTCCGACCTGCCGCTGTTGCTTGCGGTGCAAGGCTATCGACTGATGGACACCGGCGTTGCGGAGATCATGCTGCAGGGCATTGCGCTGATGGAGCGTGCCGCGGAGTCGGAACTCAGCGACAGCACCGCGCGAATGTGGCTCGGGTTGTTCTGGCTGACGCTGGGGCAGATCGACCGCGCGACGGCCGTGCTCGAGTCCGCATTCCTGAGTGATCCGCTGGTGGCCATCAACGTCGGCTACCTCGGCCTGGCCCGGTTTCTGTCGGGACAGGAGGCCGAGGGGGAGCGGCTGGCACGACGGGCGGTGGAGTTGAGTGGCTGGTTCACCACGGCCTGGATGATTTCGGTGGAAATGGCCAACCGGGGCCAGTTCGCGAGTGCAACGGAGTGGTACGTTCTCGGTCCTGCCCGGGCGACCGTTAGCGAGGCGGATATCCCGCGAGTGGCCGAGGGCTACGCACGGGCGCTGGGCGATCCGGGCTCGCGGTCCTCCTACGCGAGCATGCTGCAGTCGCTTGGGGCGCCCCCGAATTTCGGCAAAGTGCAGCACATGCTCGCCATGGCGGACGTCGAGACGCTGTTCGATCGGATCCAGGCGGACGGGACCTGGCTGGAACACCTCAGTATGAATCTGGCGGCATGGCTGCCATCCCTGGGCTGGCTGCGCGAACATCCGCGCTATTTCGCGCTGATGCTGGCCCGCGGCCACGTCGGTGTATGGGAGGTGGTGGGCTATCCGCTGGATTGCCGGCCGGTCGATGACCCCGCGGGGCGCCGGCTGGAGTGTGGTGACTAGGGTGCCATAGTCATGTTCATTTTCCGGTCGCAGGTCGCGATGCGAGCGGCTAAGGTACCGCCATGAACGCATACCCTCTCCAGGTATCCGAGCCGCCCGACTCGCCTGACCCGGCGCCGTCCCCGGACGAAATGTACCGCGCGCTGGTGGAGCGCGACTCCCGCTACGACGGGATCTTTTTCGTCGGCGTCCGCTCGACCGGCATCTTCTGTCGGCCGGTTTGTCCGGCGCGCAAGCCGATGCGGCGCAATGTCGAGTTTTTTCCCAGCGCGCGCGAGGCACTGGCGCACGGCTTCCGGCCGTGCAAGCGCTGCCGGCCGCTGCAATTGCCCGGAGAGACGCCCGCGCCGATCCAGTTGGTCATCGAGGAGATCGAGGCCGACCCGTCGTTGCGGCTACGCGACGGCGACCTCAGGGCGCGTGGCATCGAGCCGGCCACCGCACGGCGCTGGTTCAAGCGCCATCACGGCATGACCTTCCAGGCCTACCAGCGCGCCCGCCGCCTGGCCGGTGCGCTCGGTGCGCTCGGCCAGGGTAGCGCCGTCACGAACGCCGCCTTCGATCACGGCTTCGATTCATTGAGCGGCTTCCAGGAAGCCCTGCGACGCATCACCGGCCGCTCGGCGGGCGCCAGCCGCGATGCCACGGTGGTGAAGCTCACGCGGGTGCTGACGCCGCTCGGGCCGATGTTGATGGGATCCACCGACACAGCGGTCGCGCTGCTGGAATTCACCGACCGGCGGATGCTGGAGACGCAGCTCAAGCGACTCGAGCGGCGGCTGGACTGCGTGTTCGTGCCAGGCACGACAACCGTGGGGCGGCAGATGGAGCAGCAGTTGGCTGCCTATTTCGCCGGCACGCTGCGCGAGTTCAGCGTTCCGCTGGCACCGGCGGGCACGGATTTTCAACAGCGTGTCTGGAAGGAGCTGCGGTCGATCCCCTACGGCGAGACGCGCAGCTACCGTGAGCAGGCGCGACGGCTGGGTGCGCCCAGCGCAGTGCGTGCGGTGGCACGGGCCAACGGGGACAATCCGATTGCCATCGTGGTGCCCTGTCATCGGGTGATCGGCGCGGATGGCAAGCTGACCGGCTATGGCGGCGGGTTGTGGCGCAAGCAGTGGCTGCTGCGGCTCGAGAGGGCGTCAAATGGCGGCTGAGGCGACGCGGTGACAGAGGCCCTCGGGCTACAGCATCTCTGGCTGTTTGCCGTCACGGTGTTGGTGGTCAATGCGACGCCCGGCGTGGATCTGATGCTCACGCTGACGCGCACGCTGCAGTTCGGTCCGCGCGCCGGACTGGCAGCGGCGCTCGGCATCACCACGGGTTGCGTCGTGCACACGCTCGCGGCCGCTTTCGGCCTGGCCGCGTTGCTGACGGCCTCCGCGGAGGCCTTCACGGTCATCAAGTGGGCGGGCGCGGCCTATCTGTTGTGGCTGGCGGCCGGCATGTTGCGTGCCGCGCTGGGTCATTCCACCTCGGTCGCGGCCCCCGGCGCCGGCGTCCCGACCCGTTGGGGCATTTTCCGCCAGGGCCTGTTAACCAATGTGCTGAACCCGAAGGTCGCGCTGTTCTTTCTTGCGCTGCTGCCGCAGTTCATTGCCTCGGGCGCGGCGCACAAGACCTTGGCCTTTGTCGCGCTCGGAACGTGGTTCGTGGTGCAGGGCCTGCTGTTCCTGGCCTGTTTTGTGCTTCTGGTCGCGCCGTTGCGCCGCGTCCGGCCGACGCCTGCGCTCAACCGCGCGCTCAATGCACTCGGGGCCGGGTTATTCGTCGCGCTGGCTGCGAGGCTGGCACTGGCGGAGCGGTGAGGCCTGAACCGAGGGGGAGGGTCCCGGCTGAGGCCGCTCTTGCCGAGCGAATTCGCGGCTAAAGCCGCTCCTACAGCGGGAGCGGTGCGTAGGAGCGGCTTCAGCCGCGAATTTCCACCGCAAGAGCGGTGCGTAGGAGCGGCTTCAGCCGCGACCCGCAATTCCCGCCGGCCAGGCCCCCTAGTGCCAGAGCGCCAGGACCAGCCCGTAGAGGGTGAACTGCACTGTATGGTAGCCGCCGTTGATCAGCCAGAGCCTGAAGCTTTTGCGCTCAAACAGGTAGTTGATGCCGAACGAGGCGGCCACCCAGCACAGGCCTGCGGAGAACCCCGCGCCCAGACCCAGGGCGAGCGATGGCCTTGGCCCGAGGAACATCGCGAACACCACGGCGGCGAGCAGTGCCAGCACGAAGGAAACCCCGAAGATCATCGCCGGATGGCCGGACTGCGCCTGCTCGGCCGACAGGCCGCTGGCCGACAGCCAGGCCTTCTGGAACAGCACCGGTGAGTACCACAGCCCGCCTAACAGAAATGCCGAAACTGCTGCGGCCAGCACGGCCAGATAGTTGATCGTTGCACCTTCCATTGTCCTCTCCTCGTTTGGATTGTTGTCGTGGTCAGTGGGAGTCGTCGGGTTCGGCTGCGGCGCCGGATTCCGGTGGCTGCAGCGTGGACCAGTCGACCGGCCCGCTGGCGAAGCGCTCGATCAGCCGCTCCAGCGTCCAGGCGTTGCCGCGCTCGAAGAACGCCCGCAGCTCGAGATGGCCGGGCGAGTCGGTGTAGCCGACACCGGACACCGCCACGCGGCTTTCACCCTCGCCATGGGGTGTAATCTCCAGCACGGAGAACAGGCCTTCGAGCAGCTCCGGGTGCGGGAAATCCGGCGGCGCCTGTTCCGCGTGGAAGGCGATCATGCGGCCGGGGAGATAGGCGAGGATGCGACTGATGATGTTGGCCGGATCGCCGGCCTGGGCCGACGGGTTGTAGCTGGTCTCGATGCGTCCGCCGAGACGGAAGTCGACGCGCGCAAAGGGGACCGCCCAGCTCATCCAGCCCTCCGTGGTGCTGACCGCCTCCCAGACCTCTCCGGGCGGAGCAGGCACCACGGCCTCGTGGCGTAGCACGAAGCCGCCCTCGGCGGGCTGATACGAGGCGTTGACGACGGCTGCAGTGGCCAGCAGCAGGGACGCGAGGGCACTCATGAGGACTCCTTGGTGTCAGGCTCGCGCACGACGGCGCGCTCGAGTTGCTCAAAGTAGTGACGCAGCTGCCCGACGCAGCCATCAAAGACCGCAACGTCGCGATCGGTGCGCGCCAGCATTACGCCGCCCTCCATGACGGACAGCACGAATCGGGCAAGCTCGTGCCGGTCGAGCGTGGCGGGCAGGCGACTGCCGGCGGCCTCGAGGCAATCGCGCACCGCGCCGGCCCAGGCCGCGAAGTTCGCAGCCAGCCGTTCGCGCACCGGCGGATCGGGTTCGTGGAGTTCCAGCGCCAGGCTGCCGATCGGACAACCGTAGAAGCACTCGGTGTCAATGATCAGCTGTCGGTAACGGGCGAGCAGCGCGAAGATGCGCTCGATCGGATCGTCGATGCCCTCCCAGGCGGGCTCGAGCAGCATCGGGTAGATGCTCCCGTGATAGCTGTCGAGCACCGCCAGCAGCAGGTCTTGCTTGCTCGGGAAGAAATGATAAAGGCTGCCGCTGTTGGCGTCGGCCGCCTTGAGGATGTCGGCAATGCTGGTCGAACCGTAGCCCTTCTCCCAGAAGAGCCGCATCGCTTCGAGGACGATTCGCTGCCGGGTGTCGTGGGTCATGGGTCGACTGAGTTGAACGCTCAATCAACCTTAGGCGTACCGACCTGGCTTTTCAACCCCCGCGACGCCGTCTCGCGGGTGCGCGTAAATGCGTAAGTTGCGTCACATTCCCTCGCAAATCGGCCGTCGCCGGACGATTCCGGGCTAGTATTGCCCGCCGTACCGCCGAGAGAGCCTGTTCAATGCGCCTTGCCCGCCCCGCCCTGATGCTCGCCTGCATGTTGCCGTTGCTCGCCGCGTGCGGGCAGCAGCAGACGCCGCCACCGCCGCAGGCCGTGGCCCCCGCTCCGGCCGGGAGTGAGGCCTGGACCGCCTTCACGACACGGTTCATCGAGGAATGGTTGGCTGCCCATCCGCTGTTCGCCGTTGCGGCCGGCCGCCACGAGTACGACGGGCAGCTTCCGGACTGGAGCGCGGATGGAATCCTGGGCGAGATTGCCAGGCTCAAGGCGATGCGCCAGGAGGCCGCACAGTTCGACGGCATCGCACTCGATGCTGCACAGCGCTTCGAGCGCGACTATCTGCTCGCGGTGATCGACCGCAACCTGTTCTGGATGGAAACGGCCGAATGGCCGTTCCGCAACCCCGAGTTCTATTTCGACTGGATCACCGACGCCATCGACCCGGGTCCCTACCTGACCCGCCCCTATGCGCCGCTGGAGCAGCGCATGGCGGCCTACACGGAATTCGCGCGCAATCTGCCGCGTGCGCTTGAGCAGCTTCGCGCCAATCTGCGCACCCCCATGCCACGCACCTGGGTCGAGAAGGGCCATGCAAGCTTCGACGGCATGGCCACATTTCTGCGTGACGACGTGCCCGAGGTGTTCGCGGAAGTCCGCGAGGCCCGGCTGCAGGAGGCGTTTGCGGAGGCGAATGCGGGCGCGATCGAGGCACTTGAGGCGACGGCAGGGTGGTTCGAGGCTCTGCGCCCGGGCGCCACGGACGGATTTGCGCTCGGCCACGAGCTTTTCGCCGCCATGCTCCGGGACACCGAGCGGGTCGAGATTCCGCTCGAGACTCTGGAGCGGGTCGGGCGCGAGGACCTGGAGCGAAACCTGGCCGCGCTCGATGCGGCATGCGAGGAATTCGCCCCCGGACTGGATCGCCAAGGTTGCATGGCGAGGATGAACGCGAACAAGCCGCAAGGGGGGCCGGTGCTGGCGGCGCGCCGCCAGCTGGAGACGAGCCGGCGGTTCGTCGTCGAGCAGGAGGTGGTCTCGATCCCCGCGGACGATCCCATCGACGTGGAAGAGGCGCCGCCTTACGCGCGCAGCAATTTCGCCTACATCAGCATCGCCGGATCGTTTGACCTCGGGATGCCGTCGACCTATTACATCGCGCCCCCGGACCCGTCATGGCCGGAGCAGGAACAACGGGACTACGTGCCGGGGCAGGCCGACCTGTTGTCGACTTCGGTTCACGAGGTCTGGCCCGGGCACTTCCTGCAGTTCCTGCATTCCAAACGGGCCGCGAGCCCCATCGGCCGCCTGTTCGTCGGCTATGCGTTTGCGGAAGGCTGGGCCCACTACACAGAGGAAGCCATGTGGGAAATGGGCTTCGACGGCGGGCTCGCCGGCGGTGCTGCGGAATACCGGGTGGGCCAGATCAACAAGGCGCTGTATCGCAACGTCCGGTTCCTCTGTGCCATCGGCTTGCACACCGGCGGCATGAGCGTCGCGGAGTGTGAGCGGATGTTTCGCGACAAGGCCATGCAGGACCCCGGCAACGCCCGGCAGCAGGCCGCGCGGGGCACTTACGACCCTGCCTACCTCAATTACACGCTCGGCAAGCTCATGATCCGCAAGCTGCGGGAGGACTGGAGCGCGGTACACGGCGGCGAGTCCGCCTGGCGCGAGTTTCACGACAATTTCCTGTCGTATGGCGGGCCGCCCATCCCGTTGCTGCGACGTGAGCTGCTCGGGGAGGGCGCGGGCCCGGCACTCTGAGCGGGCTCAGGCCGGCGACAGCACGCGCCTGGCGATCACCAGCGGGGCCTTGCGCCAGCCGCCATGCCAGCGGCGGAACAGAACGATCTGCAGGATGAAATAGCCGGGGATCGACTAGCCGGCGAGCATGATGAGCAGGGGCCAGACGTCGCCGTTGTCCCCGACGGCGGAGGCCAGTGCGTCGTGGGTCATCCGTTGCTGAATGGCACTCAACGGCTCGACCCAGGCGGCGCGGGGCCGCGATTGCGAACGGCTGCCGGCTTGCCATTCGATCTCGATGGGCAACACGGTTTGATGAACTAAAGCCCAGCTTGCATCGTAAGTTATGATGCGAAGTTCATCTAGAATCTCGATGCCGGTGTACTCGATCCACACCAGCGCCTCGCCCTTGCCGGCCGGCTAAACCGGCGCCGGATTGCTGCGGCGGCCTGCGCTGCGTTCCGTTGCGTAGTGGTAGAGGCGCGCCTGGAATCGAAGCGGCTGCTCACTGGTGTAGCCCAGCCGCACGTACAGCGGCTCACCGGCATTCAGCACCTGGCCGTCGGGTGGATCGGTGGCGAGGATCTCAACGCTCTGCCCGTTGACCGGTGCCGCTGCCAACAGGCCGAGGAAAAGCAGGACAGTCGGCCGCAGCATCTAGGTCATCCGTCCGCCACCGTAGGCGGGCAACGACAGGTTCCAGCGGATGGCGGCGAGGCGCAATCCGGCGCACAGGCTGAAGGCGGTCGCTGCCGACACCAGGGGGGCCACATCGCTGGCGTCGAGCAGCACGTAGGCCACGCTGCCGGCCAGCGCGGCCAGGGCATAGATCTCCTTCTGCAGCACCAGCGGGACCTCGTTGCACAGGACGTCGCGGACGATTCCGCCGGCGATGCCGGTGGTGACGCCCATCAAGACTGCGATGCCGCCATGGGTGCCGGCGGTCAGCGCAAGCTGCGTGCCAGCCACCACGAACAATCCCAGTCCGAGTGCGTCGGCAATCCGCAGCCAGCTCAGGCGCGACTCGAGCCAGCGTGCCCAGGCAAAGCTCGCCAGCGCCGCGGCAATGCATACGCCCAGGTACCACGGGTCTGCAACCCAGGTCACCGGATGCAGGTCGAGCAGAAGGTTGCGCAGCGTGCCGCCGCCCAGACCGGTGACGAGCGCCACCACCATGAAACCGAACGGATCCAGTCGGCTGCGCGCCGCGGCGAGCCCGCCCGACAGGGCGAAAACGAAGGTGCCGGTGAGGTCCAGCGTGTAGATGAGTGGGCTCATGGTGCGGGATCGGGAGTTTCGGGGTTCCTGGCTTGTGTCCGGACCGGTCCGGCGGCATGGTGGCACCAGTCGACCGGACATCGCTATTCCACCTGCTTTCCCCACCATGGTCTACCGCCTCGCCGCCGTCGCGCTCGCCCCGGTCCTGTTGTTGCAGGGCCTCAGGGTTCGGCTCGTCACGCCGCGCCTCCCCGAGCCGCCCGGGCCGAGGGCTGGGTCGGCGGGGCAGGGGCCCGCGCTTCGGCTGCTGATCGCCGGTGACTCTGCGGCGGCCGGCGTCGGCGCACCCGGCCAGGAGGAAGGCCTGTCGGGCGCCATGGTCCGCGAGCTTGGCAGGGATTTCTCAGTGTCGTGGACAGTGCATGCGCGAACCGGCCTGAAGGCTGCCGACGTGATCGCGCGCCTCGAGGCTGTCGATCGCGAGCCGTTCGACGTCGCGCTGCTCTCGGTCGGCGTGAATGACGTCATCGGGGGCACGCGATCGGCCGCGTTCGTCGTCCGGCAGCGCCAGCTGGTGGCGATGCTCAAGGCCCGGTTCGGCGTTCGCCACGTGCTGCTGACCAGCCTGCCGCCGATGCATGCCTTCCCGGCGCTGCCGCAACCGTTGCGCTGGTACCTCGGCGCCCGGGCCAGGCAGTTCACGCGGCTATTGGAGCGTGTCGCGGCACTCGATGCGCAGTGCGAGGTGGTGATGCCTCGACTGCCGCTGGATCGCGTCTACATGGCTTCAGATGGCTTCCATCCCGGGCCGCTGGCCTATGCGGAATGGGGCCGCGAGGCGGCGGCGATCATCCGCCGGCGGGTGGCCGGCACGGGCGAATGATCCCGAAACTCCCCGCCTCGTGCCTGATGGCGAATCTCTCTCGGCGTGAAGTGATGGTGCTCGCGGAAGTGCCGGTAAAACGTCGACAGGTCGTTGAAGCCGCAGGCCAGCGCGATTCGTGCAATCGACCAGTGATCGTAGCGCCGGTCGACCAGCATGCGGCTGCACTCCTGCAGGCGCCGGGCCGTCACCCAGCGCGAGAAGCTGGCGCCGCTGCGCTCCAGCAGCCCGTGCAGCCAGCGTCGCGAGATGCCAAGATCGTGCGCGGCGCGCTCCGGCGTAAGGTGGCTGTCACGCAGGTGTCGTTCCACGTACTCAAGCAACTGCTGGCGTCGCGCCGCGCGGTCGATCTTCTGCGTGACAGCGCCCGGGCTCGCGGCCGGCGCCAATGCCAGTCCGGTCAGGCCGCACAGGTGGATCAGCAGGCTGTTGTGTAGCGCCGGTTCAAGCCTGGTCATGGTGCGGCTGAGCGTGTGCGCAAAGTGGCGAAGCAGTGCAACGCGTGCTTCCTTGCCAGGCAGATGACGATGTCCGGCGATGCCGAAGTCGGCGAGGCTCGGTTGCAGCAGTGCGCGGGGCAAATGCCAGATCACGACATGGCAGCCGCATGGGTAGGTCGCCTCGTAGGGCGCATCCGGATCGAGCAGCACCAGGTCTCCGCCGCGCTGGCGGATGGTGCGCCCGGCGAGTTCGCAATGCCCGTCGCCGGACAGCTGCACCACCAGTTGGTACCCGCCGGCGCCCGCGTCGCGCCCAAGCCGCAGCGGCGGGCCGACGACTTCCACCACGGCAGCATCGCCGAAACGGCGCCGTCTCAGCCGGGCCTGGACAGGGCCGGGTTGCAGCCACTCGATGCTCCACCCGGGGAGCGCCTGGCGGGTTCTTTGTTCCCAGTACGCGGCCGAGCCGGTCTTGCGGGAACCGTCACGCCCGCAGCGCTCCACCCTCTGCCTGTCCGCGGGGAGGCACGAGCGCGTCGCCTGTCTGCTGCGTTGGGCCATGCGATGCAACATGATCACAGGGAGTCCGGGTGCCCGGATTACAACACTCGACTGCGCTGTTTGCAAAGACCGCCCGCAGTGCTCTGCGGTAGCTTCCGGTCCCTTACAAGAACCACGAATGGGAGAGGGGAGTCATGGCTGGATTATTGACGCTAGCCTACGGCGCGCTCGCCTATGCGCTGTTCCTCGGTGCGTTCGTGTACGCGATCGCATTCATCGGCAACTTGCCCATG
>CAZOSZ010000019.1:16314-21010 GCA_964582505.1 uncultured Ectothiorhodospiraceae bacterium | reverse complement strand
ACAAAAGTCGCGGCTGAAGCCGCTCCTACTCTACCGTGACCGACTTTGCCAGATTGCGGGGCTGATCGACGTCGGTGCCCTTGAGGACGGCGACATGGTAGGCGAGCAGCTGCAACGGCACAGTGAAGGCGATCGGCGCCTGGAAGTCCTCGATGTGAGCGGGCATCTCCATCACGGTGACCCCGGGGCCGTTCTCCACGCCGGCCTTCGGGTCGGCGAACACGAATAGCTCGCCGCCGCGCGCGCGCACTTCCTGCATGTTGGCCTTCAGCTTCTCGACCAGCTCGTTGTTCGGCGCCACGACGATCACCGGCATGTCGGCATCCACCAGCGCCAGCGGTCCGTGCTTGAGCTCGCCGGCCGGATAGGCCTCGGCATGGATATAGGAAATTTCCTTGAGCTTCAGCGCCCCCTCGAGCGCCACCGGGAACTGGATTCCGCGACCGAGGAACAACGCATGGCGCTTGTCGGCGAAGCGCTCCGCCAGCAGCTCGATCGCCTCATCCATCTCAAGAATCCGCTCGAGCAGCGCGGGGATCGCGGCGAGCTGGCGGACGAGATCCGCCTCGCCCTTGGCGCTCAGGCCCTGGCGGCGCGCCAGGGCCAGCCCGAGCAGCGACAGCGCCGCCAGCTGGGTGGTGAAGGCCTTGGTGGAAGCCACGCCGATCTCGGGACCGGCGCGCGTCATCAGCACCAGGTCCGACTCGCGCACCAGCGCGCTCTCCGGCACGTTGCAGATGCCGAGGCTCGCCAGGTAGCCCATCTTTTTCGCGGCGCGCAGCGCCTCCAGAGTGTCGAGTGTCTCGCCGGACTGCGAGATGGTAACGAACAGCGTGCCCTCGGGCACGACCGGCTGCCGGTAGCGGTACTCGCTGGCGATCTCCACCATGCAGGGAATGTGCGCCAGCTTCTCGATGAAGTAACGCGCCACCAGCCCGGCATGGTAGCTGGTGCCGCAGGCCACGATCTGTATCGCGCGGGTGGCGTCGAACACCTCCGGCGCGCCCGGCCCGAAGGCCTGCTCGAGCACCCTGCCGGCGCCGACGCGCTCGCTGAGCGTCTCGGCGACCGCGCGCGGCTGCTCGTGAATTTCCTTCTGCATGAAATGCCGGTACGGGCCGCGCTCCATGGCATCGGCCGACAGCGCGCTCTCCTTCTGCTCGCGCCGCGCCGGCTGGCCGGCGGCATCCCAGACGCGCACCGACTCGCGCGTGACCAGGGCAACGTCGCCTTCCTCGAGGAACATGAAGCGGCGCGTCACCGGCAGCAGCGCCGTGACGTCAGAAGCGACGAAGTTCTCACCGATGCCCACACCGATCACCACCGGACAGCCGGCGCGCGCCACCACGATCCGGTCGGGGTCCTCGCTGCTGATCACCGCCAGGGCATAGGCGCCCTGCAGCTCGGCCACGGTGCGGCGCACCGCGTCGAGCAGGTCGGCCTGTCCATCCAGGTAATGACGGATGCGGTGCGCCACGACTTCGGTGTCGGTCTCCGATTCGAAGCGGTAGCCGAGCCCCACCAGCTCCCGCCGCAGGGCCTCGTGATTCTCGATGATGCCGTTGTGCACCAACGCCACGCCCGGGCCGGACACCTGCGGATGGGCGTTGCGCTCGCTGGGCACGCCGTGCGTCGCCCATCGCGTGTGCGCGATGCCGCACACCCCCGCCAATGGCGCCGCGTCGAGCGCCTCCTGCAGGCGCTGTACCTTGCCTTCGGTCCGCCGCCGCTCGACCCCGCCGCCGGCAACCTCGACCGCCACGCCGGCCGAGTCATAGCCGCGATACTCGAGCCGTCGCAGGCCTTCCATGAGAATCGGCACCACGTCCCGCTGGGCGATACCGCCGACGATTCCGCACATCCGCTGAGTCCTCTTGCAGGGCCGCGCAGCAGGCGGCCACCGTTCATCCGGGCTTCTTCACCGGGCGCTTCCAGCCGTGCACCGTGACTTGGCCCGTCCGCGCCACGGTCAGCTCACCGGCTGGCGCGTCCTTGGTGATGGTCGACCCGGCACCGATGGTGGCGCCGGCGCCGATCTCCACCGGCGCGACCAGGGCGGTGTTCGAACCGATGAACGCGCCGTCGCCGATCAGCGTGCGGTGCTTGTTCGCACCGTCGTAATTACAGGTGATCGTGCCGGCGCCGACGTTGACCTGCGTCCCAATCTCGGTGTCGCCGACATAGCTCAGGTGATTGACCTTGCTGCCGGCGCCGATCCGGCTGTTCTTCATCTCGACGAAATTGCCGACCTTGGCGCCGTCGGCCAGCACGGTGCCGGGCCGGATGCGCGCGAACGGGCCGAGCTCGCAACGGGGACCCACGTCGGCCCCGTCGATCACGGTGTTCGCCCGCAGCACGCAGCCCTGCCCGATGCGGCTGTTGCGGATCACGGCGTTCGGCCCGATGGACACGCCGTCGGCGAGCTCCACCACGCCCTCGAATACCGCGTTGACGTCGATGAACACGTCCCGGCCGCATTCCAGCCGGCCACGCACGTCCAGCCTCTGCGGATCCGCAAGCGTCACGCCGCCGGCCATCAGCGCGGCGGCGCGTTGCGCCCGGTAGTCCGACTCGAGCCCGGCGAGCTGCGCACGGTCGTTGACACCCAGCACCTCGGTCAGCGTCGGGGCGGCCATGGCCTCCACCGCCACGTCCTCCTGGACCGCCATGGCGACCACGTCGGTCAGGTAATATTCGCGCTGGGTATTGGCGTTCGACAGTCGCCCAAGCCAGGCCCGCAGTCGCCCGGCCGGTGCAGCGAGGATACCGGTGTTGACCTCGTCGATGGTCCGTTCCGCGGCTGTCGCGTCGTGCTGCTCGACGATGCGCAGCACCCGGCCGTGGTCGTCACGCACCAACCGCCCGTAGCCGTCCGGATGCGGGAGCCGCACGCTGAGCAAAGCCAGCCTGCCCGACTCCGCGGCACGCACCAGCGGCAACAGCGTGGCCGGCTCGACCAGCGGCACGTCGCCGTAGAGCACCAGCACCGTGGCATCCTCCGGCACGCCTGGCATCGCCTGCGCCACCGCATGACCCGTGCCGAGTTGCTCCGCCTGCAACACCCAGCTGACCTCGGCATCGGGGAACGCCGCCGGCACGGCCTCGCCGCCGTGGCCATAGACCACGTGGCTGGCATGCGGCCCAAGCCCTGCGGCCCGCTCCAGCACGTGCGCCAGCAGCGGCCGACCCGCCAGGGGCTGCAGCACCTTGGGGTGATCGGACTTCATCCGGGTGCCCTGCCCGGCGGCGAGAATCACGACATGCAAGGCCATGGATCAGCAAATTCGGCGGCTGGGGGACGGCGGATAATAACCGTTTTGCGAGCGCCGCCGCAGCAACCGGAGCAGTCGTGCCGCGGCCGACATACGAACGCGCACCCCCGGGTTTTTCGTCCCCAGGCCGGCCGGGGCCCGGCCGGCCTGGTGACGGGCTACTCACGCCACGCCGAAAAGACGTATCCGGAATGTTCCTGCGCGAGATGACAGGCAAAGCAGCCGGCGCCCCCATCGGAGACCAGGCGTTGCGTGCGACTGTCTCCGGCGAAGCCCTCGAAGCCCCAGCCGCCGGTCCCGTTGTAGCGCGCTGAGTCCCTGTGCATGACTCCGACCAGCTTGCGCCCGGCCTCGACCATGGCTCCGTCCGCCTCTGTGTAGTCGAGCAGATCGAACACGATCACCGCCCCTTCCGGGAATCGACGGGTCCGGTAGCCCTCGAGCGCCGCCGGGTTGGCGTAAATGTGGTGAATGCCCGAGAAAGGATCGGCCAGAGGGTGCTCCGGCCCTATCACCATCGATTTGACGTGCGTCCACAGGCGGTAGTCCGCCGGGTAGGGCACCTCGCTTGGCGCATCGGATGCATGGATCGAGAGCGCCACACTGAGCAGTGCCGCCGCAGACAGGACCGGGAACCTGGTGGGTTTGACAGACATGTCGAGTTCCTCAAGCAATGATGACGACCAATTTAGTAGCGAGTCGCTACTACACGCCAAGTGACCCTGCCACCGGGAAGTTCGCTTGTCAATATAGTATCGAGGCGATACGATGCCCGGCATGCACCCGGCGGATCGATCGCATGCGCTGCTGGAGCGGCTCGCCAACCTGCTGCGCCAGGAACTCCGCCGCGCCGGGGCGGAGTACGGCCTGCAACCCGTGCAGCTCGATGCCCTGCACTACCTTTCGGTCTGCAACCGGTTGTCCAACACGCCGCAGGGCGTTGCCGAGTACCTGGGCCTGACCAAGGGCACCGTGTCCCAGTCGCTCAAGGTGCTGGAGGCCAAGGGACTGATCGGCCGGGCGCCGGACCCGGACGACGGCCGGCTGGTCCACCTTTTGCTCACGCCTGCCGGCGACCAGGCCCTTGCGCAATCCGTGCCGGTCGCCTCGTTGCGCGCCGCAGTCGCCGGCTGGCCGGACACCGAGCGCAAGCGCGTCGAGCACTCGCTGGAGACCCTGCTCGCGCGATTGCAGTCCGGCCACGGGCGCCGCAGCTTCGGCGTCTGCCGCAGTTGCCGCTTTCATCGGGTGATTTCACCCGAACTCGCGCGCTGCGAGCTGATCGGCGCCGACCTGTCGCCCGAGGATGCCGGCCGGATCTGCCGGGAGCACCAGGCCGCGGCCTGATCCGCGAACGATTGTCGTAGGAGCGGCTTCAGCCGCGACCGCCTGAGTCGCGGCTGAAGTCCGTCGCGGCTGAAGCC
>CAZOSZ010000019.1:0-16214 GCA_964582505.1 uncultured Ectothiorhodospiraceae bacterium | reverse complement strand
CCGTCGCGGCTGAAGCCGCTCCTACGCATTGACGCGGCGCTGTCGGCGAACCAGCACATACAACCCTGCCCCGATCGCCATCCACACGACTGTCACCAGCACGGCGTCGGGCTGGACCTGGATCAGCAGCAGCCCCGAAACCAGGAATGCGCCGGCCGGAATCGTCCAGCCGCCGGCCACCCGAAAGCGTCCGGCCCGCTCGCCGAACTCTCGGCGCAGCCGCGGCATCGCCGCGATGCAGGCCATGTAGATCAGCACCCGCACCAGCGCGCTCATGGCCGCCAGCCAGACGAACGAGCCGTACAGGCTCATGACAAGCACCAGCAACGCAAAGAACACGATGGAGTTCGCCGGCGTCCGGCTGCCGGGATGCACCTCGCCGAACCAGGCCGGGAGGCTGCCCTCGCGTGCCAGCGTATAGGTCAACCGCGGCGCCGTGATCATGGTGCCGGCGATATTGCCGCCCACCGAGGCGACCACCGCGGCCGTCAGCAGCACGGCCCCGGCCGGACCGAACAGCCGCGCTGCGACATCCACCAGGGCGCGCTCCGACTGGGCGAGTTCGGGCAGGACTGCCACCGCCACGGCCTGGACCAGTACGTAGAGCACCGTCACGACGCCCATGGCCAACAGCAACGCCCTTGGCATGTCCCGCGAAGGATCGCGCGACTCGCCCGCCGGCACCACCGCGGACTCCCAGCCGACGAAGGCATAGATGACCAGCAGCGCCGCGGTGCCGAAGCCGACGAAATCGGGCACGGGCGCGTTCGCCAGCGGGAAGGCTGCCGGCCTGAGCCACGCGAGGCCGACCGCCACCAGCGCCAGCAGGGGTAGGAGCTTCAGCACGGTCAACAGCCCCAGCGCGCGCATGCCCTGGCGCGTGCCGGCCACGTTGGGCCAGGTGAGCGCAAGCACCACGAGGCCCATCAGCAGGGCGCGGGCCGCACCGCCCTCGGCCGGTCGCCAGAACCAGGCGATCGACGCGACCATCAGGTTCAGGTTGGCCGCAAATGCCGTGGCGCGCGCGACATAGAAGGCCCAGCCCGCCTGGAAACCCGCCAGCGGCCCGAAGGCGGTGTGCAGGTAGAGGATCGGTCCGCCGGTGCCGCGAAAGTAGCTCGCCAGTTCCGCGAAGCACAACACGATCGCGGTCAGCAGCGCCCCGCAGCCGAGAAACACCAGCGGGCTGTAGATGCCCGTCAGTGCCGCGGCGCCAGCCGGCACGCCAAAAATCCCGGCGCCAATCATGCCGTTGACGGCCACCAGCCAGATGCCCCAGACAGTGAGCTGGCGCAGCAGCGGCTCCTCGTTCTGCGCCGCTGGCGGCACTGCGCCCGGGCCGGGCGATCGGGACGTGTCCGGCACCCGGTGGCTCAGCGACGGGTCGAAAGGATGCCCAGCGCGTCCGGCTCCCTGCCGGTGGTCCAGCGGTCCACCACCTGCCAGGCGGCGAGATCCAGCACGGCGATTTCGTCCCCGCCGCTGACGGCGACGAAGGCCCGCGACCCGTCCGGATGGATGACGATGCCGATGGGCAGCGCCGCGCGGCCCAGGATCGTGTCGCGATATTCGCCCTCGGGATCGGCCACGGGCACGGTCGCGACCCGTTCGCGGCTGTCGACCTCGAACACCGACAGCGTCGCCGCACGGGCGTTGGTGACCAGCGCGTGCCGGCCGTCCGGGGTGATCGCAGCGCGGATCGGGAAGCCCTGCGATTCGAGCGTCGCGACGGCCTCGAGCGTTTCAGCGTCCACCACGCTGACGGTGTCGTCGGCGCGGTTGGTCACCCAGACTTCGCGACCGTTGCGCGCCACCGCCACCCCTTCTGCGCCGGCGCCGGTGCGCAGCGACCCAAGCACCTTGCCGGCCTCCAGGTCGACTTTCTCCAGGGTGCCGGCCGAGATGTTCGTCACCCAGGCCAGCCGGCCAGCGGCTGAAACCGCGACCATGTGGGCGACACCCTCGCCGACCGGAATGCGCTTGAGCACCTCGCCGCGCTGGATGTCGACCACCAGCAGCCGGCCACTGCCCTCGGTGGTCACCGCCAGCCGCCCGTCGGGCAGAAACGCCATGCCGTGCGGGCGCGTGTCCTCGCCCAGGTCGATGCTGCGGGTCGCCATGCCGGCCGTCCAGTCGAGCACCGTCAGGCTGTTGCCCGGCTGCTCGCGGTCGCCGTAGTTGCTGATCACCGCCAGCGTACCGTCCGGCGCAACCTCCACCTCGTGCGGCCCACGGCCGGTTTCGAGCGTGGCATGCCGGTCGCCGTTTTCCAGATCGAGTGCCCACACCGTGTGCGCGCTCTTGTTGCCGACCAGCAGCACGTCCGCCTGGGCGGCGCCTGCGAGTGCCAGCAGCAGCGGCAGGACGATCGCGAAAAGTCTCCCGGGATACATGTTCATGTTCTCCTGTTCCTTGGCCCGGACGCCGGCCGGCCGGCTGTTCCGAGTGCCTCGAGCCAGCGCGCGGCGGCGTCCGCAATGGTCGCATCGCCCGAGCCCTGCGCGCTCATGATCTGCCAGCCCCTGAAATGCAGCAGCAGGCCGAGCGCGGCTGCCAGTGCCTTGCCGGGGCGTCCGTTCCTGGACCACGCCGTGCCCAGCTCGCGGCGAAGCTGGTCGAGATAGGCCTCGAACTGGGCCATCGGGGCCTCGAGCGCCGGCACCTGGCCGACGTCCCGATAGGCCACGTCCCACATCCGTTCCGTCGAGCGGTAATAACCATACAGCGCGCGCAGCGCGCGGCGCGACCGCTCGAGCGGGTCGGCGACATCTTGCCATGTCCCGGGGTCGGGCGGCGGGTGCAGCGCCAGCCAGCTCGAGCTGCAAGCCCGGAACAGCGCCTCGGCATCCGGGAAGTGCCGGTAGACCGTCAGCCGCTGGACGCCGGCGCGCGCCGCGATCGCGCTGATCGGGGTCTCGCGCGGGCCGAGTTCCTCGTGCAGCGCCATGGCGGCGTCGACGATCCGGGCGCGTGTCTCCTCCTGCCGGCGGGCCCGCGCTTTCAGGCGATAGGGACGCTTGCTCATTTCGCTGAACATATATGTTCAGCGAAGTCTTGACAAGCTGCAGGCACCCGGCTAGGGTTTTCAGTGTACACAGCTGTTCACTCGAGGATGCCGTCAATGGAACACCCGATCTCGCTCGAGAACCTGCCGCTCGATGGCGACTCCACCGTGTTGCGCGCCTATGTCCCGCTGCCGGGCCTCGGCGTGCTGCCGGTCAACGCCTTCTTCATTGCCGCTGCCCAACCGGTGCTCGTGGATACCGGCCTTGCGGCGCTGCGGCCGGAGTTCATGGCGAACCTGGCGCGCGCCATTGATCCGGCGGAGCTGCGCTGGATCTGGTTGACGCACACCGACCAGGATCACCTCGGCAACCTCGAGGCGGTGCTGGACGCAGCGCCACGGGCGCGCCTGGTGACCACCTATCTCGGCATGGGGAAGCTCGGCCTGCATGGCCTGCCGCTGGATCGCTGCTACCTGCTGAATCCGGGCCAGCGGCTGGATGTCGGCGACCGCGAGCTGCTGGCCGTCGCGCCGCCGTCCTTCGACGCGCCGGAAACCACCGGCCTGCTCGACCGTCGCAGCGGCTATCTGTACAGCGCCGACTGTTTCGGCGCGCTGATGGACCGTCCTTGCGAGTTCGCCGACCAGATCCCCGCGCAGGACCTGGAATCGGGCCTGCTGAGCTGGGCCGGCGTCGACGCGCCCTGGCTTGATCGCGTGGATGCGAAGCTGTTCGGCGAGACCCTCGACGCCGTCCGCCAGTTGAAACCCGCGGCCGTGCTGGGCAGCCACCTGCCGCCAGCGATCGGCATGCTGGAGACCCTGCTTCGTCACCTGCGCGCGGCCCGCGAGGCACCCGCCTTCGTCGGCCCTGACCAGGCGGCGCTCGAGCGGATGTTCGGCGCGACCGCCGCAGCCATGTGAGAGGCCGCGCCGCGCGGTTGCGTGCCCATTGGGATTGGTCTAGCGTGAGCGGCGCGCGGGACGGGCCCGCGATTCCGGACGCTCGCCGAGTCGATGATCAACCACCGCTACAAGTTCATCTTCGTGCACATCAACAAGTGCGCGGGGCAAAGCATCCGGCGCGCGCTGCCGCGCGGCACGCGCGGACACAACACCATTCAGCACTACTTCGAACTCTGTGAGCGCGAGGGCCGCGACCCGGCGAGCTATTTCAAGTTCACCTTTGTCCGCAATCCCTGGGACAAGATCGTCTCCTTCTACCACTACCACCGGCGCCGTGACTGGGAGCTGTTCCCGTGGCCCGCGGACGACGCGCCGGACTTCAATGCCTTCGTGCAGCGGATGTTTGTCGACGACGACGGTGCGCTGGCCTACGAGATCTTCAAGGGGCGCAGCGGCGAGTCCACTCACCGGCTGCGGCTCAGCAATTCGCTCGACTGGGTCAGCAGTCCGGACGGCAAGGTGCTGGTGGATTTCATCGGCCGGGTGGAGAACCTGCAGGCGGACTTCGACCAGGTCTGCGATCGCATCGGCATCCGCCGCCGCCAGCTTCCCCATGTGAACCGCTCCTCCCACACGCCCTACTGGGAGTACTACGACGACGCCTCGCGCGAGATCGTCGCCGACCGTTTCCGGCGGGACCTGGAGTACTTCGGCTATCGGTTCGGGGAGTGAGCCGGGCCGGGGTTTCCGGCTCGGCCCTCCGCGCCAGCGCACGCGCCGGGGGTGGCGCATGGCCAGGGCGTCGGGCGGGCGGCCTCAGCCCCCGGAGCCGGGCCCGGCCGGGCCGTCCTTGCGGAACCAGGCCTGGATGCGTCGCGCGCTGATGCGCAGAAAGTTCCTCAGCCGGCTGCCCTGGTATCGGCCCTTGCTCAGGTGGCGGATGCGATACACGCCGGGAACCTCGATGGCCACGCCCGGGGTCCGCAGCAGCCAGCGAAAGGCCCGGTCCTCGTGCGCCTTGGCCCAGGCCGGCGAGGGCTGCTGGTAGACGCGCAGGCTCTCGCAGTAGCCGCAGGCCCGGGCGACGTCGCCATGGGTGATCTGCAGGGGGCCGGTGGCGCGATCACATGTCTGGGCGCTGAACTCGGACGGATCAATGTCCACCAGCCGCGGCGTGCCGGCGGCGTTCAGGACCGGGTCGGACGGCTCCAGCACGGCTGAACAATGCTCGTGGCGCGGGAACACCAGGGCGTCGCGGCGGCCCTGCAGCGTCGCGGCCAGTCCGTCCAGGCAACCCTCGTGAAACACCACATCGCAATCCGTGAACCAGATCCAGTCGCAGTCCGTGGCACGCGCTGCGAGATTTCGCCCGATGGCGCGACGGAACAGCCGCGGCTGGTCCAGTGCCTGCCAGTTCCAGCGCACGTTCGGAACCTGCATTGCGCCGAAATATTCCAGCAATGCCGCAGTCTGCTCATCCTCGACGGCGTAAAATACCGTGACGGTCAGCGACAGGCGCGACGGCGGGTGGTGGACGAAGGAGCTGAGCTGGTAGGCCAGCAGATGCGAGTACCGCCAGCAGTGGCTGACGATTTCCAGGCTGAGGTGGCCGCTGCGCGCCGTGCGGCTCGCCTCCTCCGGCGGCGGCGGCAGGAACCATCGCGCCGGCACCAGGCCGCCTGCGGCGAGGCGCACGAGCCAGAGTTTGACGGCATCCCTGAAGCCGGGCGACGGGCTTGCGGCTGGGTTCAACACTAGTCTCGCGGGTGGCTGTTCGGCGGCATTGTGACCGAGCCGATACGCCAAGTCCTCATCTTCAACACCATGCCGCCTCTCTGCGCCGCTGACCTGACCGATGCAGAGGCCCCCTAGCGAGCCGGCAATGCATCGATGGAGCGAAGAATTGCCCGGGTGATGCCTTCCCGCTTGCCGAGGTCGCGCGCACCGTTCGGCATGTCGATGTTCAGCGCGAAGAACACCGGGCCGTCGGGCCGCTCGACCCAGCCGATCCACCAGCCGACCTGCGGCTCGACGCGCGCCTGCCAGCCGGTCTTGGCACGCAGAATCCAGTCGCGACCTGCCTCGACGATCATCATGTCCTTGACCAGCCGCTGGTGCTCGATGCGGAAAGGCAGCTCGTTGCGGTACAGCCGCTGCAGGAAATCGACCTGTTCCCGTGCCGAAATGCGCAATGCGCCGTCGAGCCAGAACCGCTCGATTCCGCCGGAGGGGTCAGCATTGCCGTAAGCGATCAGCCGCAGGTAGCGCCGCTCCCTGCGCGCGCCGATGGCTCGCGCGATCTCCTCGTACACCCACACCACCGAGTGGCGCATCGACGAGCGCAGGTCCTGGTCGGCGTTCCAGAGCTCGATCGTGCGCCGTTCGCCGTCCCAGCGGAAAACCTGGAACTCGTCTTTCACGACGCCCGAGTCGAGCGCGAACAGCGCGTGCGGCACCTTGAAAGTCGAAGCGGGCAGGTGCTGCGTCTGTGCGCGGGCCTCGTTGTGCACCCAGCGGCTTCCGCTGCGCCCGTCCACCACCACGATGGTGCCGCCGACGCCGGCCTCGGCGAAGGCCTCCGCCCAGTCGGGTCGCTCGGTCCAGCCCTCCGCCCGTAACGCGGCAGACGTGACGAGTGCCAGACCCAGCACAAGCAGCCGGATGCGCACGTCTCTCACTCGGCCTGGATGATCATCCAGCCCACGCCGAAACGGTCGACCACCATGCCGAAGTACGGCGCGAAGAAGGTCTTCCCGAGCGGCATCTGCACCTGCCCACCGTCAGCCAGCGCAGCGAAGAAACGGTCGGCGGTGGCGGCATCCGGCACGCTGATCGACAGCGAAAAACCCCCGAACCGGGCCTGCCCCGAGCAATTGCCGTCGGAGGCCATGACGAGCGCGCCCCCGATCCGCAGGCTCGCGTGCATGATCTTGTCCTCGGAGCCCGGCGGAATCATGCCCGGTGGCGGCGGATCCGGGCTTTCGCGATACCGCATCATCATCTCGACCTCGGCGCCGAGCGACTTGCGGTAGAACTCGATTGCCTCTTCACAACGGCCTTCGAAAAACAGGTAGGGTTCGATCTGCATCGGGACTTCTCCGGTGTATCGGGTCTTCTGGAGTCAGTCGAACGACCCGGGCGGGATTCGACAATCCGGAGCGGGGATCAATCGCCGTCGGCCGCCTTCAGCGCACAGCCATGCGCCAGGTAGTGGTTCAGCTGCGCCTCCCACGTACGCATGAAGTCGTCGTAATACGCCTCAGTAAATGCCGCGACAAAGGCATCGCCCTCAGGGCTGAGGCTGGTGTGCGAATAGCACACCTCGGCCTCCGATCCGCCGGCGGCGGGCCGTACCTGGATGATGAGCCGGCAGGCGGTCACCCCCGGCGTGATCTTGAGCATCTCCACGAAACCGGACTCGGGTTCGTGCCGGGTGATGTACCAGACCGCGTCGATCGGCGTCGCCGGCGTGACGAACACGCAGTCGGGCTCCGCCACGCCCGAACGGCTGATGACCAGGGTCGGGTCCCAGTCCTCGATCCAGTCGGCCTCACGCACCGGACACAGCAGCGGGAACACCGCCGAGGGCTCGCCAGCCAGTCGCTGGGTGTAGCGGCGCGTCACACGCACCGGCTCGGCAATTCTCATGACATCGGTCCTTTTCTCGAGCCGCAGGCGGACAGGCCTGGCGAGCGCGCCTGAGGGGCGCGGTAGTTTAGCCGCCGAACACACTGTTGACGAGCGCCGTGTCCAGGTACTCGGTGACTTCGCGAATCCTGCCGTCGCGAATCCTGAATACGTGGCAATAGCGATTGTTGTAGACCTGGCCATCGGCAGTCTCCGCCTGGCCGCGGACCTGGGCCACCACGAACTCGCCCTCGGCGACGATGTTGTCGATGGTGGAGTGGATTCCGGCCTTCAGCTGGCCGAACAGCGGTCCGATCAACCTTTCAATGACGTCCACCTTGCCGATGAATTGCCCGGAAAATCGTGTCGAGCCCATGTTGTTCCACACAATCTCGTCATCGATCATGGCGAGGCACCGGTCGATCTCACCACGGTTGCCTGCGTCATAGAAAGCGAGGATGAGTGACTTGTTCTTTTCGTTGCTCATGTTACCTCTGCCGGTTTAGTGGCCAGCAGCGCGCGTCTGCGCGCCAGGCTATCCGCCGGCCAGTAACGCTCGCGATCATAGTACTCGGCGACCGCCGGCGTCTCGGGCGGCAGGATCACCCACGGTTGCCTGGTCGCCGTGAAGATGTGGATGTCCGGCGGCAACTGGTCCGGCTCGTCCAGCGTGCCCACCCTGATGAACCGGACCAGCGGCCCGGCCCCGGCGTAATTGCTCCAGACGGCAATCCGGCAGATGGGGCAACGCGCGATCTTCTGACCACGGCCGCTGGCGGAAGGGGTGTCGACGATCTCGGGCTCACCGGCCGTCAGGATCACCCGATCCGCTTCAATCATCGCGTTGAGTGCGAACGAAGCACCGCTTTCGCGCTGGCACCATCGGCAATGGCAGCAGTGCACGAGCAGTGGCCGGGAAAGCATGCGGTAGCGGATGTGGCGGCAATCGCAGCCACCGTCGAGCGCACCGGAACTCATAGAGATCGCCCGTCGAAGTGCTGGACAGAAATGCCTGAAAGGTCGATGCCTTCAAGGCAGCGGATATTGATCGCGGCCATGGCATTGCCTTTCGGGTCGCTGCCTTCGCCGAATGGGTGGATGCCGCAGTTGCGGCAGAAGCGGTGCTGGATGGCGTGCCGGTTGAAGGTGTAGCTGCCCATGTTCTCTTCGGGCGTCAGCACCTTGAGCTGCTCGCGTGGTACGAACCACAGCAGGGACCCCTTGCGCAGGCAAATCGAGCAGTTGCACTCCAGCGCGCTGCCGATCTCGCCTTCGACCTCGAACGCGACCTTGCCGCAATGGCAGCTTCCCTTGTAATGCATGTTCTTCCTCCTCGACTCCAGCGTACTGATCGACCATTCACCCCCTCGCGTCGCTGACAAAACGCGAGGCCCGGGCAGTTTGACGCCAGTCAATCGCGGGCTGCCGACAGCCCGGTGTCAGCAGTGTGGCAGCGATCCTTCAGCCAACGGCTGCGGCGGCGACGGTCCGCTCGCACGGCATCGCGCCCGCCGCGCACTCCGCGGCATGGCACTGGGTCTGCATGTGCTCGGTCACGAAGTCGACGAACGCGCGCACCTTGGGTGACAGCACCGTTCCGTCGACATAGACCGCGTTGAGGCGGACATCCAGCCCGCGCCACGAGCCGAGCACGCGCCGGACGTTCGCGCTGCGAAGGCAGCAATGAATCATCAGGTCGCTTGCCAGCATCAGGCCCTGGTCCGCAGCCAGCATCGTCACCAGCAGCTCCGGGTCGTTGGCAATGGCCACCGGCTTGACCTCGAACTCCTTCTGCTGCTGGCCGTCGGTGAGCGTCCAGCCATAGCCGTTGTGCTTGCGCCGATGCTTGCTCACCACCAGCGCCCGATGGTCCTTCAGTTCTTCGGGCGACAGCGGCTCGCCGTGACGCGCCAGGTAGCCCTCGCCGGCGAACACGTAGGCCGGCCAGCTGGCCAGCAGGCGCGCCTTGAGCGTCGAGTCGGGCAGATCGCCAATGCGCAGCGCCACGTCGATCTCATCGGCAACCAGATCGAGCAGGTCGTTGCTCAGCACGATGTCGAGGCGCACGTCCGGGTAGCGCTCGCGGAACTGGTGCAGGGCAGGCGCCAGCATGGCCGAGCCCAGCGAGTAGGGCGCCGTGACCCGCAGCAGTCCGCGCGGACTGCCCTCGAGCTGGTGGACCGCGCTCTCGGCCTCGTCGAGTTCCGTCGCGATGCGCTTGCTGTGCTCGTAATAGAGTGAGCCGGCCTCGGTCAGCGCCAGCCTGCGTGTGGTGCGATTCAACAGCCGCGCCCCCAGCCGCTCCTCGAGTTCACGGAGCCGCCGGCTGACGGTGGTCTTCGGCAAGCCGAGGGCGCGCGCCGCCGCCGTGAGGCTGCCCTGTTCCACCACCTTCACGAAGACCAGTGTGTCGTTGAGATCGTGCTGCATGTCGATCTGTCCTGAGTCCGAACGACTAGCGATTGTGCCACAGGAACGATTCCAGTTTGCAGCTAGCCAGGCCGGTGGAGCGCCATCGGGACGATTGTCCCAGCCGCGACGCTGCCCGGGGACATTCGGCTCACGCGCTCGTGCCGTCGTCCTGCCGCGATGCGCGGCAGGTTGCGAGGCGATTGTGCCGCATATGAAACAGTCATTCCCGCCAAACCCGGCTAGTCACCCTCCCGTCGCCGCCCTAGCCTTTGCGCCCCGCTCGAATCTGCATCCGGCATACGACCATGATCGACCGACAGTCAGCCGCCACAGCGAGGCCACGGCAGTGAAGGCGCCCGTCGTCGTGCTGGGCGCCACCTCCGGATTCGGCGCCGACTTGGTCGAGGCGGTGCTGGACAGCGGAAGTCCGGTGATCGGCGTCGGGGCCGATCGTGCCGAGCTCGACGCACTGGCCCGGCGCTTTCCCGGTCGCGGCCGGTTCGTCGCCGTGACCGGCTCGACCGGGGACGACGCGCAGGCCGCGAGGCTGGCGGAGGCGCTGCACGCCCTGCCGGTTCCGCCCCGCCAGGCACTGGTCAACCTGCAGGGCTCCTGCGTGCGCGGCCGGCTGCTCGACCAGCCGCCGGAGCGTCTCGAGCGGGCGTTGCGCGAACTTCTTCTGCCGCAACTGCACGCCGCTCGGCATCTGTTGCCGCTGTTGGCCTCGAGCGGACGCTGCGCACGCTACCTGGTGGTGGGCACGCCGTACGCGGGCACGCCCTGGGCGGGCTACGGTCATTACTCGGTCACCGCCGCGGCGATCCGGATGCTTATCCAGGTGCTGCGGCAGGAGGCGGACGACACGCCGGTTCGTGTGCAGCAACTGGTCATCGATGCGCCGGTGCGCAACGCGGACAACGCGCATTGTGCCTGCCCCGACTGGCCGGAAGCAGCCGAGGTGGCCCGCGCCGCCGCTGCCCTGCTCGCCGGTGCGAACGACCAGGCCACGTTCATCCAGTTCGATTCCCATCGCGGGTTCAACCTGCAACCGATCTCAGAGGTGATTCGATGAGTATCTTCCGCCGTTTTGTCGCCGGTCTCGGCGCTGTGTCGCTGGTCCTTCTGGCCGGCTGTGAAAGCGCGGCCGAAGGCCCGTCGATGCCCCCGCCTCCCGAGGTCAGCGTCGCCGAGGTCGTGGTTCGCGACGTCCAGCACTGGGACGAATTCACCGGCCGCATCGAGGCGGTCGAGAGCGTCGAGTTGCGGCCCCGGGTCAGCGGCCACATCGAGAGTGTCAATTTCACCGAGGGCAGTGAAGTCGCGAAGGGCGACGTGCTGTTCGTCATCGACGCGCGCCCCTACCGTGCGGCCTTTGAGCAGGCACAGGCGGAGCTGACGCGCGCACAGACCCAGGCGGGGCTCGCGCGTGCCGAGCTGGTTCGCGCCGGACAGCTCGCCGAGGCCCGGGCCATTTCCGCGGAGGAACACGACCAGCGGCGCGCCACGGTCGCGCAGGCCGAGGCGAACGTGCGCGCCGTTCGCGCGGCGCTCGAGGTCGCCCGGCTCGACCTTGATTTCACCACGGTGAGGGCGCCGATCTCCGGCCGAGCCGGCCGCGCACTGGTGACTGCCGGAAACCTGGCGCAGGCAGATGCAACGGTGCTGACGACCATCGTGTCGCTCAACCCGGTGCATGTCTACTTCGAGGGCGACGAGCAGACCTGGCTGCGCTACAGCGCCATGCACCGCAATGGGGAGCGCAACAACGGCGGCAACCCGGTGCGGGTCTCGCTGTCCGGCGAACAGGGCTTCCCGCACCACGGCGTGCTGGACTTCCTGGACAATCAGATCGACCCGCGCACCGGCACCATCCGGGCGCGCGCCGTGCTGGCCAACGAGGACCGCACTTTCACGCCCGGGCTGTTCGCACGCGTGCAGCTCCAGGGCAGTGGTCGTGTCCGGGCGCTGCTGGTCGACGATCGCGCGCTGATCACCGACCAGGACCGCAAGTACGTCTACGTGGTTGGCGAGGACGGCACTGCGCAGCGGCGCGACATCGTCACGGGCCGGCTGGTCGACGGACTGCGCGTGGTGCAGTCAGGCCTCGAGCCCGGCGAGCGGGTGATCGTGCACGGCGTGCAGAAAGTGTTCTTCCCCGGGATGCCGGTGCAGGCGATCACCATTGCGATGGGTGACCCGCCGGCGACGCCGCAGCAGGCTCACTGAGCGAATCGGAACCCATCATGGATTTCTCCAAGCATTTCATCGACCGCCCGATCTTTGCCGCGGTGCTGTCGATCGTCATTTTCGTCGCCGGCGTGTTGGCGGTTCCCAAGCTGCCGCTGTCCGAGTATCCGGACGTGGTGCCGCCCACCGTGGGGGTGCGCGCGGTCTATCCGGGTGCCAATCCGAAGGAGATCGCCGAGACTGTGGCCGCGCCGCTCGAAGAAGCGATGAACGGCGTCGAGAACATGATGTACATGAAGTCGGTCGCCGGCAGCGACGGCGTATTGTGGATGTACGTCACCTTCCACGCCGGCACCGATCCCGACATCGCCCAGATGCAGGTGCAGAACCGCGTCAACCAGGCGCTGCCGCGCCTGCCGGAGGACGTGCGCCGCATGGGAGTGTCCGCCGACAAGATGTCGCCGGACCTGACCATGGTGGTGCACCTGATCTCGCCGAACGCGCGCTACGACAGCGTCTACCTGCGCAACTACGCGACGCTGAACATGCTCGACGAGATGCGGCGCCTGCCCGGCGTCGGTCAGGCCCTGGTGTTCGGCGCCGGCGACTACGCGATGCGCATTTGGATCGATCCGGACCGCGCCGCAGCGCGCGATCTGACGGCGGGCGACATCCTGCGCGCCGTGCGCGAGCAGAACGTGCAGGTATCGGCCGGCCAGCTCGGCGCGCCGCCGACGCCGCACGGCTCCGACTTCCTGATCGCCATCAATGCCCAGGGACGGCTGGCCACCGAGGAGGAGTTCGGCGAGATCGTCATCCGCCACGATGCCGGCGGAAGGCTGACGCGGCTGCGCGACGTGGCGCGCATCGAGCTCGGCGCCTCCGAATATGCGCTGCGCTCGCTGCTCGACAACGACCAGGCCGTGGCGATCGCGATCTTCCAGGCTCCGGGGGCAAATGCCATCGCGCTGTCCGACAGCGTGCGCGCCAAGTCCGCGGAACTCGCGGAGCGCTTCCCGGAGGGCGTGGATTACCAGGTGGTCTACGACCCGACCGTGTTCGTCCGCGACTCGATCCGTTCCGTGGTCTACACCTTGCTCGAGGCGGTTGTGCTGGTGGTGCTGGTGGTGACGCTGTTCCTGCAGACCTGGCGCGCCTCGCTGATCCCGCTGCTGGCAGTGCCGGTGTCGATCATCGGCAGCTTCGCCGCGCTGTACGTGCTGGGCTTTTCGATCAACACCTTGACGCTGTTCGCGCTGGTGCTGGCGGTGGGCATCGTGGTCGACGACGCCATCGTGGTGGTCGAAAACGTCGAACGCCATATCGCCGAGGGACTGAAGCCGCTGGAAGCGGCCCACAAGGCGATGAGCGAGGTCAGCGGGCCGATCATCGCCATCACTCTGGTGCTGTGCGCGGTGTTCTTGCCGATGGCCTTTCTCGAGGGCGTGACAGGCGAGTTCTACCGCCAGTTTGCGGTGACCATCGCGATCGCCACGGTGATTTCCGGCTTCAATTCGCTGACGCTCTCGCCGGCGCTGTCGGCGGTGCTGCTGCGCCCGCATGATGCACCGAAGGACGCGCTGACGCGGCTGATCGACCGCAGCCTTGGATGGCTGTTCCGGCCGTTCAATCGCTTCTTCGGTTCGAGCTCGTCGGGCTACCAGTCCTCGGTCACCCGCACGCTGCGGCGCCGTGGCGCGGTGTTTGCGGTCTACGCCGTGCTGCTGGCCGCCACCGGGCTGATGTTCCAGGCCGTGCCCGGCGGCTTCATTCCGACCCAGGACAAGATGTACCTGATCGGCGCGGTTCAGCTTCCCGGGGGCGCATCGCTCGACCGCACCGAGGCGGTGGTCAAGCGCATAAGCGAGCTGGCGCTGTCCACCGAGGGCGTGGCCAGCGCGGTGGCCTTCCCCGGGCTCAATGCCATGCATTTCAACAATACCCCCAACATCGGCACGATCTTCTTCGGCCTGGACGACTTTCGCGACCGCCGCCGCGGTGCCGAGGAGATCGCGGCCGAGCTGAACATGAAGTTCTCCGGCATCCAGGAGGCCATGGCGTTCGCCTTCCAGCCGCCGGCAGTGCTGGGCATCGGCACCGGCTCGGGCTTCTCGCTGTTCGTCCAGGACCGCGCCGGACAGGGCTACGGGGAACTGCAGAACGCCGCCCAGGGCCTGGCCGGCGCACTCTCGCAGGTGCCGGGCATGGGCTACGCCTTCAGTTCCTACCAGGCCAACGTGCCGCAGCTCGACGCCAAGGTCGACCGCGAGAAGGCCAAGGCGCAGGGCGTGTCGCTGACCGAGCTGTTCGAGACCCTGCAGGTCTACCTGGGCTCGGCCTACATCAACGACTTCAACCGCTTCGGCCGCACCTACCAGGTGATCGCCCAGGCGGACGCACCGTATCGCATGGCGGCCGACGGCATCGGCCGGCTGCGCACGCGCAACGAGGCGGGCGACATGGTGCCGATTGCCAGCATGGTGCGCTTCGAGGAGTCCTATGGCCCGGATCCGGTGATACGCTACAACGGTTATCCGGCGGCGGACCTGATGGGCGAGGCCGACCCGCGGCTGCTCTCCTCGGCGCAGGCCATGGCCGTGGTCGAGTCGGTTGCGCCGCAGGCGCTGCCGGGCGGCATGAGCTTCGAGTGGACCGACCTGAGCTACCAGCAGTCCAGGCAGGGCAACACCGCGGTGTACGCGGTGCTGCTGGCCGTGCTGCTGGCCTTCCTGGTGCTCGCGGCGCTGTACGAGAGCTGGACGCTGCCAATGGCCATCATCCTGATCGTGCCGATGTGCATGCTCTCGGCGCTGCTGGGCGTGTGGGCCACCGGCGGCGACAACAACCTGTTCGTCAAGGTGGGCCTGGTGCTGCTGATGGGCCTGGCCTGCAAGAACGCCATCCTGATCGTGGAATTCGCGCGCGATCTGGAGCAGCGCGGGCTGGGAATCGTCGAGGCCGCGCTGGAGGCCTGCCGGCTGCGGCTGCGGCCCATCATCATGACCTCGATCACCTTCACCGCCGCGGTGGTGCCGCTGGCGCTGGCTTCCGGCGCGGGCGCCGAGATCCGCATCGTCATGGGCGTGGCGGTGTTCTGGGGCATGGTCGGCGTGACCCTGTTCGGCTTGTTCCTGACCCCGGTGTTCTACGTGGCCCTGCGCAAGCTCGCCGAGCGGCTGCGCCGTGTGGCCGCACGCCCCGATGCCACCGCGCCGGAGACCAGTCATGCCTAAGCCGATTCTGGTGACTGCCCTCGCCGTGCTGCTGGCGGCCTGCGCCCTGGGCCCGGACTACGTTCGCCCGGACGCCACGGCACCCGCCGGGTTTGCGCAGGCGGACGCCGGCGTCTACGCCAGCGCCGAATCTGAGAGCGCGTTCTGGCGCCGCTTCGAGGACCCGCTGCTCAGCGAGCTGGTCGCCGAGGCCTTCGCATCGAACCAGGACCTGCGTGCCGCGCTGGCGCGCTACGAGCGGGCGCGAGCGCTGTATCGCCATGCGCGCTTCGACCGCCTGCCAACCGTGACAGCGGGCGCCACCGCCGCCGATGTGCGTTCCAGCGCCGGCCAGCTCCCAGGCGCGAGCCGCGATCAGCGCGACAGTGAGAGCTACGAGATCGCCGCCGAAGCGGCCTGGGAGCTGGATTTCTTCGGCCGCGTGCGGCGCGGCATCGAGGCGCAGCAGGCGCTGGCCGACGCCAGCGCGGCGGAGCTGATGGCGCTGCAGGTCGCGCTGACCGGCGAGCTGGTGCGCAGCTATTACGAGCTGCGCGGGCTGCAGCAGCAGTTGCGCGTCGCCCGCAGCAACGCGGACAATCAGCGCGGCTCGCTGCAGCTGGTGCAGGCACGGCTGGACGCGGGTCGGGGCATCGAGCTCGACGTGGTGCGCGCCCGTGCGTTGCTCGAGGGCACGCTGGCGCGGATCCCGGCGCTCGAGGCGGAGATCGCCGTGGCGATGCACCGCATTGCGGTGCTCACCGGGCATGAGCCGGGCGCGCTGACCGCCAAGCTGGCAGAGGCCGCGCCCATGCCGGACCTGCCCGCCCGGGTGCCGGTCGGCACGCCCGGCGAGTTGCTGCGCC
>CAZOSZ010000018.1:0-21954 GCA_964582505.1 uncultured Ectothiorhodospiraceae bacterium | reverse complement strand
ACAAGGCCCCAGGCGCCGCCCAGTCGCGCAGCGGCCGACGCCGGCCGCCAATCCGCCTTGCCAGGGCCGTGGTCAGCAAGCCGCCGGCGGCCGCCGCGAGTCCCACGTGCAGGCCCGAAATCGCCAGCAGGTGGCCGGTGCCGGTGGCCGCCAGGGCCTCCACGGTGGCCGTGGCCAGGCCGCCGCGAAATCCCAGGGTGATTGCCGTCAACACGGCCGCCGGTTGTCGCTCGGGAACGGCCGCGGCGATCTGCATTGCACTGCGTCCGCGCAGCGCGAGCCATCGATCCGCCGCCACCACAAGCCGTTCTCCACCGGACGGACCACTGGCGTATCCGGTCGCTCCGACCCCCTGGCGCAGCAGCCAGGTCTCGCGCAGACTGCCGCCCGGGTTGACGACGCCGCGAGGGCGCTGCAACTTGGCATGGAAGCGCCAGCGCTCGCCGGTGA
Source organism: uncultured Ectothiorhodospiraceae bacterium (assembly GCA_964582505.1). Lineage (GTDB taxonomy): Bacteria > Pseudomonadota > Gammaproteobacteria > Steroidobacterales > XN24 > XN24. Next base: position 21,504 of record CAZOSZ010000018.1, on the reverse strand, counting down.
GGGGCACGGCATCAGGCTCGTACCAGGAAAGTTGCACCCTGCGCGGCAGCCCTGGCGGCGATTCGATGCGCAACGTCAGCAGCAGGCGCCGCGACTCGCGTCGCGGCAGGTCCTCGATGATGCCGACGACCTCCAGCCGCTGGCCGTCGAACGAGCGATCGAGCCGGTCGTCGAGCGCCTGTGCGAGTGCCAGGCCGGCCAGCGCGCAACCGGCTGCCAGACCGGCCACTGACCATCGCCCGCGGCACATCAGGCCAGGCGCAGCCAGGGCCGTCGCAGCCGTCAGCCAGATCGGCATGGGCGCTGCGCACTGCAAGGCGAGCCAGGCCCCTGCCAGAACACCGAGCCCCAGAGCGAGCATGGCACCCCCGGGCGTGGCTGCGCGATAATTGGTCGTTAATCGTCCGAACACCCGATATGCCTCGCGATTTCCTGAACCGCGTATTGCCCGCCCGGGCCTATCTGCGGGAACAGTGGTTCCTGCGGCCCTTTAACGTGCTGTTGCACGACCCGGCGCTGTGGGCAACCCACCGTAAGAACGTGCTGAAGGCGTTCGCACTGGGACTTTTCGCGAGTTTTCTGCCGATACCCGGCCAGACGATCCTGCCGACGCTGATTGCACTGTGGCTTCGGGTGAACGTTCCCGTCACGGTGGCCGCATCATGGATTGCCAATCCAGTGACCAGCGGCCCGATCTACTACACCTGCTACCGCCTCGGAAGCTGGCTGCTGGGCACTCCGCGCCGCAAGTTCCGCATCGAGTTCAGTCTTGAGTGGCTGTGGTCGGAAATCAGCCACATCTGGCAGCCGCTGTTGCTCGGCAGCCTGGTGCTCGGCATCGCGGTCACCGGCTTCTCGGTATTCGTGCTGAACCGGTTCTGGATCCGCATGTCGCGCCGGCGCTTCCTGGAACGCGCCTCGCGCAGGCATTGGCTGATCGGCCGGTCGGACTGAATCCCTCAGGCGGCGCGCAGCCGACCGTCCACCAGCTCCAGCACGCGCGTCATGCGGCCCGCAAGGGAAAGATCATGGCTCACGACCACCAGCGCCGTGCCCAGCTCGCGATTGAGTTCAAGCATCAGCTCGAAGACCTTTTCGCCGGTACGGGCATCGAGATTGCCGGTGGGCTCGTCCGCCAGCACCACCGCCGGGCGGGTGATCAGCGCGCGCGCCACCGCCGCCCGCTGGCGCTCCCCGCCGGACAGTTTCGCGGGCCGATGGCTGAGTCGATCGCCGAGTCCGACGCGGGCCAGCAGTGCTGAGGCGCGCTCCGAGGCCTCGGCGATTGGCGTGCCTCGTATCAACAGCGGCATGGCCACGTTCTCGAGCGCTGAGAACTCGGGCAACAGATGGTGGAACTGGTAGACGAATCCGATCGCGCGATTACGCAGCCGGCCGCGCTCGGTGTCATCGAGCGTGGACAACTCGTGGCCCTGCACGATCACCGTGCCCGCGCTCGGCAAGTCCAGGCCACCGAGCAGCTGCAACAGCGTGGTCTTGCCCGAGCCGCTCGCGCCGACGATCGCAAGCAGGTCGCCGGGCATGACCTGGAGTTCGACTCCATTGAGGACTTCCACGGTGTTCCCGCCCTCGACGAAGTGTCGTGCCAGCGCCTTGCAGGACAGGACCGGGACCGGATCATTCATGCCTGAGTGCCTCCGCAGGCTGGCTGCGTGCGGCGCGCCAGGCCGGATAAAGCGTCGAAAGGACGGCCAGGGCCAGTGCCGTGCCACAGATGCGCAGCAGGTCGGCGGTGCGCAGCTCGGCGGGCAGGTCGCTGATGAAATACACGTCCGCGGCCAGGAAAGTCGTGCCGGCGGCAGCCTCCAGCCAGTGCACCAGCTGCTCGATGTTCACGGCCAGCAGCATACCGAGCAGCAGGCCCGCGAGGGTGCCGGCGATGCCGATCAACGACCCCTGGATCATGAACACCGTCATGATGCCGCCGGGCGAGGCTCCGAGCGTCCTGAGAATGGCAATGTCGCCCTGCTTGTCCTTGACCACCATCACCAGCGTCGAGACGATGTTGAACGCGGCCACGGCGACGACCAGCAGCAGGATCGTGAACATCATCTGCTTGGAGAGCTGGATGGAGCGGAAGAAATTGACGTGCTGCCGCGTCCAGTCGCTGACGTAGTAGCCACCGCCGAGCGCTATCGCGACGCGTCGCGAGACCTCGGGCGCGAGGAACATGTCGTCCAGCGCCAACCTCAAGCCGGTCACGCGGTCACCCGTCCGCCACAGCCGCGCCGCGTCCTCGAGGTGCACGAAGGCCAGGCCGCGGTCGAACTCGTACATGCCGGCCTCGAACACGCCCGTGACCGTGAAGCGGCGCAGCCTGGGCACCAGCCCGGCGGGCGTCACGGTGCCCTGTGAGATTGCCAGCACCACGCGATCGCCGGGACCCACCTGCAGCTCGCGCGCCAGCGCACTGCCGAGCACGATGTTCCAGGCACCCGGGACGAGGTCCTCCAGCGACCCGCTGACAAGCTTGTCGGCCAGGCCCGAGACGCGCCGTTCCTCCCCGGGCACGATGCCGCGCACGATGGCGCCGCTGACGGCTTCCCCCTGCAGCAGCATGGCCTCGCCCTGGATGTACGGCGCCGCCGCGCGCACCTGCGCGTCCGCTTCGACGCTCGCGCGCACCGACTCCCAGGCCGCAAGTCCGTCGCCAAAGCCCTCCAGCGAGGCGTGCGAGGTCATGCCCAGGATGCGCGTCCGCAGTTCCGTCTCGAAGCCGTTCATGACCGACAACACCACGATGAGCACGGCGACCCCGAGTGCCACGCCGAGGATCGAGATACTCGAGATGAACGACACGAAGCGGTTGTGGGTCCGGGCCCGGAGATAGCGCACCCCGACCTGCCATTGCCATGGACTATTCATAGCGCAATGCGTCGGCCGGCTCGGTGCGCGCAGCGCGAAGTGACGGATAGACCGTCGCCAGCAGGCAGAGCGTCAGCGCGATGGCCGTGACCAGCAGGACTTGCGGCAGGCGCAGGTCGGAAGGCAGGCGGGTGATGTAATAGACTTCCGCCGGCAGCACGCTGAAACCGAACAAGGACTCAATGGCCGGCATCACGATGCCGACGTTGAGCGCCAGCGGTACGCCCAGCAGCACGCCCAGCAGCGTGCCGGCAACGCCGATCGCCGCTCCCTGCACCAGGAACACACGCATCACGCTGCCCGGCGCGAGCCCCATGGTGCGCAGGATCGCAATCTCGGTGCGCTTGTCGGTCACCACCATCACCAGGGTGGCGACGATGTTGAACGCCGCCACCGCCACCACCAGCGAGAGGATGATGGTCATCATGGTCTTCTCGATGCGCACGGCCCGGAAGTAGCTGGCGTTTTCCTCGGTCCAATCTCGCGCCTCGTAGCCGGGCCCGAGCTCCGCCGCCAGCCGGGCGGCAAACCGTGGCGCGGCGAACAGGTCGTCGAGTTCGATCCGCACGCCGGAAACCTCTCCGGGCCGGCCACGTGCGGCGGCGGCATCCTCCAGGTGGGCCAATGCCAGCAAACCGTCCTGTTCCTCCATGCCGACCTCGAACAGGCCGGCTATTTCGAAGCGCCGCAATCGCGGCACCAGCCGGGTGCCGCTCTCGCCGCCGGTGGGCACCAGCAGGGTCAGCGAATCGCCGACCCCTACCCGCAGCCGGGCCGCAAGCAGGCGGCCGAGCAGCAATCGGTCACTGCCCGGCTGCAGGTCCTCCAGGCTGCCGGCCAGCAAGTGGCGCTCGATCTGCGAAACCGAGCCCTCGAGCTGCGGATGGATTCCGCGCAATATCGTGCCCCTCAACAGGCCGCCATGGGCCAGCATCGCCTGCACCTCGACGTACGGCGCCGCTCCGGACACCCCAGCCGTGGCGCGCACCCGCTCCACGACGGGGCGCCAGTTCGCCAGCCGACCGCCCGGCGCGGTCACCACCGCGTGGGAGCTGAGATTGAGCAGGCGGCTGCGCAATTCCTGCTCGAAGCCGTTCATCACCGAGAGCACCACGATCAACGCGGCCACGCCGACTGCCACCCCGAGCAGCGAAACCAGCGAGATGAACGACACAAAGCGGCTCGACCGCCGGGTGCGGAGGTAGCGGAGTCCAAGGTAGACTTCAAGCGGCCGAAACATGGCCCGCCATTTAATCACAACGGGCCCCGTGGCAAGCCGGAAATGAGACGCAGATAGCTTTTCACCAGGGTGTCCGATGTTATATTCGGCGCCGTCTAGTACGGGAGATCCGCCATGCCCAGAACGCTGAAATCCCTCGCGCTGGTGGTGCTGCTGGTCGCGGCGCCGGTCGCTGTCGCTGATGTGCTGATCATCGACAAGCTGGAGACCGCACAGTCGGAGTTGCCCGCCCGCGGCATGACCATGGACCGCGTGCAGAGCCGCTTCGGCGCGCCGCTGCATGCCGTGGCGCCGGTCGGCGACCCGCCGATCACGCGCTGGGAGTACACCGACTTCGTGGTGTTCTTCGAGCACCGCCACGTGATCCACAGCGTGGAGAAGCGAGGCCGCGCAGCCGCCCCGGCCTCCTGACCCAAGGGCCATCGGTTATCCTATGCGAGGGTCCCGGCGACGCCGGGACCCTCGCATCGTTTCGAGGACGACCATGACGACATCGAGCCTCAGGACCGGCCTGGTCCAGCATCCAGTCGCGACGGACCTGGCCGCCACGCGCGCCCTGACGGAGGCGGGCATCCGCGATGTTGCGGCGCGCGGAGCGCGCCTCGTGCTGTTGCAGGAACTGCACCAGAGCAGCTATTTCTGCAAGGTCGAGGATCCCGCGCTGTTCGACCTGGCTGAGCCGATCCCCGGCCCCGGCAGTAAGTGGCTCGGCGGACTCGCCAGGGAACTTTCGGTGGTGATCGTCGGCTCGCTGTTCGAACGGCGTGCCGCCGGTCTGTACCACAACACCGCCGTCGTGCTGGATGCGGATGGCCACCTGGCCGGGCGTTACCGCAAGGCCCATATTCCGGACGATCCGGCCTATTACGAGAAGTTCTACTTCACGCCCGGCGACGGCGACCTGCGGCCGATCGAGACCTCGGTCGGTCGGCTCGGGGTACTGGTCTGCTGGGACCAGTGGTACCCGGAGGCCGCGCGGCTGATGGCGCTGGCGGGCGCCGAGCTGCTGCTCTACCCGACCGCGATCGGCCGCTCGGCGGAGGACCCGGAGCACGAACAGCTTCGCCAGCAGGCCGCCTGGGAGGTCGTGCAGCGCGGCCACGCGATCGCCAATGGCCTGCCATTGCTGGCGTGCAACCGGACAGGCTTCGAACCGGACCCGTCGGGTGCCACCGCAGGGACCACGTTCTGGGGAAGCAGCTTCGCCTGCGGGCCGCAGGGCGAGATCCTGGCGCGTGCCGGCGAGCAGCCGGAGAATCTGGTGGTGGATGTCGATCTGGGCCGCTCTGAGCGGGTGCGGCGAATGTGGCCGTTCCTGCGCGACCGGCGCATCGACGCCTATGACGAGCTGTTGCGCCGCTACCGGGACTGAACTCCTGGCTGTGAGATAATTCCGCGCCCCGCCCGTCGGGGCCCGCGGCGAATTCCCCGAACCTATGAATCGTCCCTGGACTCACCTGCCCCTGCCTGCGGCGGCCGGCCAGCCATTTGACTGGGGCCAGCTTTACGGGTCCGCCCCGGCACTTGCGATCGCCGAGGCGGCCGGGCGCCATGCCGGGCCGGTGCTGGCCCTGACCCGTTCGCCGCGCCAGGCGGACCAGCTGGCCGCCGAGATCGCGTTCTATGGCGGCTCCGGGCTGGAGGTGTTGCCCCTGCCCGATGCCGAGACCCTGCCGTGGGATGCCTTTTCACCGCATCCGGACATCACTTCCCGCCGGCTGGCGACACTGGCACGCCTGCCGGGACTGGCACGCGGCGTGGTGGTGGCCGCCGCCCAGACCTTGTTGCAACGCCTGCCACCGCCCGCCTGGACCGCAACCCAGGGGCTGGACATCCGTATCGGGGATCAGCTCGACCGCGCAGTGCTGCGGCAGCAACTCCAGGACGCCGGCTACCTGGCTGTCCCGCAGGTGACCGAGCACGGTGAGTTCGCGTTGCGCGGATCACTGCTGGACCTCTACCCGATGGGCAGCGAGCTGCCGTACCGGATCGACCTGTTCGATGACCAGGTCGACTCGATCCGACGATTCGATCCGGGCACGCAGCGTTCCCTGGATCGCCTCGAGCGCATTCGCCTGCTCCCCGGACGCGAGTATCCGTTCTCGGCCGACGCCATCCGCGGCTTCCGGGCGCGGTTTCGCGAGCGCTTCCCGGGGGACCCGTCGCGAGTCGGCATCTATCGCGACATCGGCGAAGGCATTGCCGCAGGCGGGCTCGAGTATTACCTGCCGCTGTTTTTCGGATCGCTCGCCAGCCTCACCGACTACCTGCCCGGGGGCACCCTGATGATCGAAGCACACGCTCTTGCGCCGGTACTGGAGCAGGCCTGGGCAGCTGTGCTGGAACGCCACGACCAGCTTGCACACGACATCGAGCGTCCGATCCTGGACCCCCTCGAGGTCTTTTATCCACCGGAGGAGCTCGAATCGGCGCTCGCCCATTTTTCCCGCGTGCGAATCACGGGATTCAAGTCCTCGGGCGGCGGGGCCGCCCTCGGAAGTGCCGTGCCACCGCCCTTGAAGCTCGACGCGCGCGCCCCTGAGCCGGCTGCGGCACTGCTCGAGTTCCTGACCCGTTTCCAGGGGAACGTGCTGTTCACGGCGGAGTCCCCGGGCCGGCGGGAAATGCTTCGCGAACTGCTCGCCGGACACGGCATCGCCACCGCGCCCGTGGCCGGCTGGCCGGCCTTCGTCAACGGCACCGGCGCGCGCGGTCTCACTGTCGCAGCACTGGAAGACGGGCTGTTGTTGCCCGCGGCGGGCCTTGCGGTCATCGCGGAATCGCAACTGTTCGGCGAGCGCGTCCGCCAGAGCACCCGCCGGAGGCGCGGCGCCCGCGACCCCGATGCGATCATCCGCGAGCTGTCCGACCTGCGCGCCGGTGCGCCGGTGGTGCACGCGGAGCACGGCGTCGGCCGTTACCTGGGCCTGGCCACGCTCGAGCTGCAGGATCGCAAAGGAGAGTTCCTGGCACTGGAGTACGCCGGCGGTGACAAGCTCTACGTCCCGGTGCAGTCGCTCGACCTGGTCAGCCGCTACACCGGCGCCTCACCGGAGTCCGCCCCGCTGCACCGGCTCGGCAGCGACCAGTGGCAGAAGGCGCGCCGCCGCGCGGCGGAAAAGGTGCGCGACGTCGCTGCCGAGCTGCTCGACCTGCACGCGCGCCGTGCTGCCCGCCGGGGGCATGGCTTCCGCCTCCCTGCGCAGGACTATGCGGCCTTTCGCGACGGCTTTCCCTTCGACGAGACGCCTGACCAGCAGCAAGCCATCGAGCAGGTGATACACGACATGACCACCGCGCAGCCGATGGACCGCGTGATCTGCGGCGACGTCGGCTTCGGCAAGACCGAGGTCGCGCTGCGCGCCGCCTTCGTCGCGGTGCAGGACGGCCGCCAGGTGGCCATGCTGGTGCCGACCACGCTGCTGGTACAACAGCACCACCAGACCTTCCTCGACCGTTTCGCGGACTGGCCGATCCACGTCGAGGCGCTGTCGCGTTTCCGCTCGCCGAAGCAGGTGGAGCGGGTTCTCGCGGGCTTGCGCTCCGGAGCGGTCGACATCGTCATCGGTACCCACAAGCTGTTGCAGCACACCGTGCAGTTCAAGCGACTGGGCCTGGTGATCATCGACGAGGAGCACCGCTTCGGCGTGCGCGACAAGGAGCGCCTGAAGTCCTTGCGGGCCGAGGTTGACGTTTTAACCCTGACAGCGACGCCGATTCCGCGCACCCTTAACATGGCGATGGGCGGACTGCGGGACCTGTCACTGATCGCCACCCCGCCAAGCGGGCGGCTCGCCGTGCAGACTTTCGTCACCGAGTGGCAGGACGGCCTGGTCCGCGAGGCCTGCCTGCGCGAGATTCGCCGCGGCGGACAAGTCTACTTCCTGCACAACGAGGTGCAGACGATCGACGAGGCCGCCGCCAGGCTCGGCGAACTGGTGCCTGAGGCGCGCATCCGGATCGCGCACGGCCAGATGCGCGAGCGTGATCTCGAGCAGGTCATGCTGGACTTCTATCATCGCCGCTTCAACGTGCTGGTCTGCAGCACGATCATCGAAAGCGGCATCGACGTGCCCACCGCCAACACCATCATCGTGCAGCGGGCCGACAAGCTGGGCCTGGCGCAGCTCCACCAGCTTCGTGGCCGTGTCGGTCGCTCGCACCATCGCGCCTACGCCTACCTGGTCACGCCGCCGCGCAACGCAATCACGGCGGACGCGGTCAAGCGCCTCGAGGCGATCGAATCGCTGGAGGACCTCGGCGCCGGCTTCACGCTCGCGACTCACGACCTGGAGATCCGCGGCGCCGGCGAACTGCTCGGCCAGGAGCAAAGTGGCCAGATCCACGAAGTCGGCTTCAGCATGTACCTGGAGATGTTGCAGCGGGCCGTCGCGGCGCTGCGCAGCGGCCGTGAGCCCGATCTCGATCGGCCGCTGGACCACGGCGTCGAGGTCGAGCTGGGAGTCGCGGCGCTGCTGCCGGACGATTATGTGGCGGACGTCCACCTGCGCCTGGTGCTCTACAAACGGATCGCGGGATCGGCAGACGAGGCCGCGCTGCAGGCCTTGCAGGTTGAGCTGATCGACCGCTTCGGACTCCTGCCTGCGCCCGCAAAGACACTGTTTTGCGTCGCCGCAATCCGCCAGCGTGCCGCGCGACTCGGCATCCGCCGGATCGAGGCGAACATCGCCGGCGGCAGCCTGCTGTTTCGCCACGACACCCGCGTCGAGCCGCTGGCGCTGATTCGCCTGATCCAGTCCGATTCCCGCCGTTACCGGCTGGACGGGCAGGACAAGTTGCGTTTCAATCTCGACCTCGCCAACCCGGAAACGCGCTTTGCGACCGTCCACCGGCTGCTCGACCTGCTCGAGCCCGCAGCGGCGCTGGCGCGCGACGGGACCGCGTGAACCACCGCTGCCAGGACGCCCCCGAGATGTGCCAGGATGTTGGATCGACCCCGCTGAACGACGGCCGTGCCGGCCAACGTCTCGCGCGGCCTCGCCAGGGCGCCGGATCGATGCTCGGCGCGCTTGCGCTCGCGATCGCGATGACCGGCGATGTCGGGGCCCAGGCGCCGCCACGGCTCTACCAGGTCGAAGTCGTGATCTTCCAGCAGCCGGATGGCCACAGCGTGGAACTGCCTCCGTTGCCACCTGCATCGCTGCTGGTGCCGGCGTACGGCCCGGCCGGCGAAGCGATGGAAGCCAGAGAGCCAAGACCAGAGCCCGCGCAGGCCGACGACGCGCCCGGAACGGAATCCGGGGCGTGGCTGCCTAAGGGTGTTTCTGCCGCGCTCGCGGATCGCCAACTGGGCGCGGTGGCGCGGCGACTGGGCACCGGCGGCTATCGATTGCTGTGGCACCAGGCCTGGGTCCAGCCTGGCCGGGCCGCCGAAAACCTGCCGCTGCAGGTGCTCGCGGCGCTGGGTGGCGGACCCGCAGTGCCCGGACTGTCCGGCACGATCGGGCTGGTCTCCGGGCGTTTCCTGCACCTCGGCGTCGATCTTGAGCTGCACTCGGCAGAAGGCCTCGAGGCACAATTAAGAGAGCGGCGCCGCGTGCGGATCAACGAGCAACACTACCTCGACAATCCGCGGATCGGCGTGATCACCCTGGTGACCGCGGTCAGCGCGGACCCGATGTAGGAGCGGCTTCAGCCGCGACTCCCGTTCTTCGCGGCTGAAGCCGCTCCTGCCACAGCTGTGCCCCGCTATTCGATCACCACGACCTTCTCGATGCCGTCCGCCTGCGCGCTGGCCAGCGCCTCGCGCGCCGATTCCAGCAACTTGCGCCAGTCCGGCGAACGCGAGGGCTGCGCGATGGCGATCACCGCGCTGAGCGTCAGGTTGCGCGCCAGCGGCGCTCGCGGGTTATGGATGGCCAGCATCCGCACGTGATCGCACACGCGCCGTGCATGGCCGGCGAGGACTTCCCGCTCCATGCCGACGCCGAGCGCGCCGAAGTGATAGTCGCCCAGGCGCGCCGTGACGTCGCTGGCGCGCCGGAACGCGATGCCGACGGCGCGTGACAGCATGCGCAGGGAGGAATCGCCCGCCACCCTCCCGAAGGTGTCGAGATAGACCTCGAAGGCGTCCGGCGCAAACAGGAACAGCGCCAGCGAGCGGCCGTCGCGGGCGCAGGAGAACCAGGACAGTTCCAGCGCCACCTCGAAGCTGCGCTCGCTCTGCAGCCCGGTCAACCGGTCGACGGGGTCCACTTCGGCAAGCTGCCGCTGGGTGGCATGCAGCTCTTCGGAGCGGCGGCCGAGCAGGAGTTCCATTTCGCGGCGCGCAGTGACGTCATGGGCGAATCCGGCCCACCAACGTCGACCCTCGCCGTCCTGCAGCGGCTCGATCTCCAGCTCGTTCCACCACATCGTGCCGTCAGGGCGGTAATTGCGCAGCAGCACCCGGCACGCCTGACCCGCCGCGAGCGCCTCGTGCAACTCCCCGCACGCAGGCTGCTCGCGGTCTCCGCCCTGCAGCACCCTGAGGTTTCGCCCGAGCAGCTCAGCCGCGGCGAAACCGCTCAGCGACTCGAACGCGCGGTTGACCCAGCAGACAGGCTGCTCGGGATGATCGCCGTCGACAATCACGACTCCGTCCGGTGACGCCCCGAGAACGTCCAGGGCAAAACCGGCCGGGAGTTCAGCCGCCTGATTCGGTCCGGCGCTCATGGCTGGTCGAGCCCCGCGAACAGGGCCTCCAGCAGGCGGCGGACGGCGTCCATGCCTTCCTGCAGCCAGCGTCCAAGCTCGCCGTGTATGTCCTCGCCGCGGCCTGCCGCACGATTGACCACCACGGCGCAGGACGCATACTGCAGCCCGAGCTCGCGAGCCAGGGCCGCCTCGGGCATGCCGGTCATGCCGACCAGGTCGCAGCCGTCGCGCGCCATCCGGTCGATCTCTGCGGCGGTCTCGAGACGCGGGCCCTGGGTGACGCCATACACGCCGCCGTCCAGCGCCGCCAGGCCGGCCTGCCCAGCGGCATCCAGCAGCATGCGCCGGATGGCCTGGGTGTACGGAGTGGTGAAGTCCACGTACATCAAGGGCCGGTCCGCACCCTCGAAAAAGGTGTGTGCGCGTCCCCAGCTGTAGTCGATCAGCTGGTGCGGGATGGCCAACGCGCCCGGCGGGAACTCGGCGCCGATTCCGCCCACTGCATTGATGGCCACCACGCGCTCCACGCCGACTTCGTGCAATGCCCAGATGTTGGCCCGGTAGTTGACCTGGTGCGGGGCAATGTCCTGGCGACTGCCGTGTCGCGGCAGGAACACCGCCCGACACCCCGCCAGCACGCCGTGCATCAGCGGGGCCGAAGGCTCGCCCCACGGCGTGGGCACGACCTGGCATCGCTCGACTTGCAAGCCCTCCAGCTGCGACAGGCCGGTGCCGCCGATGATCCCCATCTGGCTCATGCCTGATCGTCCTCCTCGGCCAAGGCGTAAATGGCCGCATACTGCCTGTGCCGCTCGTGATAATCCATGCCGCCACCAAACAGGTAGCGTTCGTCGGCCTGCAGGCCGACGTAATCCGGCTTCAATCCGGCAATGCGCCGCGTGTGCTGTTTTTCGACCAGCACCGCGGAGCGGACCTCTGCAGCACCGCGGCTGCGACAGTCCGCGAGGATCGCTGCAAGCGTATGCCCCTCGTCGAGAATGTCGTCCACGATCAGCACCTGCCGGCCCTGGAGCGGCGTGCGCGGCCGTGCGATCCAGTCGATGCGCTCGGCGCCACGTGTGCCGCCCCGGTAGCGGCTGGCATGGATGTAGTCAAGCTGCAGCGGAAATGCAAGGCGCTTGAGCAGCCAACCTGCCGGCACGAGTCCACCGATCATCACCACCAGGACCAGTGGATCGGCACCGGCCAGGTCGCGACTGATGCCGGCTGCCATGCGGTCCAGCGCCCGTTCCACGGCCGGCTCGTCGGCGAGTCGCTCGGCACGCGCCAGGATGGCCCCAAAGTCTTCCTTCATTCTGATTCTTTGCTCCAATTGTCGCGTCACCTGCTCGCTGCCGGCGCGCCGTTCAGTCTCCGTCGAGTACCAGCTTCGGCCGCTCGTCCTCGAACTCGCGCAGCAACCCCTCGGCCCGCTGCCACTCGGGCGAATCGCGCAGTCGCTCGTCGGGCCTCCCTCTGCCGCGCAACCTCGCCAGGCGCAGGTGGGCGGCCGGTTCGCACCAGTCACCGAGGGCCTCGAGCACGGCGGCGGCCGCCGGCCGGTCATTGCAGATCAGCACCGCGTCGCAGCCGGCATTGAGCGCCAGCGTCGCCCGATCCTCGGGCGTGCCCGCGAAGGCCGCGCCGGCCATCGACAGGTCGTCCGAGAATATCGCGCCCTGAAACCGCAGCCGGATGCGCAACTCGTTGCCGAGCCACCAGCGCGAGAATCCGGCTGGCAACCGGTCAAGCCGTGAATAGACCACGTGGGCGGCCATCACGCCCCCGAGCCCCTCCGCCACCAGGCGCTCATACGGACGCATGTCGTCGAGCAGGTCGGCATAGGGCCGCCGATCCTCTGGCAGGGTCTGGTGCGAGTCGGCGGCGACCCCGCCATGGCCGGGAAAATGCTTAGCCACGGCGGCCATGCCTGCATGCCGCATACCGGCCGCGAAACGGCCCGCAAGGCGCCCCACCGTCTCGGCGTCACGGTGGAAGGCGCGATCGCCGATCACCTCGCTGAGGCCGTAATCGAGGTCAAGCACCGGAGCGAAACTCAAGTCTACGCCGGCGGCCCGCAGTTCGGCTGCCATCAGCCAGCCGCAGGCTTCCGCCAGGGCGAGCGCGCGCTCGTGATCGAGGTCGTACTGGCGACCGAGCTGGTGCATGGCCGGCAGAGGCGTGAAGCCCTCGCGGAAACGCTGCACCCGGCCGCCTTCCTGGTCGGTCGCGATTACCAGTTCCGGGCGGCGCAGTGCGTGGATTTCCGCGGTCAGCCGGGCGAGCTGCTCCAGCGACTGGTAATTGCGCGCAAACAGAATGACGCCGCCGACATTGGGATGGACCAGGAGCTCCCGCTCTTCCGGAGTCAGCTCCGTGCCTTGCAGATCGAGCATCACCGGACCGAGGGTCATGGTTTCCCGCCTTCGGAAATCAGCACCCGGGCTCCCACGGAAACCAGGTCGAAAAGCTCGATGACGCCGGCGTTGCTCATGCGGATGCAGCCGTGCGAGACCGGTGCACCGAGCGGCGCATCGTCCGGCGCGCCGTGAATGTAGATGTAGCGCCGCATGGTGTCCACGTCGCCAAGCCGGTTGCGCCCCGGCTCCAGGCCGCTCAGCCAGAGGATCCGGGTGAGGATCCAGTCGCGACCGGGATATGCTCGCGCCAGCTCGGGTGACCAGGTCTCGCCGGTGGGCCGACGCCTGACCAGCACCGCGCCGGCCGGCAGGCCGGTGCCGATCCGCGCGCGCACCACATGCAGGCCGCGAGGCGTCTGTTCGCTGCCACTGCGCTCGCCGGCTCCCTTGAGTGCCGTGGATACCGGCCAGTCGCGCGGCGGCGCGCCGGGGCGCAACAGTGTCAGGCGCTGCGCCGCCAGGTCCACCTGGATGCGCTCAACGGGCGGCATCGGGCCACTCCCGCCACGGCTGCGTCGCAAGGCAGACGTTGTAATAGCGTTCCTCGCCTGTGACCTCGGCGCCCAGCCAGTCAGGCCGCGCGAAGGCTTCCTGCTCGTCTTCGAGCTCGATCTCCGCGACCACCAGCCCGGCGTTGTCGCCACCGAACTCGTCCACTTCCCAGAGATGGCCGCCGTGGCGCAGGTAGTGCCGGGTTTTCTCGATGCGCGGCCCGCCGAAGGCCGCGCACAGCTCGCGGGCTTCATTGACCGGCACCGGGAACTCGAACTCCTGGCGGCGTGCGCCGACGGTGCAGCCCTTGATGTTCAGCGCCGCGCGGGGGCCGGTGATCCGCACGCGAATCGAGATCTCCGCCGCGCTCGCCAGGTAGATCTGCAACATGTCCTCAGCGCGCTCCACCCCGGCGCGCCACGCATCCGAGCAGACCAGGAACTTGCGCTCGATCTCGATGGCCATGTCGCGCGCCCGCTGGCCTCAGCATGCCGCCGCGCGCTCAAACAGCGCGATGGACTCGACATGGGCGGTGTGGGGAAACATGTCTATGACGCCGGCACCCTGCAGGCGATAGCCAAACTCATGAACGAGAATACCCGCATCCCGTGCCAGCGTCCCGGGGTGGCAGGAGACGTACACGACGCGCCGCGGTCTCAGCACCGGCGTGAGCTGGATGGATGCCTCGGCGCCGGCGCGCGGCGGATCAAGCAACAAGCCGTCGCAAGGCTCGCGGGCCCAGCCCGTGTCACGGCAGTCCTCGAACAGGTTGGCGACGTGGAAGGCCGCCTCGAGGCGGTTGCGCGCCGCGTTTTCGCGGGCGCGCTCCACCAGCGCGGCATCGCCCTCGACGCCACGGACGCGCGCTCCGCGTCGTGCCATCGCAAGGCTGAAATTGCCAAGACCGCAGAACAGGTCGACGATCCGATCTCCCGGCGTCGGCGCGAGCAGCTCGACGGCGCGCGCCACTGCAAGCTCGTTGATGGCGGCGTTGACCTGGATGAAGTCGGTCGGCAGGAATTCGAACTCCAGTCCGAACTCCGGCAGGCGAAAGTGCGGGCGGGGCGTGTCCCCGCGCAGCGGCCGCAGCGTATCGGGCCCGCCCGGCTGCAGCCAGACGTCAACGGCCCGTGCAAGACCGAACTCATCGAGCCGCGCCAGGTCCGCCGGGCCAGGCGGGTCGAGGACGCGGAACACGAGCGCAGTGCGGTCCTCGCCGACGGCCACCTCCACCTGGGGCACGCGCCGCGCAATCTCCAGTCCGCCAATCAGCTCCGCCAGCGCGGGCAGCAACTCGCCGACGCTGCCGGCCAGGACCGGGCAGGAATCCATGTCCGCAACCCAGGGCTTGCGCCGCTCGCGGAAGCCGACCAGTACCCGGCCCTTCTTGTCCACCCTGCGAACTCCGAGCCGGGCGCGCCGCCGGTAGCCCCAGGCCGGACCGGAAAGCGGCACCCAGCGCGCCGCCGGGACCACCCGCCCGATGCGCTCGAGGCTGTCATACAGGCGGTCGGCCTTGGCGGCCAGCTGCGCCCCCGGCGAAAGGTGCTGCAGGTTGCAACCGCCGCAATTGCCGAAGTGCCGGCAGCGGGGCGTCACCCGCTGCGCCGAAGACTCAAGTACTTCGACGCTCACCGCCTCGTCATGGCTGCGACGGCGGCGCACCAGGCTGGCCAGGACCCGCTCGCCGGGCAACGCGTCCTCGATGAACACGGTCTTGCCGTCGCGCCGCGCCACGCCACGGCCGTCGTGCGCCAGGTCCTGCACCCACGCCTCGAACGGCGCCGGGTCGGGCCTGTGCTTCATGCGCGGCCCCAGGCCGCGAGGAATTCCGCAAGATGCGGCCGTCCGTCCTTCTTGAGCGTCTCGACCACCAGGTGCCGCTCGCCCTCGACTTCCGCGGGCGAAAGTCGCCCGCGAAACTGTTCGAAACAAAGGAACAGCAGCCAGGTGTTCAGCACGTCGGTCTCGCAGTAGTCGCGAATCGCCGCGAGCTCGCCATCCCGCCAGGCCTGCCAGACCCGCGCGCCGCTCAAACCGAGTTTGCCGGGCAGCCCGAGCAGCACCGCGACCTCGTCCAGCCGTGCCGCGGCGCGCGGCTGGTAGGCAGCCAGCACGTCCATCAGGTCGATGTGCCGCCAGTGGAAGCGGCCGAGGTAGTTGTTGTAGCGGAAGTCGCGGTCCGAATCGCCGACTTCCCAATAACGCGGCGCGACCACGCCGTGCCGCAGGGCGCGGTAGTGCAGCACCGGCAGGTCGAAGCCGGAACCGTTCCACGAGACCAGGTCCGGGCTGAAGCGCTCGATGCCGTCGAAGAAGCGCGCCACCAGTTCGGCCTCGCCGGAGTCGGGATCACCAAGCGTCCACAGCCGGAATCCGTCGTGCGAGCGCAACGCGCAAGAGATCGCCACGATGCGCTGCTGGTGCAGCGGCAGGAACTCGTTGCCGACTCGCTCGCGGCGCAGCGCGAACATCGCCTGTCCGACCGCCTCGTCGTCCAGCCCGTCGAGACCCAGGTAGCGCCGGCCGAACTCCAGGTCGGGCACCGTTTCAATGTCGAAGGCCAGCGTGTTCACGGCCTGGCCCTCAGCAGCACCGCGAAGGCCAGCACCACGCCCGCCTCGTCGGTCAGGCTGAGGTGTCCCTCGCCAACGCCAAGGTCCCGGCAAACTGCCATGCCGCGATCCGAGTAAATGATCTCCGGCTTGCCCCGTGCGTCGGCGACGACGCCGACGTCGCGGATCCACATGCCATGGCGGAAGCCCGTACCCATCGCCTTGACGACCGCCTCCTTGCCGGCGAAGCGCATCGCCATGAAACGCACCTTGCGGCGCGTGCGGCGGTACTGCAGCTCCTCCTGCGGCAGCAGCAGCCGACGCACGAAGTGCTCGCCCCAGCGCGACAGGGCCGCCTCGACGCGATCGAGCCGAACCAGGTCGGTGCCAATGCCGAAGATCACTGCAGCCGGGCCTCGGTCATCAGCCTTTTCATCTCGATGACTGCGGTCGACAAGCCGTCGAAGATCGCGCGGGCAATGATCGCATGGCCGATATTGAGTTCGGCGAGCTCGCGGATCCGGGCAATCGGCTGGACGTTGTGATAGTTCAGGCCATGCCCGGCATTAACTGCCAGGCCCAGCGCCGCGCACGCCTGGGCGGCGTCGCGAACCCGCGCCAGCTCCGCGCGCCGGATGCCCTCGTCGGTCGCGTCGGCATAGCAGCCGGTGTGCAGCTCGACCACCGGCGCGCCGGACGCGACAGCGGCCTCCAGCTGCCTTGCGTCCGGGTCGACGAACAGCGAGACACGGATCCCGGACTCACCGAGGCGGGAGACGGCCGCCTTGACCCGCTGCAACTGTCCGGCGACGTCGAGACCGCCTTCCGTCGTCAGCTCCTCGCGCCGCTCGGGGACCAGGCAGACGTCCCGTGGCCGGATCTCCACGGCGATATCGAGCATCTCGTCGGTGACGGCCATCTCGAGGTTCATCCGGGTCTGAAGAACGTCGTGCATGGCGCGCAGGTCCCGGTCCTGAATGTGACGGCGATCCTCCCTGAGGTGCAGCGTGATGCAATCAGCACCGGCCTGTTCCGCCATCAGGGCCGCGTAGACCGGGTCCGGGTAACGCGTGTGGCGGGCCTGGCGGATGGTGGCGACATGGTCGATGTTGACCCCCAGCGCGATGGTGCTCTTCATGTCCGTTCCTGCGATCCGTGATGAAGCGGCACCCATTTTGCCAGACGCCGGCCTGCTGCCGGGATGCGCCGGCCCGGCGCCTCAGCCACGGCGCAGCCGGCCCAGCAACTCGCGGGTCTTCAGCGGTCGTCCGTCCAGGTGTGCCTCGATGGCCGCGCGGAGCAGCCGGCGGGCATCGGTCAACGCCCGCGGATCGGCCAGTGCGCCGGCAGCCAGAGCGAGCAGCGAGGCACCACGCAGCGCGCCGGCCGCGTCCGGCCTGCAGGACGCCAGGCCGAGTGCTGGATCGTAGCGATAGCAGGAGTCGGCCCCGATGGGCTGCCCGGCAGCGTCACGGGCCAGATCCGGCCCGTAGCCGAGCGCCTCCAGCAGCCGCCTCTCGAACACCCGCAGCGCAGGCGCGACCGGCGCGCCGGCGAGCAGTTGCGCGACAGTCCCCGCGTACACCCGGTAGAGTTGCGGATGCGGGTCCAGCCGGCCGGTCAGCCGCAGCAAGAGTTCATTGAGATAGTAAAGCGCCAGCAGCGCGTCGCCGCCGGCCGGGGCGACGGTCACCTGACCGTCTGGCTCGGCACCCACCAGGGTGCCGAGCTCGCCGCCCAGTCGCCAGGACAACAGCAACGGCCTGAACGGCTGCAGCAGTCCGCGGAGCCGGCTGCGCTGGGACCGCGCGCCGCGCGCCACCAGCCCGAGCCGGCCATGGTCGCGGCTGAATGCCTCAAGCAGCACGCTGGTGTCCCGGAACGGCCGGTGATGCAGGACGAATGCGGGCTCGAGCTCTGCGCGCAGCACTGGAGGTCAGTCGCCGTCGAAACCGAGGCGCCTCAGTTCGTTGTCCCGGTCACTCCAGTTCTCGCGCACCTTGACCCAGATTTCCAGGTGCACCGGCCGCCCATATCGCGCCTTCAGCTCCAGCCGCGCCGCCTGGCCGGCGGACTTGAGCAGCTCGCCGCCCTTGCCGATGACGATCGCCTTGTGCGCCTCGCGTTCCACCCAGACCACCGCGCTGACTTCCAGCCTGCCCCGCTCCCCTTCGGCCAGCCGCTCGATCTCGACCGCGAGGCCGTAAGGCAGCTCGTCATGCAGCCGGCGCATGAGCTTCTCGCGGACCACTTCCGCGACGTGAAATCGCTGGTTCCGATCACTCCACTGCCCGGCCGGATACAAAGGCGGTCCGGGCGGCACGGTCTCTTCCAGCAGGGCCCTCAGCCGATCGAGATTTTCCCCCCTCTCGGCGGAAATTGGCATCACCGCAAGAAACTCGCCCCTCGCGGCGGCTTCCGCGAGCAGCGGCAGCAGCCGCTCGCGCGGGCGGACGCGGTCGATCTTGTTGAGCACCAGCACCAGCGGCCGGCCGGCTGCCCTGGCTCGCACCAGGGCGTCTTCGTCCTCCTCGTGCCAGCGACCGGCCTCGACCACCAGCAACACCACGTCCGCGTCGGCCAGCGAGGCCGAGGCGCTGCGATTCATCAGGCGGTTGAGCGCGCGGCGTTCGCGACGATGCATCCCGGGCGTGTCGACGAACAACAACTGCGCCCTGTCGCCGGTGGCGACGCCCACGATGCGCTGGCGGGTGGTTTGCGGTCGGCTGGTGACGATACTGACCTTCTGGCCGACCAGGGCATTCACCAGCGTTGACTTGCCGACGTTCGGGCGCCCGACCACGGCGACGAAGCCGCAGCGGAAAGCCGCATCAGCCATGCAGCAGCTCCAGCATGCGCGCCGCGGCGTCTTGTTCCGCGGCGCGCCGGCTGGCGCCCACGCCCAGCGTGGTCGCCGCGGCTTGGGCCACCTCGCAGGCCACGGTGAACTGCTGCTGGTGATCCTCGCCTGCGACCTGCTCGACCCGATACAAGGGCAATGCATGGCCCTTTGCCTGCAGGCGTTCCTGCAACAGGGTCTTCGGGTCCTTGAGTTCCTCGTGGCCCGGCAGGGAATCGAGCCGCTCGCCGTACAGGCGCAACGCAACGGCCCGCAGCGCATCGAGGCCGCCGTCGAGATAAATCGCGCCGAGCACCCCCTCGAGCGCATCCGCCAGGATCGAGTCGCGCCGGAAGCCGCCGCTTTTCAGTTCGCCCGGCCCGAGCCGCAGACGCTCTGGCAGCCCCAGGCCACGGGCCGCATCGGCCAGGGTCGAGCGTTTCACCAGGCTGGCGCGCAAGCGGCTGAGCTGTCCCTCGGAAGCATCGGCAAATCGCTCGTAAAGCGCCTCGGCGACCACCAGGCTCAGGGCCGCATCGCCCAGGTACTCGAGGCGCTCGTAGTGCGTGCTGCCGGCACTGCGATGGGTCAGTGCGCGTGCCAGCAGCGCCTGGTCCTTGAAACGGTAACCGAGTGTCTGCTCCAGCCAGTCGGGATCATCGGTCAACGCGAGACCTCGACGGTTTTCTTGAATTCCACGGCGAAGTGGACGTTGGCGATGAACGGTGCCCGGCCCTCATATTCGGCCGTGACCGAATGGCCGTTGGCGCTGCGCTCGATCACCACGTCGCGGGGCCTGATGCTCTTCACGTCGTCGATGTCGAAGCGCCGCTCAAGCGAAACCCGGATCTGGGCGGGGCCGGCATTGCTGCCATCGAGGTCCTGTTTCATCGAATCCAGCGCTGAGTCGATTTTCATGTATTCCAGGTAGATCGGCGTCAGCCGGAGCGCGGCGAGCACGAATATGCCGGCGATGATCGCGACTATCACCATCCCGATCAGGGTCATCCCCTGTTGCTGTCTGCGCATGTTGCGTTCCCCTCGTGCGCCCCGTCCCGGGCCTGCAAACGTTACGGCGTTCATTCTATGCGGTCTCCGATCCGGTTCCACAATGGCCGGCGTGCCTCGGCATCCCAGTTCATCCAGATCCGCACTGCACGACCGACCATGTTTTCCTCGGGGATATAACCAATAATCCGGCCATCGCTGCTGCAATCGCGATTGTCGCCCATTACCAGGTACTGGCCCTCGGGCACCGGGCGATCCAGGAACGGACTGGCACGGTCACGCTGCTCGCCGATGTAGACGTAGTGGCTGGCGCCCCCGACGGTCTCGTGGGCCAGCTGCGCGCTGAACCAGAAGCCGCTGCACTCGATGTTCACGTTCTCGCCGAGCAGCTCGAGGGGCACGCGCTCGCCATTGATCCACAGATGCTTGTCGCGCATCGAGACCGTGTCGCCCGGCACGCCGATGATCCGCTTGATGTAATTGGTCCGCGGATTGCTCGGCAGGCGGAACACCGCGACGTGACCGCGCTGCGGCGTACCACGCTCCATGACCAAAGTGTTCAGCACCGGCAGCCGCAGGCCGTAACTGAACTTGCTGACGAAAATGAAATCCCCGACTCGCAGGGTCGGCATC
The DNA here is from genome assembly GCA_964582505.1 of uncultured Ectothiorhodospiraceae bacterium. Taxonomy (GTDB): domain Bacteria; phylum Pseudomonadota; class Gammaproteobacteria; order Steroidobacterales; family XN24; genus XN24. The sequence continues at coordinate 774 of CAZOSZ010000018.1, read as the reverse complement.
ATGGAACTGGAGGGAATGCGGAACGGCTCGTAAAGGAAGGATCGCACCAGCAGCACCACCAGCACGATCGGGAAGAACGACCGGCTGAACTCGACCAGCGCCGGCTCCTTGACCGGTTCGCCGTCCGCCGCCCCCTGACGGCGCGGCTTCATGACCAGGGCATCGAGTGCCCAGAGGGAACCCATGCCAAAGGTCAGGATTAGGAGAATTAACGAAAAATCCAAAACTTGTCCCTGATATTTCGTGTAAATTATTGGCTATTTGCGGGCCGCCTGCAAGACCGAGAGGAAGGCCTCCTGCGGGATTTCCACGCTGCCAACCTGCTTCATTCGCTTCTTGCCTTCCTTCTGCTTCTCGAGCAGCTTGCGCTTGCGTGTCACGTCGCCGCCGTAGCATTTCGCCGTCACGTTCTTGCGCAGCGCCTTGACGCTGCTGCGCGCGATGACCTGGCCGCCGATGGCTGCCTGGATCGCGACCTCGAACATCTGGCGCGGAATCAACTCGCGCATTTTCTCCACCACTTCACGGCCGCGCCGATAGGCGTTCTCGCGGTGCACGATCACCGAGAGCGCGTCCACCCGCTCATTGTTGACGAGAATGTCCAGCTTGGTGAGCGGCGCGGCCTGGTAGCGCTCGAAACGGTAATCGAAGGATGCGAATCCGCGGCTGCAGGACTTCAGCCGATCGAAGAAATCGAGCACCACCTCGGACAGCGGCACCTCGTACTCGAGCTGCACCTGGCTGCCGGTGTAGTGCAGGCGCTTCTGCACGCCG
>CAZOSZ010000017.1:0-22264 GCA_964582505.1 uncultured Ectothiorhodospiraceae bacterium | reverse complement strand
TGGCGGTCGTTCGCCGTTTTCGCTGTTCTAGGGCGCCGCGCCCGGGCCGGAGCGACGACTGCCCGGCCGGCTGACTTCCCAGGCGACCCAGCCGCTTGCCGGGGCTTCCGGGTCGAGTTCCATGGTGGCGATGCTCGGCCGGCGCGCGCGCATGCCGCCGCTTGATTTTGGACAGGGCGTGAACCAGATCCGCGGCAGCAGGGGCCTGAGCCAGCGCCGCAACCGTCCGATGTATTCCGCTGCCTCGTTCACGGGCCTCCCTTTTTTAGCCGGAATGAAACTGGCGGCGCCATTCGCTGTCATAGCGAGGAAGATTGCCCGGGTGCTTGATTGGCGCCCCTGAGCCCTCTAGCCTAGCTGCAGGAGTGCCGGTAAATCCACGGCCTGCCGCTCCCGACGGAGTCATCATGCACAATCCAGGGACATCAGCCCGAATCCGGGTAGCCGCCTTGCTGGCCCTTCTTCTGGTCGCGGGACTGGCAGCCGCCAAACCTGCACCGGCCCCGGAGACCCTTGCCCCGTCGGACCGACACGGCAAGATCAGCCGGCTGGTCACGACACTGTTCGAGCGCTCTCATTACCGCCGGGCACCGGTGGACGACGAGGCCTCGGAGCGGATCTTCGAGGCCTATCTGGAAGCCTTGGATGGCAATCGCCAGTATTTTCTCGCCGCCGACATCGAGGAGTTCCAGGCTTGGCGCACCAGCCTGGATGACGCGGTTCGACGCGGCCGGCTGGAACCGGTGTTCGAGATCTATGCCCGCTACATGACTCGCACCCGGGAACGCATGGAACACGCGCTGGTGCTGCTCGATGAGGATCACGACTTCACGGTCGACGAGGAATTCCTGTTCGATCGCAGCGGCCAGCCCTGGGTGGCCGACCGTGCGGAGTTGGATGATCTCTGGCGCAGGCGCGTCAAGAACGACGCGCTCGGCCTGTTGCTGACCGACAAGAGCTGGGAGGAGACCCGAGAGATTCTCCGCGGCCGGTACGGCCAGGGCCTGAAGCGGCTCGACCAGGTCAAGAGTGACGACGTGTTCGAAACCTTCATGAACGCCTACGCCAACACCATGGATCCGCACACCAGCTATTTCTCGCCGCGCAATTCCGAGGAATACCGGATCCAGATGAGCCTCAACTACGACGGCATCGGCGCGACGCTGCAGATGCAGGACGAGTACGTCTCGGTGATCAATGTGATCGAGGGTGGCCCGGCAGCGCTTGATGGCACGCTCAAGCCCAGGGACCGGATCGTCGGCGTGGCGCAGGGCGCGGACGGGAGTTTTGTCGACGTGGTCGGCTGGCGGCTCGACGAGGTGGTGGACATGATCCGCGGCCCCGGAGGCACGATCGTGCGCCTGCAGGTGCTGCCCGGCGGCGCGGCTCCGGGTTCGCCGTCCGAGGAGCTTTCGCTGGTGCGCAACAAAGTCAAGCTCGAGGCGCAGGCGGCCCGCAAGTCGATCGTCGAGGTCGAGCGGGGCGAACTCAGGCAGCGGATCGGCGTGATCACGGTGCCTTCCTTCTACCAGGACTACAATGCGCGCGCCTCGGGTGCCCGCGAGTACATCAGCACCACAGCGGACGCCCGGCGCCTGACTCTGGAGTTGCTTGAGCAGGGCATCGATGGGCTGATCCTCGACCTGCGCAACAACGGCGGCGGGCACCTCTCGGAGGCCACTGCGATGACCGGCCTGTTCGTGCCGCGCGGGCCGGTGGTGCAATTGCGCGACACCAGCGGCCGGGTGGAGGTGCTGGAAGAGCACGCTGCCGAGCCGGTCTACGACGGGCCGCTGGCCGTGCTGGTGAACCGCTTCAGCGCCTCGGCCTCGGAGATTTTCGCCGCTGCGATCCAGGATTACGGACGCGGTGTGGTGATCGGCCAGCAGACCTACGGCAAGGGCACGGTGCAGAACCTGTATCCGCTGGATCGCTATGCGCCAGGCGCCGACCCGCGTTTCGGCCAGCTCACATTGACCATCGGCAAGTACTATCGGGTGACCGGCGAGAGCACCCAGCATCGTGGCGTGATCCCGGATATCGAGATCCCCTCCCCGGTCGATGCCCACCTGGTCGGCGAGAGCACCCGCAGCACCGCCCTGCCCTGGGACCAGATCCGACCGACGCAGTTTACACCTGAGGCGTCCCTTGGCGCCGCCATCAATATGCTGCTCGGGCAACACGAAAGCCGCACGGCCACCGATCCGGACTTTGCATATCTGATGGGCGACATCGAGGCCATCGAGGAGCGTCGCACGCGCAAATCTGTGTCGCTGAATATCGAGCAACGGCGGGCGGAGAGCCAGCGCATTGACCAGCAGAGACTGGCCCGGGAGAACCGCCGGCGCACGGCCCAGGGACTGGAACCGCTCGCTTCGCTTGAGGAGCTCGACTCGGACGAGATCCCGGATGTGCAGCTCAGGGAGGCCGCCGAAGTGGTCGCCGATCTGGCCAAAGTGCCGCCGGCGACATTGGCCCGAAGCCGGATCTCCGTGGCGGACTAGGGCCCCCGGAACGACGTGATCAGGCAGGGCTTGCGCCTGGTGTGATTGGTGTTATACTTCACTACAACACTACTGTAGTGAAGCATCCGTTCGCACCCGGAGCCCTGCCATGATCAAGCCTGCACGCATTCCCGCCCTGGTCCTGGCCGCCGCCTCCCTGGCCGCGCTGAGCGGCTGCGACCGCGGCGAGGCCAGCGTCTCTGCCCCGCCTGAGCCCGCCGAAGTGCCTGTGGCGGCCTCTCCTGCCCTGGTCGCCGACGCCGCCGCGCGGCATTCCGGCAGCACCCATCTCGAAGCCGACGCGGAAGCCGCCGTGTCGGCCCGTGCCGCTGGCCAGGTCATTGAGGTGCTGGTCGAGGAAGGCGACCGGGTGCGTGCCGGCCAGGTGATGGCGCGGCTGGACGGCGCGCGTTCGAGGCTCGCCATGGAGCGGGCCGGCGCAGAACTCGACCGGCAACGCCAGGCCTACCGGCGCAATGTCGAGCTGCATGATCGCGGCCTCGTCAGCCAGGGCGCCCACGAGAACCTGCGCTACGAGCTGGCGTCCCTCGAGGCCGCCTTCCAGCTGGCTCGCCTGCAGCACGGTTACACCGAGATCCGCGCGCCGATCGACGGCGTGGTCTCAGCGCGCCTGGTGCGCGTCGGCGCCCACGTCTCCGAGGGCGACACGTTGTTCCGGATCACCAACCTCGATACCCTGCAGGCGCACATCCATGTGCCGCAGCGCGAGCTATACCGGTTTTCGCCCGGCCAGCCCGCGCGGATGCAGATGGAGGCGTGGCCTGGCGAGTCGTTTGACGCCACTGTGACGCGCATCAGCCCGACTGCCGACGCAGGCTCGGGTACGTTTCGAGTGACCCTGGCGGTGCCGTCCCACCAGGGCCGGCTGCGTCCCGGGATGTTCGCGCGCCTGGACATTGTCTATGAAGTGCGGCCCGACGTCGTGATGATCCCGGCGGCGGCCATCCTGGAGGACGATTCCGAGGGCAGCGCCGTCTACGTGGTGGACCAGGGACTGGCAAAGCGCCGCGCGATCGTCACCGGCATCCTGTCCGACGGGCGCGTGCAGGTCGTGTCCGGGCTGGCGGCCGGCGAGGAGGTCGTCGTGGTCGGCCAGGGAGGCCTGCGGGACGGCGCCCTGGTCAGCGTACGCGGCACTGCCGGGGAGATCTGAGTGAGCATCGCAAGATTGTTGGAGTCGCGCCGCGGTCTGCGGCTCGGGATCGTGGCGCTGACTGCGGCGCTGCTTGCAGCCTGCGGCGGCGACGCGAAGTCCGACGCCAAGTCCGGCGACGGCGAGGATGCGGCAGGCGTCCCGGTCGAAGTCACCGGGCTGACGCGCGGCGACGTGTTCGCCCTCTACACCGGCACCGCTTCGCTGGAAACCGACTCCGACGCCCTGGTGGTGGCCAAGGTGGCGGGCGAAGTCGTCGAGATCCTGGTCGAGGAAGGCGACCGGGTCAAGGAAGGCCAGCTGCTGGCCCGCCTCGACGGCGACCGCCTGCGGCTGGAGATGGAGCGCGCGCTGGCCAATGTCCGCAAGCTGGAACAGGAGTACGACCGCAGCGTGCAGCTGTTCGAGAGGGGCCTGGTGAGCTCCGGCGCCTTCGAGGACCAGAAATACGAGCTGGATGCCTTGCGCGCGAACTACCGGCTGGCACAGCTCGAGTACAGTTACACGCAGATCCGCGCTCCAATCCCGGGCGTGGTGTCGCGGCGTTTCATCCGCGTCGGCAATACCATCGCGGTGAACGAGCCGGTGTTCCAGGTGACCGAGCTGGATCCGCTGATCGCCTACATCCACATTCCGGAGCGCGAGTTCCGCCGGCTCGAACCCGGCCAGGGTGCGGAACTCACGCTGGACGCCATCCAGGGCCAGGTGTTTCGCGCCCGCGTGCAACGAATCAGCCCGGTGGTGGACCCGGCGACCGGCACCTTCAAGGTCACCATGGAGGTGCCTGACCAGGGCGGCAGACTGAAACCCGGCATGTTCGGCCGCTTCAACATCGTCTGGGACGCGCGCGAGGACGTGCTGCTCGCACCGCGCGTGGCGATCGTCGACGACGATGTCTCGGAGTCGGTGTTCGTGGTGGCCGATGGCAAGGCGGAGCGCCGTCCGGTGCGCACCGGTTACGCGCGCGGTACGCAGATCGAGATCGTCGAGGGCCTCGCGGGCGACGAGGAGATCGTGGTGACCGGCCAGTCGGGCCTGAAGGACGGCGCGCGGGTCGAGGTGGTGCGCCGCGCCGCGCCGCGCCTGGCACGTGACGGCAGCTGACGACGGCGCCGCGGAGTATCCCGATGAAGCTCATTGATATCTCCACCGAGCGCCGCGTCACGATCGCGATGTTTACGGTCGCGATCGTACTGTTCGGTTTCGTCTCGCTGTCGCGGCTCAAGCTCAACCTGCTGCCCGACCTCTCCTACCCCACCCTGACGGTGCGTACCGAGCTGTCCGGCACGGCACCGCTGGAAGTCGAGAACCTGCTGACCAAGCCGATCGAGGAAGCAGTCGGCATCATCAAGAACGTCCGCCAGGTGCGCTCGGTGTCGCGACCCGGCCAGTCCGATGTGACGCTGGAGTTCCTGTGGGGGACCAACATGGACGTCGCCGGCGTCGAGGTCCGCGAGAAGCTCGACATCCTGCAGCTGCCGCTCGAGGCCAGCCGGCCGATGCTGCTGCGCTTCGACCCTTCCAACGAGCCGATCCAGCGCCTCGCATTCCTCGACCAGACGGCCACCGGGCCTGCCGACGACCCGCAGCGGCTGCGCGCCTTGCGGCGCTTCGCCGAGGACCAGCTGAAGAACGATCTCGAGTCGGTGGAAGGCACCGCCGCGGTAAAGGTCAGCGGCGGCCTGGAGGACGAGATCCAGATCCTGGTGGACCAGGACAAGGTCGCGCAGCTTGGACTGTCCATCCAGACGATCGCCGCGCGGCTGCGCGCCGAAAATGTCAACCTCTCCGGCGGACGGCTCGAGCAGGGCGCGCAGCGCTTTCTGGTGCGCACGCTCAACGAGTTCGCCTCGGTCGAGGAAATCGCCGATTCGATCATCGCGACACCGGCCGGCCGGCCCGTGTACTTGCGCGACCTCGCCAGCGTCAGCCGCGGTTACAAGGAGCGCGAGGCAATCACCCGGGTGAACGGCCGGGAGAGCGTCGAGCTGGCGGTCTACAAGGAGGGCGACGCCAATACCGTGCAAGTGGCCAGGCGCGTGAGTCAACGCGTCGATGTGATCCAGAAGCGGCTGCCTCCGGGCACCGAACTGACCATGGTCTACGACCAGTCACACTTCATCGCGGACGCCATCAGCGACGTGCGCACCGCGGCACTGTTCGGCGGACTGTTTGCCATCCTGGTGCTGTACGCCTTCCTGCGCGACGCGCGCGCCACGTTCGTGATCGGCGTGGCGATCCCGGTCTCGGTGATCGGCACTTTCCTGTTGATGTACGCCAGCGACGTCAGCCTGAACATCATGTCGCTGGGCGGTATCGCGCTGGCAGTCGGCATGCTGGTCGACAACAGTATCGTGGTGCTGGAGAACATCGTCCGCAAGAAAGAGCAAGGCTTCGGCGTGCTGGACGCTGCGCGCCGCGGCACCAGCGAGGTGGCCGGGGCGGTGACCGCCTCCACGCTGACCACCGTGGCGGTGTTCTTCCCGATGGTGTTCGTCACCGGCATCGCCGGGCAGCTGTTCCGCGACCAGGCGCTGACCGTGACCTTTGCGTTGCTGTTCTCGCTGCTCGTCGCCCTGACCCTGATTCCGATGCTGGCCTCGCGCGGCGCGCCACATCGCTACGCGGATGCCGAGGACGCCGGGCCGCCGGCGCTGGTGACCCGCGTGGCAGGCGCGGGCCTGCGCAGCGTGGGCGTGGCCGTGGGCACTGTCGCCTGGCTGCTGAGCTACCTGATGCTGCCGCTGGTGTGGCTGTTCCAGGGCCTGTACCGTCTGACCGCCAGGATCTATGCACCGCTGCTGAAGGGCTCATTGCAGCAACGCTGGCTGGTGCTGCTGGTGGCCGCGGCGGCATTCGCCTCCAGCATCGTGCTGCTGCCACGACTTGGCTACGAGCTGCTGCCGCAGCTTGCCCAGGGCGAATTCTCGGTGCAGCTGCGGCTGCCCTCGGGCGCGCCGCTGGCCGAGACCGACGCCGTGATCCGCCGGCTGCAGGAGCAGACTGCCGAGCTGCCGGGCGTGGACGTCAGCTACTCGGTCGCCGGCACCGGCAACCGGCTGGACGCAAGCCCGGTGGACGCCGGTGAGCACACCGGCCAGCTGAACGTGAAACTGGCGGCCGGCGCAGGCCGCCAGGTCGAGGCAGCCACCATGGCGACGATGCGCGCCTCGCTGGAGCGCATGCCCGGCGTGGCGCACGAGTTCTCGCGCCCGGCGCTGTTCAGCTTCCGCACGCCGCTGGAGATCGAGGTGGTGGGCTACGACCTCGAGCGGCTGGCCGAAGTCGCGCAGCGGCTGCGCCAGGCCATGGAGGACTCACCGCGCTTCGCCGACGTGCGCAGCACCGTCGAGGCCGGCAACCCTGAGATCCAGATCCTGTTCGACCAGGAGCGTGCCGCGCGGCTCGGCCTGGTGGTGCGCGACATCGCCGACACCGTGGTCGCCAAGGTACGTGGCGAGGTCGCCACCCGCTACACCTGGCGGGACAAGAAGATCGACGTGCTGGTCAGGAGCGTGGATACGCGGGACTCCTCCCTCACCGAGATCGAGAACCTGATCGTCAACCCGGAAAGCGACCGGCCGGTGCCGCTGAAGGCGGTCGCCGAAATCCGCGTGGCCGTCGGCCCGGCGGAGATCCGCCGCGCCGACCAGGCGCGCGTCGCGCTGGTCTCGGCCAACCTCGCGTACGGCGACCTCGCCAGCGCCACCGATGAGGTTCGTGCGATCATCGCCTCGGTGCCGATGGCTCCCGGCGTGGCGGCCAGCGTCTCGGGCCAGAGCGCCGAGATGCAGGATTCCTTCCGTTCCATGCTGTTCACGCTGGCGATGGCGGTGTTCCTGGTCTACCTGGTGATGGCCTCGCAATTCGAGTCGCTGATCCACCCCTTCGTGATCCTGTTCACCATCCCGTTGGCGCTGGTCGGCGCAGTGTGGGCGCTGTGGCTGACCGGCACTACCGTCAGCGTGGTGGCCTTCATCGGGCTGATCATGCTGGCCGGCATCGTGGTCAACAACGCCATCGTGCTGGTCGACTTGATCAACCAGCTGCGTGCCGACGGCATGGAGCGCACCGCCGCGATCATCGAGGCCGGGCGCGCCCGCCTGCGGCCGATCCTGATGACCACGCTGACCACCACGCTCGGCCTGCTGCCGATGGCAATCGGCTTCGGCGACGGTGCCGAAGTGCGCGCGCCGATGGCCATCACCGTGATCGGTGGCCTGCTGTTCTCCACCCTCCTCACGCTGGTCGTGATTCCGGTCGTGTATTCGATGCTCGACCGCGGCCGACGGGTGCTGGCGCAGGCGGGTGCGGCTGCGGAAGCGGCCCGATGAGCCTGACGCGCCACGCAATGAGCCGTCCGGTGACGACGGTGATGGTGCTCGTCGCGCTCGGCCTGATCGGCGTGATCGCCTCGCGGCTGTTGCCACTCGAGAAATGGCCGGACATTCAGTTCCCGGGCATTTTCGTCCGCATTCCTTACGAGGGCTCGACGCCGGAAGAAGTCGAAAGGCTTATCACCCGGCCCGTCGAGGAGATCCTTGCGACGCTCAGCGGCGTGGAACGCATGCGTTCCACTTCCAAACAGGACGGGGCCGAGATTTTCCTGCAGTTCGGCTGGGACCAGGAGCTTGCCGCCAAGGGTATCGAGGCGCGCGCCAAGGTGGACGGCATTCGTCACCAGTTGCCCGCCGACGTGCTGCGCGTGCTGATGTACACCGGCTCGCTGGGCGACCAGCCGATCCTGAACCTGCGCATCAGCAGCGAGCGCGACCTGTCCGACGCCTACGAGATGCTGGACCGGGTGCTCAAGCGACGGCTCGAGCGACTGGAGGGTGTATCCAGGGTGGAGCTGTATGGCGTCGACCAGCGCGAAATCCGGATCCTTCTCAATGCCGACCGGGTCGCAGCGCACGGCGTGGACCTGAACGAACTCCGCGCCCTGCTGGACAAGGCCAATTTCTCGGTCAGCGCCGGCCGGCTCACGGACGGCGACCGCCGGCTGAGTGTGCGCCCTATCGGCGAGCTTGCCTCCGTCAGCGAAGTCACGAACCTGCTGGTGCGGGAGAACCTGCGGCTCGGGGACATCGCCGACGTCGCGCTGCGCAGTCCGGAACGCAATTACGGCCGCCATCTGGACCGCCGCTATTCGATCGGCCTGGACGTTTACAAGCAGACCGGCGCGAACCTCGTCGACGTCTCGACGCGCGTCAAGCGCGAGGTCGAAGCGGCTTCCGATGATCCGCAGATGCGCGGCATCAACATCTTTGCACTCGAGGACCAGGCAGATGGCGTGACCTCCTCGCTGTCCGACCTGCTGACCTCCGGGGGGATCGGCGCGCTGCTCGCCTTCGGTATCCTCTACCTGTTTCTGCGCCAGGCGGCCACGACGCTGATCGTGGTGGCCTGCGTGCCATTCTCGATTCTCATCACCCTCGGCGTGATGTATTTCCTCGGCCTGAGCCTCAACATCCTGTCAATGATGGGCCTGATGCTGGCCATCGGCATGCTCGTGGACAACGCCGTGGTGGTCACCGAAAGCATTTTCAGGCAACGCCAGCTCACTCCGGGTGAGCCCTTTGAGGCGACCATGCGCGGCGTCAAGGAAGTGGCAGTCGCGATCACCGCCGGCACCCTGACCTCGATTGTCGTATTCGTACCGATCGTGTTCGGGGTCAAGACCAACATCACAGTGTTCCTCACCCACGTGGCCGTGAGCATCTTCGTCGCCATGCTGGCTTCACTGCTCATTGCGCAGACTTTCGTGCCCATGGTCGCGGCGCGGATTCCTGCCCCGCGGCCGGCCAGCGCGGGCTCGCTGATGGTGCGCCTGACGGAGCGTTACGCCGCCGCGCTGGCCTGGACCCTGCGCAGGCGCTGGTGGACGGCGCTGGTTACCGTACTGGTGATCGCCAGTGTCGTGGTACCCATCAAGTTCGTGAAGTTCGACACCTTCCCGCAGGAGGCCGGCCGGGTATTGCTGCTCCAGTATCACATTCAGGGGAAGCATCCGTTGTCCGAGGTCAAGCGAACCGTGGACCTCATCGAGGACTACCTGTTCGAGAACCAGCAGGCCTTCGACTTGCGGTCCGTGTACAGCTACTACGACGAGGGCCGCGGCCAGACCATGCTGCTGTTGACCGACAAGTCGGAGGCCAGGGTCCAGACCAGCGAGGTGATCCGGCGGGTGATGGAGAACCTGCCCGAGATCATCATCGGCAAGCCGAGTTTCCAGTTCGACAACCAGGGCGGCGACGAGGGCTTCAGTGTCCAGCTCGCCGGCGAATCCACGGAGGTGCTCAGCCAAGTCACACCGGAGGTCGTGCGGCTGCTGGCCACGATCGACGGACTCGGCGACGTACGCGCCGACATCGGCACGGGAGAGCGCGAGATCCGCGTCCGCGTCGACCGCGAACGGGCCATTCAGCTCGGCCTGAGCCCGCAGTCGGTCGCTTCCGCGCTGTCGGTTGCGATGCGCGGCGAGAAACTGCGCGACTTCCGCGGCGACGATGGCGAGGTCGTCGTGCGACTCACCTTCCGCGAGGACGACCGGCAGAGCCTGGAACAGCTCGCAGATCTGCCGCTGTACACGCCGGACGGCCGCCGGGTGTCGCTGGGCTCGGTCGCCGACTTCCGCGTGGCTACGGCCCACCAGGAGATCCAACGTATTGACCGGGTCACCGCGACCGTGATCACGGCGAACCTGAATGGCCGCTCCATGGAACAGGTGAAGCCGGAGGTCGAGGCCCTCATGAAGGCCTACCAGCTCCCGCCGGGCTACAGCTGGAAATTCGGCCGCGGTTTCCAGCAGGCGGACGAGACCCAGAAGATCATGTTCCAGAACATCCTGCTAGGCATTGCGCTGATCTTCCTGGTGATGGCGGCGCTGTTCGAGTCCACGGTCTATCCCCTGTCCATCATAACTTCGATCGGCTTCTCGGTGGTCGGGGTGTTCTGGTTTTTCATGATCACCGGGACGACCTTCTCCTTCATGGCGACCATCGGGATCATGATCCTGGTCGGCGTGGTGGTGAACAACGGCATCGTGCTGATTGACCACGTCAACAACCTGCGGCGCGCCGGAATGGCGCGCGACGCCGCCCTCCTCCAGGCGGGCCGCGACCGGCTGCGCCCGATCCTGATGACCGTGGCGACGACGATCCTCGGCCTGTTGCCACTCGCACTCAGCGCGACCAAGGTCGGCGGGGACGAGGTGGGCGCGCCGCCTTATTTCCCGATGGCGCGCGTCATCATCGGCGGGCTGGGCTTCTCGACGGTGACCTCGCTGCTGCTGGTGCCATGGACCTACGCGCTGCTTGACGACCTCGGCCGATGGGGCCGCAAAGTGCGCCGCGTGGCGTGGCGTGAGGAAGACGGCGCGTCGGACGCCGGACCGATCAGGGAATGAACACCTCGTAAAGGTCCCAAAACTCTTCGGCCAGCACGTTCACCTCCAGCGGCGCGCGGCGTGCCGCGCTGCCTGGGCGGGCCGGCAGTTCGATGCGCGCCAGCGAGGCGGCCATCGGCACAGTCTCGCGCTCGCTGCGGAACTTCACCTGGTTGGTCAGCATCCGGGCACGCGCCTGGATGTCAGCGTCCAGGGACGCCCGTGCACCGAGCGTGACGATCGCCCCTTGGATCTTCTCGATCAACAGCTTGCATGGCTCCTCGCCGCCGTAGCGCATCTCCTGCACTGAGTTGACGCGCGCGTCGCGGGCCTTGCGCGCCAGCTCATCGCCGGCGAAATGCAGGTAAAGCTCCTGGGCCGCGGCAATGACCATGATGTTGATTTCGCGCTTGGCGGCGATGTCGAGTCCGGTGAACTCCGGCCAGGGTGCCGCGTGCACACTGTTGCGCCGGTCCTGCAGCTCGCTTAGCCGCAGCCGCGAGGACTCGACCTCGCCGCGGCGCTGCTCGAGCTGCGTTTTCAGCTTGCGGCGCCGCAGGAAGCCAAGCGGCCCGCGAAGGCGCTCCAGTTCTGCAAGCAGCGCGTTGCGGCGCTTGCGGCGCTCCTCGAGCTCATCCCTGGCCTGCGCAAGCTGCTGGTCGAGTCCAGCCAGCTCGCGCTGCTTCTCCTGGTTGAAACGCATCAGCTCCTCGCGCCGCAGGCGATCCTCGTGACGCCCGCGCAACTCGTCGGAGAGCGTCTGCAGGCGCTCCTGGCAGACCCGCCAGAGCGCCCGGAGCTGGAAATACACCAGCGCTGTATAGCCGGTGCCGGGCTGCGCGAGCAGTTGCTCGATCGACTCGAGGCGCTCCTCGGCGCGACGCGTAGCAGCTTCCTGGCTGGCGAGGCGTTCTTCCGCGAGGCGCAGCGACTGCTGCAGGTCGGAGAACTCCTTCTTGAGTTCCGCGCGATTGCGGAACAGGTTGAGCAGCCGCTCGTCCTCGCTTTCCTCTTCGCGGCCGACGAGCCGCAGCGCGCGCTTCGCCAGACCTTCGGAGTCGTCCGTCACTGGGCGATTCGGCCTCCTGTCCGGACGCTCAGCGCGCGCGTTCAGCGCAAGTCGGCCGCGCCGCGAAGCGGTGACCATGATCCGCGCAGTACTCGAGCCACTTGTTCAGCATGTTGTTACGGGCCCAGCGGCGATTCAGTTCGTCGCCAGGCGCGGCGTCGAAGCGCCTCAGGGCATGGTGCAGGTGCTGCCGCCGACAGGCCATCGCCTCGGCCAGACCGGCGTCGTGATAGACACGGATGCTGAGGTCCGGGTCGGCGACCCGAAGGTGGGCGTCCTCAAAGTAATAGGTCAGTCGCAGGGTGGTGGTGTAGCGGCAGCGCTCGAGCACCTGCAGGTGCAGAGGCAGGTCTGCGAGCACCCGCGACCAGCGCTCGTCGGGCAATGCCTCGAGGTCCTCGAACAGCCAGTGCAGCCGAACGTAATTGCTCTCATACAGGTGCATCAGGGCAGTGAAACTGCCCGGACGCGTTGGACGCGGCAGCGCCAGAGAGCCGTCTGCTATCATGCGCGGCAATATAGCACAGGGATTCCATGTCACCGTCGCGACGGGGAGCCGCACATGGCCGTGCACAACGTCCCGACCCATCCCTTTCCCGACCAGCGCCCCGGAACCGCCGGGTTGCGCAGGAAAGTCCGGGTCTTTCGCCAGCCGCACTATCTCGAGAATTTCCTGCAGTCGGTCATCAATGCCGCGGGTGGCTTCGCAGGCGCGACGCTGGTGGCCGGCGGGGACGGCCGCTACTGGAACCGTGAGGCGCTCGCGGCGCTGTTTCGTGTGGCTGCCGGCAACGGCGTCGCGCGGCTGGTGGTCGGCCGCGGCGGGCTGCTGTCGACGCCGGCGGCATCGCATCTGATCCGGCTGTACGGTGCAGCGGGTGGCTTCCTGCTGACCGCCAGCCACAACCCCGGCGGACCGCAGGGCGATTTCGGCATCAAGTTCGACACCGCCAATGGCGGCCAGGCACCCGAGTCGTTCACCGAGGCGGCCTGGCGCGAGTCCCTGGCCCTGACCGAGTACCGCGTCGCCGACATCCCGCAACCCGACCTCGACCGGCTGGGCGTGCAGCAGCTCGGGCCGCTGCAGGTCGAGGTCGTGGACCCGGTGGCGGACTATGCCGCGCTGCTGGAGGCGTTGTTCGACTTCGATCTCATCCACCGCCTGCTGGCGGGCGGCCGGTTCCGGATGCGCTTCGACGCCATGCACGCCGTGACCGGTCCCTATGGCCTGGAGATTATCGAGCGCAGGCTCGGCGCGCCCGCCGGCAGCGTCGTCAACGCCGTGCCGCTGCCCGATTTTGGCGGCCTGCACCCCGATCCGAATCCGGTCGACGCCGCCAGCCTGGTCGAGTGGATGAATGGTCCCGAGGCCGGCGATTTCGCCGCGGCTTCGGACGGCGACGGCGACCGCAACATGATCGTCGGCCGGGGGATGGTGGTCACGCCGGGCGACAGCCTGGCAATCCTTGCGGAGCACGCCCGCCTGGTGCCGGGCTATCGTGGCGGCCTGGCGGGCGTGGCGCGCTCGATGCCGACCAGCCGCGCCGTCGACCGGGTGGCGGCGGCGCTCGGCATTCCCTGCTACGAAACGCCCACCGGCTGGCGTTACTTCTGCAACCTGCTGGACGCAGGGCGCGTCGACCTGTGCGGCGAGGAAAGCTTCGGCACGAGTTCCAGCCACACGCGGGAAAAGGACGGCTTGTGGGCAGTGCTGTTCTGGCTCAACCTGGTGGCCGCCACCGGCCGCCCGGTGGCGGGCCTGGTGGCCGATCACTGGCAGCGTTTCGGCCGCCACGCCTTCGCCCGCCACGACTGGTACATCGCCGACGGCGAACGCGCCACCGCCGTGCTGCGCGGGCTCGAGTCGCGCCTGGACGGGCTGGTCGGCACCATGGTCAGCGGGGTCGGCGTGGCGCGTGCCGACAATTTCAGTTATCGCGACCCGGTGGATGACAGCGTCGCATCCGGGCAGGGTATCCGCATTTTCCTGACGGACGGCTCACGGCTGGTCTACCGGCTGTCCGGCACCGGCACCGAGGGTGCGACGCTGCGCATCTACCTCGAGCGATACCTGCCGCCGGATGCCAACCACTTGGGGAGCGGCGCCGAATTGACCGCCATGCTTGGCCGCGATGCCGCGGAGCTGGCCCGGATGACCGAGCTGACCGGCGTTACGGCGCCCGCCGGTGTCATCTGAGACGGCCAAGGCCCCCGTTCATTCGTCGATTGCCTCCTGCAGGCGATTGAGCAGGCCGGTGCGGTCGAGCACCGTGCTGGCGATCTCCTCCACCGAGCGCTCGGTGGTATCGAGATGGCCGATGCCGAAGCGGTTGAACAGTGCCTCGGCCGAACGCAACTCGAAACTGACCTGGCGCGCCGAGGCGTAGTTGCTCTGCGGCCGGCGTTCCTGGCGGATCTGCTGCAGGCGCCGCGCCGCGATGGTCAGCCCGAACAGCTTGTCGCGGTGGTGCTCCAGCGGCGCCGGCAGCTTGCCCTTCTCGAACTCCTCCTCCGTCAGCGGGTAGTTCGCTGCGAACACCCCGTAGCGCAGCGCCAGGTACAGGCAGGTGGGTGTCTTGCCCGAGCGCGACACGCCCACCAGAATCAGGTCGGCCTTGCCGTAGTCGCGCGTGGTGGCGCCGTCGTCATGCTCGAGCGCGTAGTTCATCGCGTCGATTCGCCGCGAATAGGATCGGCGGTCCGAAACACCGTGGGCCTTGCCGGTCGCATGGCTCGAGGCCATCCCGAGCTCGCGTTCCATCGGACCTATGAAAGCACCGAAGAAATCAAGCACAAGGCCATGACTTTGCGAGATTATTCCTCTCAGATCATCGTGCACCATGGTGGAGAAGACAATCGGCCTGGCGCCTTCGACTTCGGCCGTGAGGTTGATCCGGCGTACGCATTCCTTCGCCTTGTCAATGGTGTTGATAAATGGCACAGTCACGCCGCGAAATTTCAGCCCGTCGAACTGCGTCAACAGGCTGTGCCCCATGGTTTCTGCCGTGACGCCCGTCTGGTCAGACACGAAGAAAACGGTTCGATGTTTCATTCCCTCACCCGTGTGGCCCGGCCGCGCGCATTGTCGGTGTCCTGCTGAGGGAAACTCAAGGGGGCCAACTTGGAACTGTACATCCTGAAGCTCGACGCGCTGCGCATGAGCGACGTCGAACGCGTCGGCGGCAAGAACGCCTCGCTCGGCGAGATGCTCGGCCACCTCGAGGGCTCCGGGGTCAGGGTGCCCGGCGGATTCGCGACCACGGCGGCGGCGTTTCGTGACTTCATGAAGCAACAGGGACTCGCCGACAGGATCGGCACGGCGTTGGCCGATCTCGACGTCGAGCAGGTCCAGAAACTGGTGCGGACCGGCGAGGAAATTCGCCGCTGGATCAAGGAAACCCCGCTGCAGCCCCGTCTCAACGAGGAGATCCGCACCGCCTGGCAGGAGATGTCGGGCGGGCGCCACATCGAGGTCGCGGTGCGCTCATCGGCCACCGCCGAGGACCTGCCGGAGGCGAGCTTTGCCGGCCAGCAGGAGACATACCTGAACGTGCGCGGCATCGACCAGGTGATCGAGCGCATTCACGACGTGTACGCCTCGCTGTTCAACGACCGCGCGATCGCCTACCGGGTGCACCACGGCTTCGAGCACTTGCAGGTGGCAATTTCCGCGGGCGTCCAGCACATGGTCCGCAGCGATACCGGCACCAGCGGCGTGATGTTCACTCTGGACACCGAGTCCGGATTCCGCGACGTGGTGTTCATCACCGCCTCCTGGGGTCTCGGCGAAATGGTCGTCCAGGGCGCGGTCAATCCCGACGAATTCTATGTCTTCAAGCCCTCACTGGCGGCGGGCAAGCGCGCCATCCTGCGCAAGACGCTGGGCAGCAAGGCCACCCGGATGGTCTACGGAGAAGACGGTCTTGGCACCCGTGTGGTCGACGTGCCGGCCGGCGATCGCAGCCGCTTCTGCCTGAGCGACCGGGACATAGAGACCCTGGCGCGCCACGCCGTGGCGATCGAGCGGCACTATGGCTGTCCGATGGATATCGAGTGGGGCCGGGACGGCGGCGACGGCCAGATCTACATCCTGCAGGCGCGCCCGGAAACGGTGCAGAGCCGCCAGGGCCGGTCGATCCTGCGATACCGGCTCAAGGATCGCTCGACCGTGCTCGCCTCGGGCCGCAGCATCGGCCAGCGCATCGGCGCCGGCACCGCGCGGATCGTCCGCGACGTCAAGGAGATGCATCGCGTGCAACCGGGTGACGTGCTGATCGCGGACATGACCGACCCGGACTGGGAGCCGATCATGAAACGCTCCGCCGCGATCGTCACCAACCGCGGCGGACGCACCTGCCATGCGGCGATCATCGCCCGCGAACTGGGCATCCCTGCGGTGGTCGGCTGCGGCGACGCGACCGCGAGCATTCCCGACGGCCGGCCCGTCACCGTGTCCTGCGCCGAGGGCGATACGGGCTTCATCTTCGACGGCAAGCTCGATTTCGAGCAGCAGACCATCGAACTGGACCGCATGCCGGAACTCCAGGTGAAGATCATGATGAACGTCGGCAACCCGGACCGGGCCTTCGACTTCGCCGGCATTCCCCACCGCGGCGTGGGCCTGGCGCGGCTGGAGTTCATCATCAACCGGATGATCGGCGTGCATCCGCGCGCGCTGCTCGAGTTCGATTCGCTGTCCGAGGACCTGAAGCACAGCATCTCGCAGCAGATGGCGGGCTACGAGGACCCGGTGGAGTTCTTTGTCGAAAAGCTCGCCGAGGGCATCGCAACGATCGCTGCGGCATTCGCGCCACAGCCCGTGATCGTAAGGCTGTCCGACTTCAAGTCGAACGAGTACGCCAACCTGATCGGCGGACGCGAGTACGAGCCGCACGAGGAAAACCCGATGCTCGGGTTCCGCGGCGCCTCGCGCTATGTCGCCGAGAGTTTCCGGCCGTGTTTCGAGCTCGAGTGCCGGGCACTGAAGCGGGTGCGTGAGGACATGGGCCTGGAGAACGTCCAGGTGATGGTGCCCTTCGTGCGCACCGTCGAGGAGGCGCGCAAGGTGGTCGAGCTGCTGGCCGTCAACGGCCTGAAGCGCGGCGAGCGGGGCCTCAAGCTGATCATGATGTGCGAGATTCCCTCCAACGCGCTGCTGGCCGACCGCTTCCTCGAGCACTTCGACGGGATGTCGATCGGCTCGAACGACATGACCCAGCTGGCACTCGGCCTGGACCGCGACTCCAGCATCATCGCCGAGCTGTTCGACGAGCGGGACGATGCCGTCAAGTCGCTGCTGCACATGGCGATCTCCGCCTGCCGCAGGCAGGGCAAATACATCGGCATCTGCGGCCAGGGACCCTCGGACCATCCCGATTTCGCGCGCTGGCTGCTCGACGAGGGTATCGAGAGCATCTCGCTCAACCCTGACACCGTGGTCGAGACCTGGATGTTCCTTGCCGGCCAGGCCGTCGGCTGACCGATTGCCGGGCGACCTATAGGAGCGGCTTCAGCCGCGACCCGGAGCCTGATCGCGGCTGAAGCCGCTCCTACAGGTCGCCCCAGCGAGAGCGCTTGCGGAACTTCAGGCTCGGCAGGATCAGCCCAAGCAGCAGGCCGCCAAACAGCACGCCGGCGCCGGCAAGAAACCAGTTCCGCCGCGTGTTGGCCTTGAGTTCGGCGATCTCCGCATTCAGCCTGGCCGTGTGCTGCTCGCTGGCCGTGACTTTCGCGCGCAGCTCGCGGTTGTCGCGATCGAGCTCAAGTGCTGATGCGGACGCCCGCCGCACCTCGTCGAGCTCGGCGCGCAGCGCTTCGGCCTCGCCGCCGAGGCCGCGCCGCTCCGCCTCGAGGGTGTCACGCTCGGCCCTCAGCTCGCGGAGCTCGACGCTGAGCTCGTTGACGCGCGCATTGAGGGTCTCGATGCGCGAGGTTGCGGCGGCCAGTTGATCGCGTGCCGCCGGCTGGTCCATCAGGTAGCGACTGAGCAGCCAGCCCTCCACGCCCTCGACGGTCCGGACCCGGCTGTAACCGTTGCCGGCGTCCACCTCCAGCACCTCGACCCGCGCGCCGCTCGGCAGCATCCGCACGATGGTGTGCTGGGTGCTGGTGCCGGTCCGCAGCGTGACCTCGAGCCGGTCGGAGACGTAGCGTGTCTGGGCGCCGGCAGCCGAGGCGGCAAGCGCCAGCAGGCAGAAAATCGACAGTCGGCCGGGCTTCATGTCAGGTACGGGATGGGGCGGCGGCGGGGCGAGCATGATACCTGAAAGTGCCGCCCGAGATGCCGCGCGAATTCAATCCGCGGCGGGTTCCCTGCGGCTCAGTACCGCCAGTCCGGGTCCATGCCGTTCCCAGTTCCGGCCGTCGAACGGCTCGACCCGGACGCGGCCGAGCGTTGCCGGGTCCAGGCAGCGCAGGTTGACACTGTAGCCATCCGGGTTGGAGCGCGGCACATAGAAGGACTTGATACCGCAACGTCGACAGAACAGATGGCGGGCGACGCCAGTGTTGTAGCGGTAATCACTCAGCATTTCGGCGCCCGACAGCAGGCGGAACCGGCCCGCCGGGACGATCAGGTGCAAAAACGCGGTCATCCCGCAGATCGAGCAATTGCACTCGTGCACCACCGGCTCAGCCGGCGCGTCGACCTCGAAACGCACCGCACCGCAATGGCAGCCCCCGCGATGGGTGACCAGGGCGCGATCCGCCGTCCCGGCGCTCATCGCGCCACCCGTGAAACTCTGGTCCGCCGAGCAGGTCTCACCGCCAACCCCCCGGAGTTCGCCGCCCATGTTGCCGTACCAAATCCGCCACCCTCCGGCAGGCCACTCTCCCCGCCGCGCAGCGGCAGAGTACAATACGCGGCCCATCCATCGCGGACCGGTGCAGTGAACCTCACTCGACCTGCCCTTGGCAATCCCGTCGCAGTCATCGTCGCGATCCTGCTCGCGCTGCTGTTCGGCGCGATCTCGCTGCTGCGCATGCCGGTGCAGATGATCCCGAACGTCGAGCGGCCGCTGATCGAAATCTCCACCACCTGGCGGGCGGCAGCTCCGGAGGAGGTCGAGGCCGACATCGTCGAACCCCAGGAGGACGCGCTGCGCGGCCTGCCAGGGCTGGAACAGATGGAGTCCACTGCCAGCCGCGGCCGCGGCACCATCACCCTGACCTTCGACGTCAATACCCAGCTCGAGCGCGCGCTGATCGAGGTGATGAACCGCCTCAACCGCGTGCCCAGCTATCCGCTCGACGTCGACCAGCCCGTGGTCTACGCGGGCCGCGGGCGCTTCGGCAGCGCCATCGCCTGGTTTGCCATCCAGCCGCTGCCCGGCAACGACCGCGACATCACCAGCTACCAGGACTTCGTCGAGGAAGTCATCCAGTCGCGCATCGAGCGCGTCCCGGGGGTCGCCAATTCCGACCTCTACGGCGGGCGTAATCGCGAGCTCAGGATCACCTTCGACCCCTATCGCGCGGCTGCCCTCGGGGTCGACATCCCGACACTCGCCCGCCTGACGGCGGGCAACGACGACGTATCCGGCGGCTTCAAGGACGTCGGCCGGCGGCAGTACACGATCCGTTTCTCCGGCAAGTACGATCTCGAGCGCCTGCAGGACATGGTGCTCGACTGGCGCGACGGCCAGCCGATCCACCTGCACGACGTCGCCGAAGTTTCCGTGGAACTGCGCGACGCGCGCGGCACGCTGAACCAGAACGGCGGGCCTTCGCTGGCGATGAATGCCCAGCCCGAGCAGAACGTCAACGTGCTGGAGGTGATGACCGAGCTCAAGGAAGTGGTCGCCGAGCTCAACGAGGGCGCGGCGAAGCGCGCAGGGCTGTCGATCAGCCAGGAATACGACGAGACCCTGTACATCACCGACTCGATCAACATGCTGCGCAACAACCTGTTGCTCGGCGTGCTGCTGGCGACCGCGGTGCTGTGGTGGTTCCTGCGCCGCTGGCGCGCCACGCTGATGGTGGCGATGGCGATCCCGATTTCACTGTTCATCACTTTTATCGCACTGAACGCCGCCGGGCGGACCATCAACATCATCAGCCTTGCAGGCCTGGCCTTTGCGGTCGGCATGGTGCTCGACTCGGCAATCGTGGTGCTGGAGAATATCGTGCGTCTGCGCGAGGCCGGCAGACCCAGCGACGAGGCGGCGCTGGAGGGCGCCACCCAGGTGTGGGGCGCGCTGATTGCCTCGACTGCCACCACGGTGGCGATCTTCCTGCCGATCGTGTTCATGCGCGACATTGCCGGGCAGCTGTTTGCCGACCTGGCGCTGGCGATCGCCATCGCTGTGGTCGCGGCGCTGTTGATCGCGGTGACGGTGATCCCCACGGCGGCCAACAACTGGTTGCGCAACATCACGCTGACCGACCCGCACCGCGAGTGGTGGGACCGCGGCACAGCCCTGATCATGCGGCTAAGCGCCACCCGCGCGCGCCGCGCGGGCATCATCGCCGGCCTGACGCTCAGCGCGGTCGGCCTGACGGTGGCCCTGCTGCCGGCCACGGACTACCTGCCCGAAGGACGCCAGAACTTCATCTTCGGCTTCATCCTGCCGCCGCCCGGAGTCAGCGTGCAGGCCTCGCGCGAGGAATTCACCGAGGTCGTCAACGAGCGCATGCGACCGTACCTCGAGGGCGAGAAACAGCCGGCCATCAACGGTTATTTCCTCGGCATGTTCGGCAACAGCGGCTTCATGGGGGCGCGCGCCGCCGACCGGCGCGACGTCGACGAACTGGTGACGCTGCTGAACACCGAGATTCTCGGCGGCTTCCCCGACACCATGGCCTTTGCCAATCGCGCCGCGCTGTTTGGCCGGCTCGGCGGCGGCCGTTCGATCGACGTCAACATCCAGAGCCGCGACATCGAGTCGATGCTGGGCGCGGCACTGGTCGGCATGGGCACCATCGCCGAGGTGATGCCCGGTTCGCGCACCCGGCCGGTGCCCGGCGTGGAACTGGCCGAACCGGAGCTGCGCCTGGTGCCCGAGGAGCGCCGCATCGCCGAGGTCGGCTGGGACCGGCAGACCATGGCGCGGGTGGTGCGTGCCCTGGGCGAGGGCCTGTACGTCGGCGATTACTTCGACGGCGAACAGCGCCTCGATATGATCCTTCGGACCACCGAGTGGGAGACGCCGGACGAACTGGCCTCGCTGCCGATTGCGACGCCCGACGGGGGTATCCGGCCGCTCGGCGAATTCATCCGCATGCAACGCACCGCTGGTCCGGACCAGATCCGCCGCGTGGATCGCCGCCGCACCATCACACTGGTGGTGACGCCGCCGTCTGACATGGCGCTGGGCACCGCCATCGACCTGATCCGCCAGCGTGTCGACCCGGTGATTCGTGACCATCTTCCGGAAGACGGCGACGTCAGCTATCGCGGCACTGCCGACGACAAGGACCGCGCGATCGCCAACATGGCACGCAGCCTTGCACTGGCCATCGTGATCCTCTACCTCTTGATGAGCGCGCTGTTCCGCTCTTTCCGCGACAGCCTGCTGGTGCTCATCGCGCTGCCGATGGCGATCGTCGGTGGCGTCATTTCGCTGCGCATTACCGGCATGCTGACGTTCCAGCCGATGGACCTGCTGACCATGATCGGCTTCATTACACTGATGGGGCTGGTGGTCAACAACGCCATCCTGCTGGTCGCGCAGACCCGTGCCGCCGAACG
Source organism: uncultured Ectothiorhodospiraceae bacterium (assembly GCA_964582505.1). Classification (GTDB taxonomy): domain Bacteria; phylum Pseudomonadota; class Gammaproteobacteria; order Steroidobacterales; family XN24; genus XN24. The sequence goes on along the minus strand of CAZOSZ010000017.1, from coordinate 442 downwards.
CGAGGGCGTGCCCCGCGCCGCCGCCGTCGAGCAGGCGGTTCGCTTCCGCCTGCGGCCGATCCTGATGAGCACGCTGACCAGCCTGTTCGGCATGCTGCCGCTGCTGCTGATGCCGGGCGCCGGCACCGAACTGTATCGCGGGCTCGCCGCGGTCATCGTCGGTGGCCTGTCGGTAAGCACGATGTTTACCCTGGTGCTGCTGCCAAGCCTGTTGCGCATCGGCGAGGATGCCCCCGCCCCGTTGCCCGCGGGTGGCGCGCTGCGCGAGGGCTATGCGGGGCCGGAGCGGTCCGCCTGAATTCCAGAGGAAAACCTGCATGATCGCATCGTTCAAGAATCCGGCCGGGCCGGCGCTGCTCTGCCTGCTGCTGCTGCCCGCGACTGCCACCGCGCAGCAGGGCGGCCCGGCGCCCGCGGCGTACACCATCACCGGCACGTTCAG
>CAZOSZ010000016.1:1559-22967 GCA_964582505.1 uncultured Ectothiorhodospiraceae bacterium | reverse complement strand
GACTGGGCCCCCGGCGTGGTCACCAGCCTGCTGGAACGGGCCGGCGCCGAAGCGACGCGGCCGGCGGGGCTGAGCGACGACCTCGGCCTGGGCCCGGCGGGTTATCGGCTGTCCGAAACCCAGGCACAAGCGATCCTGGACCTTCGCCTGCATCGCCTCACGGGGCTTGAGCAGGACAAAATAATTAAAGAATACGAAGAGATAATTGAGAAAATTAAAGATTTATCTGAAGTAGTTTCCAGCCCCGGGCGGCTTTCGCAGGTGATCCGCGACGAGTTGCTGGCGGTGCGCGATGAGTTCGGCGACCCGCGCCGCACTGAAATCCTGCCGGATCACCTCGACCTCTCGATGGAAGATCTGATCAGCGAGGCGGACGTGGTGGTGACGCTGTCGCACGGCGGCTATGCGAAGGCCCAGCCGGTGACCGATTACCACGCGCAACGCCGCGGCGGGCGTGGCCGGGCGGCGACCCGCGTCAAGCAGGAAGATTTCGTCGACAAGCTGTTCATCGCCAACACCCATGACTGGCTGTTGTGCTTTTCCAGCCGCGGCAAGGTGTACTGGCTCAAGGTCTACGAGCTGCCGATCGCCGGGCGCGGCTCGCGCGGCAAGCCGATCGTCAACCTTCTGCCGCTGGGGGCCGAGGAACGGATCAATGCCGTGCTGCCGGTGCGGGAGTTCATCGAGGGACCGTACGTCTTCATGGCGACCAGCCGCGGCACTGTCAAGAAGACCCCGCTGGTGGCGTTCTCGCGGCCGCGGCGCGACGGAATCATCGCGATCGACCTGCACGACGACGACTACCTGATCGACGTCGGTGTCACCGATGGCCACCAGCAGATCATGCTGTGCGCCTCGAATGGCAAGGCAGTCCGCTTCCGCGAGTCCGACGTCCGCCCGATGGGACGCAACGCAGGCGGTGTACGCGGCCTGAGGCTGGCCGATGACGACCAGCTGATCGCGCTGATCATTGCCGAAGAAGGTAAGTTGCTGCTGGCCACGGAAAACGGCTACGGCAAGCTGACTCATGTGGCCGACTTCCCGTTGCACGGCCGTGGCGGCCGGGGCGTGATTGCCATCCAGACCAGCGAGCGCAATGGCCGCATGGTGGGCGCGCAGCTGGTTCAGCCGGATGATGAGATCATGATGATTTCCGGCACTGGCGTGCTGGTGCGGACGCCGGTGGAAGGTATCCCGGTGCTGTCGCGCAATACCCAGGGCGTGCGCCTGATCCGCCTCGACGACGACGACAGGCTGGTGGGCATGGAACGGGTTGCTGGCGAGGAAGACGGCGAGGAAGACGGCGAGGACTGAGCCGACCAGGGGTGGAGGGACGCCGACATGGATCGTGTATTCAACTTCAGTGCGGGTCCGGCGGCGCTGCCGCTGGCGGTGCTCGAACGGGCGCGCGATGAGCTGACCAGCTGGCACGGCTGCGGCATGTCGGTGATGGAACTTTCGCACCGCGGCAAGGAGTTCATGTCGATCGCCGAGCGCGCCGAGGCGGATCTGCGCAGGCTGCTCGATGTCCCGGACAACTACCGCGTGCTGTTCCTGCAAGGCGGCGCCACCGCGCAGTTCAGCGCCGTGCCATTCAACCTGTGCGAGGCCGACGGCAAGGCGGATTACCTGGTGACCGGCTCGTGGTCGAAGAAGGCGCTGGCCGAGGCGCGGCGCTTGCTCGACGCCCGGGTGGCCGCCGACTCCGCGGACAACCGCCACACGGCGATTCCTGACCCGGCTGGCTGGCGCATCGGTCCGGACGCCGCCTACGTCCATTACACACCCAACGAGACCATCGGCGGAGTCGAGTACCACTTCATTCCTGAGGCTGCGGCGCCGCTGGTTGCGGACATGTCGTCGACCCTGCTGTCGCGGCCGCTGGACGTCAGCCGATTCGGCCTGATCTATGCGGGCGCGCAGAAGAACATCGGCCCGGCGGGCCTGACGATCGTGATCCTGCGCCCGGACCTGCTGGGCCGCGCCCGCGAAGGCACGCCGTCTGTCATGGACTACCGCCAGCAGGCCGAGGCGGGCTCGATGCTGAACACGCCGCCGACCTATGCCTGGTATGTCGCCGGGCTGGTGTTCGAATGGCTGCTGGAGCAGGGCGGCCTGGTGGAGATGGAGCGGCGCAACCGACACAAGGCCGAGACGCTGTACGGCGCGATCGACGCTTCGGCTTTCTATGCCAACCCGGTGGCGAAACACTGCCGCTCGTGGATGAACGTGCCGTTTACCCTGGCCGATCCGGCGTTGGACAGCAAGTTTCTCGAGGAGGCCAGGGCGGCCGGCCTGACCAACCTCAAGGGACACCGCTCGGTCGGCGGGATGCGCGCCAGCCTGTACAACGCCATGCCGCAGGAAGGCGTCGAGGCGCTGGTATCGCTCATGCGGGAGTTCGAACGGCGCTACGCATGATCCGTCTGTTGCATTGCGGCAGGAATCTGCGACGATCGGCTCCCTGACCGCGCGGATGGAGATACCTGGATGAGCTTCAAGGTCCTGACGCTGAACAATATCGCCCTCGCGGGTCTGGAGCGGCTGCCGCGCGACCGCTACGAAGTGGCTTCCGAGATCGGTCATCCGGACGCCGTGCTGGTGCGCTCCGCGGACATGCACAAGATGGACATCCCCGCCAGCGTCAAGGCGATCGGCAGGGCCGGCGCGGGGGTGAACAACATCCCGGTCGAGGCCATGAGCCGGCGCGGCGTACCGGTGTTCAACGCCCCGGGAGCCAACGCCAATGCGGTCAAGGAGCTGGTGCTCGCCGGGGTCCTGCTGGCAGCCCGCAATCTCTGCGAGGCCTGGGACTATGTGCGCGCACTGGACGGCAGCGAGGAAGATATCCACCGTGCCGTGGAAAGCGGCAAGAAGCGCTTCGTCGGATTCGAGCTGCCGGGCAGACGCCTCGGTGTGGTGGGGCTGGGTGCGATCGGCGTCGAGGTGGCCAATGCGGCGCTCGGGCTCGGCATGCAAGTGGTCGGCTTCGATCCGAAGATCACCGTGGAGCGCGCCTGGCAGCTGAACTCCGGGGTGCGCCAGGCGGTGAGCCTGGACGACCTGTTCAGCCGCGCCCAGGTCGTGACCGTTCATGTGCCACTGGGCGAGGGCACCCGTTCGCTGGTGAACGCCGACCGGCTGGCAATGATGAAGCCCGGCGGCGTGCTGCTGAACTTCGCGCGCAGCGCGATCGTCGACGAGGCGGCGGTGGCCGCGGCGCTCGATTCGGAGCGCCTGGCGCGCTATGTCACCGACTTCCCGAGTGTCGGACTCAAGGGACATCCCAAGGTCATCGCCTTGCCGCATCTTGGCGCCTCGACGCGCGAGGCCGAGGAAAACTGCGCCATCATGGTGGCCGAGCACCTGCGAGATTTCCTCGAGAACGGCAATATTCGTCACGCGGTGAATTTCCCGGAAGCATTGCTGCCGCGCATCGACGGCACGCGCATCGCGATCGCCAACGCCAACGTGCCGAACATGGTCGGCCAGATCTCGACCGCGCTCGCCGAGGCCGGGCTGAACATCTCCGACCTGCTCAACAAGTCACGCGGCGAGATCGCCTACACCCTGGTGGACGTCGACGGACGCCTGCCCGACACGGTGCTGGAGAAGATCGCGGGCATCGAGGGCGTGCTTTCGCTGCGGGTGGTGCCCGACGCGGCATGAGGCAACGATGAGCGACGTACCCGGGAGCGACAGACTCGATGACATCCGGCGGCAGATCGACGCCATTGACGAGCAGCTGCAATCGCTGATCAGCAGCCGCGCACAACTTGCCCGCCAGGTCGCCGAGAACAAGTATCCGGAGCCGGTCGGGCTGTCGGGCGGTGCGCGCGACTACTACCGGCCGGAACGCGAGGCGCAGATCCTGCGCAACGCCGTGGCGCGCAATTCCGGACCGCTCAAGGACGAGGAAATCGTCCGGCTGTTCCGCGAGATCATGTCGGCCTGCCTGGCGCAGCAGGAGCCCCTCAAAGTGGCTTTTCTCGGCCCGGAGGGCACATTTTCCCAGGCGGCGGTTCTGAAGCATTTCGGCCACTCCGTCAGGTCCCTTGCGGTGCCCTCGATCGAGGAGGTCTTTCACGACGTCGAGGCAGGCGTGGCCGACTTCGGCGTGGTGCCGGTGGAAAACTCCACCGAGGGTTCGGTGAGCAACACCCTGGACATGCTGATGACCACGCCGCTGGCCATCAGCGGCGAGATCGAGCTGCGGGTCCGCCAGCACCTGCTGGGTCGCATGGACTCTCTGGCGCAGGTCAGCAAGGTGTATTCGCACCAGCACTCGCTGGCGCAGTGCCGCGACTGGCTCGAGCAGCGCCTCCCGGGAATCGAACAAGTCGCGGTGGCCTCCAATGCCGAGGCGGCGCGCCTGGCACGGGACGAGCAGGGCGCCGCGGCCATCGCCGGCGAGACCGCCGCGGAGGTCTACGGCTTGTCAGTGCTGATGGCCAACATCGAGGACCGGCCCGACAACACCACCCGCTTCGTGGTGATCGGCCGTGAGACACCCGGCCCGAGCGGCCGTGACAAGACCTCGCTGCTGCTGTCCTCCCGCCACAAGGCCGGCGCGTTGCAGGAATTGCTCTACCCGCTTGCGCTGCACAGGGTCAGCATGACGCGGATCGAGTCCCGTCCGTCGCGGCGCGGTAAGTGGGACTACGTGTTCTTCATCGACGTCGAGGGCCACCACGACGAACCGAACGTGGCGGCTGCGCTTCGTGACCTCGAGGGCGCGGCGGCCTGGTACCGGGTGCTCGGCTCCTATCCGGCGGCGATCCTGTAAACTTGCGGCCTCCTCGCGGAGGTCCAATGACAGCAAGCTTCCTTGAATTGGCCGTGCCCGGCATTCGCGGCCTCAAGCCATACCAGCCCGGCAAGCCGATCTCTGAGCTCGAGCGCGAATACGGGGTCAGAGACATCATCAAGCTGGCCTCGAACGAGAATCCGCTCGGTCCCGGGCCGAAAGCGCTCACGGCGATCGCGGCGGCCTCGGCTGAACTGGCACGCTATCCGGATGCCAATGGTTTTGAGCTGAAGCGGGCGCTGGCCGAGCGGCACGATGTGCCAGCCGCGTGCATCACGCTTGGTAATGGGTCCAACGACGTGCTCGTGTTGCTGGCCGAAAGCTTTCTCGCGCCCGGCCTGGAGGCGATTTATTCGCGCTTCGCCTTCGCGGTCTACGCACTCGCGGTGCAGGCCACGGGCGCAGTCCACCGGGTCGCTCCCGCGTTGCCCGCCGAGCATGCCCAGCCGCTCGGCCACGATCTGCAGGCAATGGCTGAGCTGGTCGGGCCGCAAACGCGCATGGTGTTCATCGCCAACCCGAATAACCCGACCGGCACCTGGCTTGAAGCCGAGGCGCTCGAGCGCTTCGTGGCGGCCTTGCCGGCGCGCGTGATCGTGGTGATCGACGAGGCCTATTTCCAGTACGTGCGCGAGCCGGAATATCCCGACGCCAGCCGCTGGCTCGAACGCTATCCCAACCTGGTGGTGACCCGCACCTTTTCGAAGGCCTACGCCCTGGCCGGCCTGCGCATCGGCTATGCGCTGTCGCACCCGGAGATCGCCGAGATCCTCAATCGCCTCCGCCAGCCGTTCAACACCAGCAGCCTGGCGCAGGCGGCGGCGCTGGCGGCGCTCGGCGACGCGGCGCACCTGAGGCGCAGCGTCGAGCTCAACAACGCCGAGCGGGCGCGCGTCGGCGCGGCCTGCAGCGAGTTGGGCCTGGGCGTGATCCCGTCGGTCGGCAATTTCCTGCTGGCCGACGTTCACAGGGAGGCGCTGCCACTGTACGAGGCATTGCTGCGGCAAGGTGTGATCGTCAGGCCGGTCGACAATTACGGCTTGCCACGACACCTGCGCGTCAGCATCGGCCTGCCCGGCGAGAACGACCGGCTGATCGCGGCACTGGCGAGGGTGCTGGCCGCATGAACGCGGCTGCCTGGCGGGTCCGCCCGTCCGGCCCGCTGGCGGGGCGCCTCTCGATTCCCGGTGACAAGTCCGTATCGCACCGACTGATGCTGCTCGGGGCCATCGGCAGCGCGCCGCTCGAAGCGCATGGCTTCCTGCACAGCGAGGACTGTCTCGCGACCTGGCGTGCCGTGGAGGCACTGGGCGCGCGGGTTGAGCCACTCGCGGAGGGCGGCCTGCGGATCTGGCCCGCGGATCCGCTGCATTCGCCGGCAACGGTCCTCGATCTCGGCAACTCGGGGACCGGCATCCGCCTGCTCATGGGCCTGCTTGCCGGGCGCGGCATCGAGGCGATTCTGACGGGCGACGAATCTTTGCGCCGCCGGCCGATGGAACGTGTCGCCCAACCGCTGCGCCTGATGGGGGCGAGCCTGGCGACCACCGGCGGCTGTCCGCCGGTACACGTCGGCCCGGCCGGCCCGCTTCGCGCCATCGACTACGCCATGCCGGTGGCCAGCGCGCAGCTCAAGTCGGCCGTGCTGCTGGCCGGATTGTCGGCGGAGGGACGGACGGTGGTTCGCCAGCCGGCGCCGTCGCGGGATCACACCGAGCGCCTGTTGGGCGCGCTGGGCTGCGAGGTCGAGGCCGGCGACTGGGGCGCGTCGGTGATCGGGCCCGCCCGGCCGCGCGGTGGCCGGGTGACGGTGCCCGGCGATTTCTCCTCGGCAGCATTTTTCCTGGTCGGCGGCCTGCTGGCCGGCGGGGATGCGCCGCTGGAGCTGGAGGGCGTCGGCCTGAACCCGACGCGCACCGGGCTGCTCGACATCCTCCGGCTGATGGGCGGGCGGATCGAGGTCGCGGCACTGCGCGAGGAATGCGGCGAACCGGTCGCAACGCTGCGCGTCTGGCGCAGCGCATTGCAGGGCGTGGACGTTCCGCCGGAGCTGGTGTCGCGGGCAATCGACGAATTTCCAGTCCTGTTCGTTGCGGCGGCGCTGGCGAGTGGCACGACCCGGGTCAGCGGCGCCGCAGAACTGCGCGTGAAGGAGTCCGACCGGATCGCGGTGATGGCCCGGGGACTGGCGGCACTCGGCGTCAAGGTGATCGAGCATGCCGACGGGCTGCTGATCGAAGGTGGCGGGCTGAGCGGCGGCACCGTGGACAGCGGCGGCGATCACCGTGTGGCGATGTCGTTTGCCGTCGCCGCCAGCCGGGCCCGGGCACCGGTTGAGATCCTCGACACCGCCAGCGTGGCCACCTCATTCCCGAACTTTCCGGCCGCGGCGCGTTCGCTCGGGCTGGTGCTGGAGACCCTCTCCGCAGGGGCGATCGCATGAATGGGGTCCCGGTGGTGGCCGTGGATGGACCGGGCGGAGCCGGCAAGGGCACCTTGTGCCAGCGGCTGGCGGACCGCCTCGGCTGGCACCTGCTGGACAGCGGCGCGCTGTACCGGCTGGTGGCACATGCCGCGGCAGAGCACGGCACCGCACTGGACGACGAGAATGGTCTCGCCGCCCTGGCGCGCGATCTTCCGGTGCGTTTCCAGGGGGATCGGGTATGGCTGGCCGACCGGGACGTCTCGACGCAGATTCGCTCGGAGGAGTGCGGCAACCGCGCCTCTCGAGTGGCTGTGCTGCCGGCGGTGCGCACGGCGCTGGTGGGGTTGCAGCGCGGCTTTCGCCGCCCGCCGGGGCTGGTGGCAGACGGCCGGGACATGGGCACGGTGATCTTCCCGGATGCCCAACTCAAGGTGTTCCTCACGGCGTCCGCCGAGGAGCGCGCCAGGCGGCGTTATAAGCAGTTGAAGGAAAAGGGGTTTGATGTTAATCTCTCCGACCTTTCCGCGGAGGTCGCGGCCAGGGATCGGCGGGATGCCGAGCGCGCTGTGGCGCCGCTGCGGCCGGCGCCGGACGCGCGCGTGATCGACAGCACGGCGATGAGCGCCGCGGAAGTCGTGGACGCGGTGCTCGCGGAGGTCGCGCGGCGCGGACTGGCGCGGTGGAGTTGATTGAACACGGTCCCGATGGAACGGGGCCTTTTGTCATGCAAGCCCGGCGGGCTCAGGATGCGAAGCCGGATCACCACAGGTCGGCCCGAGTGGCCGTTGGATCAATAACTCATGTCAGAAAGTTTCGCAGAGCTCTTTGAGCAAAGTTTTGCCAGCCAGCAGATTCGTCCCGGCGCCATCCTCAAGGGCCTGGTGGTCGAGATCAACGATGACGTGGTCATCGTCTCGGCCGGCTTGAAGTCCGAGTCGGTCATTCCGGTCGAGCAGTTCAAGAACGAGAAGGGCGAGATCGAAGTCGCCGTCGGCGACGAAGTCGAGGTCGCGCTTGACGCGGTCGAGGATGGTTTCGGCGAGACGCGCCTGTCCCGCGACAAGGCCAAGCGGTCGCGCACCTGGACGGTGCTGGAGGATGCCTTCGAGAAGGGCGAGATCGTGCAAGGCATGATCACCGGGCGCGTCAAGGGCGGCTTCACCGTCGAACTCGAGCTGGTCCGGGCATTCCTGCCCGGCTCGCTCGTGGACGTCCGTCCGGTCCGTGACCCGAGCTACCTCGAGGGCAAGGTCCTCGAATTCAAAGTGATCAAGCTCGATCGCAAGCGCAACAACGTGGTGGTTTCGCGACGCGCGGTGGTCGAGGCCGAGCACAGCGTCGAGCGCGAGGAACTGCTCAAGAGCCTCACCGAGGGGGCCGTGCTGCCGGGCATCGTCAAGAACCTGACGGATTACGGCGCCTTCGTTGACCTCGGCGGCATCGACGGCCTGCTGCACATCACCGACATGGCCTGGCGCCGCGTCAAGAACCCGTCGGAAGTGGTCAACGTCGGCGACGAGATCAAGGTCAAGGTGCTGAAGTTCGACCGCGAGCGCAATCGCGTATCGCTCGGCCTGAAGCAGCTGGGCGAGGACCCGTGGCAGGACATTGCGCGCCGTTACCCGCAGAACACGCGGCTGTTCGGAAGGGTCACCAATCTGGCCGATTACGGCGCATTTGTCGAGATCGAGGACGGCGTCGAGGGCCTGGTGCACGTCTCGGAGATGGACTGGACCAACAAGAACGTCAACCCTTCGAAGGTCGTGCAGATCGGCGACGAGATCGAGGTCATGGTGCTCGATATCGACGAGGAACGCCGCCGCGTCTCGCTCGGCATCAAGCAGTGCATGCCGAACCCTTGGAACGAGTTCGCCACCACTTTCAACAAGGGCGACCGGGTCCGCGGCGTGATCAAGTCGATCACAGACTTCGGCATCTTCATCGGCCTGGATGGCGGAATCGACGGCCTGGTGCACCTGTCGGACCTCTCATGGGACCTGCCCGGCGAGGAGGCGGTGCGAAATTACCGCAAGGGTGAGGAAGTCGAAGCCGTGGTGCTGTCGATCGATCCTGAGCGCGAGCGGATCTCGCTCGGCGTCAAGCAGCTCGATCGCGACCCGATGTCGGCCTGGCTGGCTGATCATCCCAAGGGCAGCATCGTGCGCGGCGTGGTCACCGAGCTGGACGCCAAGGGCGCGACCGTGGATGTCGGTGGCGGCATCGAGGGCTACCTGCGCGCTTCTGAGCTGTCTCGGGAGCGGGTCGAAGACGCCCGGACCGTACTCAAGCCGGGCGAGGAGATTGAGGCGCGGTTCACCGGCCTGGATCGGAAGAGCCGCCAGGTTTCCCTCTCCATCAAGGCCAAGGAGGTCTGGGAGGAGGCGGAAGCCATGCAGAGTTACAAGAAATCCGATTCCACGACAGGAACGAGTCTCGGCGACCTGCTCAAGGAGCAGATCTCGAGCCACGAGAATTCCTGACGCACACCGGGGCGGGCCGCCGCTGGGCGGCCCGCCGAATCCGGCGAGTCGGCGGGACAGCGAACTGGGGCTGCTGACGGATCGAAAAAATGACAAAGTCTGAACTCATTGAGGCGATTGCCAATCGCCAGAGCCACCTGAACGCCAAGGACGTCGAGCTGGCGGTCAAGTACCTCATCGAGATCATGAGCAACAGCCTCGCCAACGGCGAGCGGATCGAGATTCGCGGCTTCGGCAGTTTCTCGCTGCACTACCGGCCGCCGCGTATCGGCCGCAATCCGAAGACCGGCGAGGCAGTGGCGCTGTCGGGCAAGCACGTGCCGCATTTCAAGCCAGGCAAGGACCTCAGGGAGCGCGTCAACGCCGGACGCCACAACCCGATCAAGGCCTAGCCCGCCACGCACTCAACGCCGGCATCGCAGTCCCGCTGCTACAATCGGGCCGGCGCCGGAGGCACCGGCAAGCCGTCATTCGGGGTGTCATGTTCAAGCGGATCCTGGTTGCCGTCGTACTGGTCGCAGCGCTCGGCTTCGCTGCGTTGTTCACCTGGTTGAATCCCGGCGAGCTGTCCCTGGATCTCGGTTTCACGGACCTCAGCGCGCCAGTCGGCCTGCTGCTGGTTGCGGTGCTCGCGATCGGCTGGCTGATCGGTCTGCTGTCTGCGTCCATCTGGGTTGCCCGGATTTCTGCCGACCGGCGCAGGCTGCGCTCGGAGCTTCGGAGCGCAGCGACCGCCTCTGGCCTGGCGGTTCGCGATGAGCGCGGCTGAAAGCCTGCTGCTGGTCGTGTTGTTTGCCGCGGCCGCCGGCCTCGGCTGGTACTTTGCCCGCGTCAATACGCTGAAAAGGCTGTCCTCGGGGCCGCGCCAGGTGACCGCCGAGTACTTTCAGGGCCTCAATTACCTGCTCAATGAGGAACCGGACAAGGCACTCGAAGTGTTCATCCACATGGTGGACACAGAGGTTGACACCCTGGACACGCATTTCGCCCTGGGCGCGCTGTTTCGCCGGAGGGGCGAGACCGAGCGCGCCATCAAGGTGCACCAGAACCTGGTGGCGCGCCCGGACCTGCCGCGCGAGGCGCGGGCGCGGGCGCTCAACGAGCTCGCCGAGGATTATTTCAAGGCGGGCCTGTTCGATCGCGCCGAGCAGGTGTACGGGCAAGTGGCAAAGGGCGAGGCGCAGCGCGTCCAGGGCCTGCGCGGACTGGTGCGGATCTACGAATTGCAGCGCGACTGGGAAAAAGCGATCGGCGCGATGGATCAGCTCGCCTCGCTGTCGCGCGAGCCTGGCGGGATTGTCGTGGCGCACTATTGCTGCGAGCTGGCACAGGACGCGATCGGTCGCGGCGACCTGCTGGCGGCGCGCCACTGGCTGAAGCGCGCACAAAGCGCGGATCGCACCGGAGTCCGCGGCGCGATGATGCGGGCCGCGATTGCCCAGCGCGAGGGCGATCACAAGCTCGCGCTGCGGCTCTATGAACGCGCCCTCGAGTCGGACGGCGGATTTCTGCCGGACGTGCTGCCGGAAGTTCGCCGCAGCCACGCCGACCTAGGCCGATCGGGATCCTTCGAGCATTGGCTCGGCGATGCCCTGAAGCGTCATCCCGAGTGGCGGCCGGGTGTGGCGTTCGCGGCGATCACCGACCGCCAGTTCGACGACCCGATCACCCGCCAGTGCGTCGCCGACTTCGTCAGCAGCAACCCGATCCTGACCGACATCCTCGAGACGCTGCGCCCGACACTGGAGTCCGACGGCGGCAAGGAAGCCGCGATCCGCAGGATCAGCAGTGCGCTGCGGCGGATCGCCAGGGCCAGCCCACGCTACCGTTGCGGGGTCTGCGGCTTCTCCGGTAATGCGCTCCACTGGCAGTGCCCGAGTTGCCGAAGCTGGGACACCACCCGCCCGCTGACTCGATTCCGCTTCGAGGCCATGCTCGATCCGAGTGCGGTGCCGGCCGAATCCGGTCGCAAGCACTGATTTCTCCATCTCCCTGCACGGCCACCGGAGCCTGAGCATGTCTGTCGCGGCCGCTCCGGTCGCGCTCAATCTAGACAGGGAGTTCGACATGATCCGTATCGCGAGGCAGATGTTCGCCATTCTGGCACTGTTGCCGGTTCTCGCCTGGGCGGGGCCGGTGGACCTCAACACGGCGGATGCCGCCACGCTCGCCAGGGAACTGAAGGGCGTCGGGCCGGCCAGGGCCGAGGCCATCGTGGCGTGGCGCGAGGCCAATGGACCGTTCAAGTCCCCCGAGGACCTGGCGAGAGTCCAGGGCATTGGTGATCGCGTGCTGGAAGACAATCGCGGCAACCTGACCGTCTCTGACCCCAAAAAGGCGGAGTAACCGGGTCGCCGACCGACACACCGGCCGGCGCGTTGCGCCGGCCGGTGCCGGTATGCCAGCATCCCGGCTCGCGCAGATGGCCACCAGAAGGGGCAATTCTTGAACAAGCCGATCCGCTACGCCGTGTTTCCGGTCGCCGGCAAGGGGACGCGCTTCCTGCCAGCGACCAAGGCAAGCCCGAAGGAAATGCTGCCGGTCGTCGACAAACCGCTGATCCAGTACGCAGTCGAGGAAACCGTTGAAGCCGGCGCCACCAACCTGGTGTTCATCACCGGGCGGCACAAGCGCGCCATCGAGGACCACTTCGACGTGGATCCGGAACTCGAGCTGCTGCTGGCGAACAAGGACAAAGAGTCACTTCGCGAGATGGTGCGGTACATCGTGCCCGCCAGGGTCAACTGCATCTATGTGCGCCAGGGCGAGCCGCTTGGCCTGGGCCATGCCGTACTGTGCGCCCGTCCAGTGGTCGGAAACCAGCCTTTTTTCGTGCATCTGGCCGATGACCTGATCGATGCCGCCGAGCCCTGTCTCGGGCAGATGGCCCGGGTGTTTGCGGCGCGCGGCGGCAGCGTGCTGGGCGTCGAGGAGGTGCCGCCGAGCCAGACCTCCCAGTACGGCATCATTGACGCCGAACGCGAGGAGGACGATCTGTATCGGCTGCGCGGTATCGTCGAAAAACCGCAGCCGGCTGACGCCCCTTCCAGCCTGGCCGTCGTCGGACGCTACATCCTGACGCCGCGCGTGTTCGAGCTGCTCGAGGACACACGCGCAGGCGCCGGCGGGGAGATCCAGCTCACCGATGCGATCGCCCGCCTGCTGCTCGAGGAGCCGGTCTACGGCCTGGCCTTCGAAGGCCGCAGGTTCGATTGCGGCAGCAAGCTCGGTTACCTCGAGGCCACCGTGCACTACGGCCTGAAACATCCCGAACTCGGCGCCGAGTTCCGCGCCCACCTGGAAGCGCTCATGCTGCGGCAGGCTGGACCGTCGGAGGGGTAGGAGCGGCTTCAGCCGCGAAACCGGTGTCGTCGCGGCTGAAGCCGCTCCTGCGTACGGCAAGGCACGGACTCGATGTATCGAACCTGTCATTAATAGTTCCGTGCCTTACGTACAAGTCCTGATTTTGATCGGCTCCAATCTCTACTGAAATGCATACAGCGGCCGCGAATTCAATTCGAGGCCCAAGCGCCTAGATGCGTGCAATGCCAAAGGGACAGGCGAGGGACACAGCCATGACCGGTTCGATGCGACACATTTCAGGCCTGCCTGCCTTGCTGGCACTGGCCTGTTTCTCCCTGCTTGTCACCGCCTGCAGCGGCGACGACGGCGACACCGGACCGGCCGGCCCGCCAGGACCTGCCGGCCCGCCCGGAACGGGTGCTCCCGGGCCTGAAGGCCCTCCCGGACCTGGCGTGCCAGGCTTTGGCGACATCGTCATCGGCAACGGCAGCCTGCTGACGGCCGATGAAGCGGCCATCGCGGGGCGGATCATCGCCGAGATCACCGACGTCTCGATATCCAGTCCGCCGGTGGTGGAATTCACCCTGAAGACCTCGCGCGGCGGCAATGTGCTCGGCCTCGCACCGAACGTCATCAGCTTCACCCTGGCGAAGCTCGTACCGCCGGCCAGCGGCAAGCCCTCGCAGTGGGTCAGCTACTTCAACCGCGTGCAGAACTCCGCGCCGGTCACCCCGCAGACTTTCGCCACGGCGATCCAGGCGACCACCCACGGCGGTGCGGCCGGCACGCTGGTCGAACTGGGCGAAGGCCAGTACCGCTTCACCTTCGGCGCGGATCCCGCCAACATCACCACGCCGATCCCGGTGAGCTACGAGCCGACCCTGCGGCATCGCGTCGGCTTCGAGATCCGCATGCAGGCCCCGGGCAACCAGATTGCGCCGGACAATCCTGTGTACGACTTCATCCCGGCGACCGGCGAGGCCCTGGCGCCTGGCAAGATGATCGCCGACACCGCCAACTGCAATGCCTGCCACGAACGGCTGGAACTGCACGGCGGTCCGCGCGTCACGGTCGAGTATTGCGTGACCTGCCACAACCCGGGAACCGTCGATCCGGATGCCGGCGAATCGGTCGACATGGCCTACATGGCCCATTCCATCCATCGGGCCGGAAACCGCGCCGTGCCGTACATGATCTACGGCAATCAAAACGTCCTGCATGACTATTCGCACGTCACCTACCCGCAGTCGGTGCTGTTCTGCGAGAACTGCCACACCGCATCCGCCGACGCGCCGGACGGCGACGCCTGGATGTCGACGGCCTCGGGCGCGATCTGCGGCGGCTGTCATATCGACGGGCTCATTACGAGCGCACCTGATGCGGTCACCGGGCAGGTGGCCTATTCGTACCAGCACGGCTTCGGCGGCCCGGCCACGGACGGCACCTGTGTCAGTTGTCATGCGACCGGCAGCATTGCCGGCGGCAATGCCGCGAACCACCTGCGCGGTATCAAGGAAGCGACCAAGATCGGCCGCGAGCAGTTTGCCTACGAGCTGATCAGCGTCACAGATGCGGCGGCCGGCCAGGCGCCGACCATCACCTTTGCGGTGAACAATCCGGCGACTGGCACGCGCTACAACCTCGTCACAGACTTGCCGTTCAACCAGGGCTCCGCGAGCCTGGTGCTGGGCATCGCCTGGAACACCAGCGACTACTCGAACGAGGGCAGCGGCAGCGCGACGGTGAGCACCGGCACGCCAGCGCAGCCGTACCGCGCGCTGAACCTGGCCTTCCTCAAGGCCAACGCGGACCTCAATGCGGATGGCAGTTACACCGTGACCGCACCGGACGTGTTGCCGGCCAGCGTGACCGGTAGTGTCACCGTCACGATGGAAGGCCGTCCGTCGGTGGCGCTGGCCTCGACGGGTGCGCTGAGCAACATTCCGGTCAAGGGGGTCACCCGGGCCTTCGGCACGGCACGGCGCGAGATCGTCTTGATCGACAATTGCCTTAACTGCCATGAGGTTCTGACACTTCACGGCAGCAATCGCACAGACGAGGTCCAGCTTTGCGCCAGCTGCCACAATCCTGATGCGACGGATATCGGCCGCCGCGTGGAATTCACCTGGGCAAGCCCGTCGCCCGTGGACGGCAAGGGCGAGGAAAGCATCGACATGCGCTTCATGATCCACGCGATCCATGCAGCACAAAACGTGGTCTACGGCTTCGGCAACACGGCACATGACTATCGCCACGTCACCTATCCGCAGGCGCTCAACAACTGCGACACCTGCCACCTGCCGGGCACCTACTATCCGGTTTCGGCGACGGCCCGTTCGGTGACCATCAACACCGGCGACGATCGTTCCGACTGGCGGGACGACGTCGCGATCACGCCGACGGCGGCGGCCTGCTGGGCCTGCCACCAGGCGGCTCCGGACTTCATCGCCATCCCGACAAAGGCGCACATCGAGCACAACGGCGGGTACATCCCGGCGCCGACCGATGCCAGCGTGACCAAGGAAATGCTCGAGGCGAAGACCAGCTCGGCGTACATCGAAGCCTGCCTGGTCTGTCACGGCCCCGGCGGGGTGGCCGACGTGGAAGTCGCGCACGGGATCAAGTAAGCGGATCACGGGCCGGGATGCCTCACCCAGGGCATCCCGGCCTGTTCCCGGAGCCTCGTGCCGGGCGAGTTTACGCAGGGGCGGGGCCGGGTTTGCACCCGGCCTTCCCGTATATACAAGGCCTTGACCGGCGTTGTAGTTTTGCTCCAGGACTCACCGGAAGGGATGCAAAATGCTGTTGAAAGCGAGCGCAGTCTCACTGGCCCTGTTGCTGCTCGGCTTGGCCGACCTTGCGCAGGCGGCCGACGAGGAGCCCGGGTACAGCCGGCGCGGCGCGGATACCTGCATCGGTTGCCACGGCGACTGGGATCCTCCGCTGATGGGCATCTTCAATACGGCACACGGCAATCCGCACGATGCGCGTTCGCCGTTCGGCGAACGGCAGCTGCAGTGCGAGGCCTGCCACGGCCCCGGCGCGTCGCACACGGGGCGGGTCCCGCGCGGCGAGCCGCGTCCGCCGATCTTCAACTTCGGTTCCGACGCCTGGACTCCGGTGCCTAGGCAAAACGCGATGTGTCTCGGCTGTCACGAGGGGCACATAGGCGAGCACTGGGCCGGCAGCGCCCACGATGCCGCTACGGTGGCCTGCGCCGACTGTCACACCTTGCACACCGCAAGCGACCCGATTCGCAATGCGCGCAGCCAGGCGCAAGCCTGCTACGCCTGCCACGCCAACATCCAGAGTGACTTCATGAAGCCCTCGGCGCATCCCGTGCGGCAGGGCAAGCTGGCTTGCACCGACTGTCACAAGCCGCACGGCAGCAATGCGGACAGGCTGCTGGTGCGCGCCACGCTCAACGAGACCTGTTTCAGTTGCCATGCGGAAAAGCGCGGCCCGCTGGTGTGGGAGCACGCCCCAGTGGCGGAAGACTGCAGCCTGTGCCACGATCCGCACGGCGCCATCCATCCCTCGATGCTCACGCGCCGCACACCACTGCTGTGCCAGTCCTGCCACACCCCGAGCGGCCACCCCTCCGTGCCATATGACGCCAGCAACCTCGCGGGCGGCTCGCCTTCACCGTTCGTGCTTGCCGGCAGCTGCCTGAACTGCCATACGCAGGTGCACGGCTCGAACCATCCGTCCGGCAAGGCGCTGATGCGCTGAGTATCGCAGGAGGCGCATGAAATGAACGGAAATCGCATGCTGAAGATCCTCTTGGCGGGACTGCTGGTCGCCGGCCCGGCGGCCGGCCCGGTCGCGCTCGCGCAGGCGGTCAATTTCGAGGAGTGGCCATGCCGCTTCTGCCCGTTCCCGGACTCGGGCGTCGAGGGCAGCGTGGGTGTGTCCGCGCTGCACGTTTCGGAGGATTCGGCCCGTTTCGGGGACTACACCGGGCTGGACGAGAAGGGCGGCTACGCCAATGCGGAAGCGGAGCTGAAATACCGTGCCGGCAACGGTTACGCGATTTCCCTGGATGCGCAGGACCTGGGGCTCGATGCCCGCTCGGTCGAGCTGCGCGCCGGCCGGCAGGGCCGCTGGGTCGTGGACCTCAACTGGGACGAACTGCCGCGGCGCAAGGACGACTCAGTGCGCACCGTGTATTCCGGGCTCGGCAGCTCCTCGCTGACCCTGCCCTCCGGCTGGGTGAGAGGCAATTCCACCAGCGAACTGACCGCGCTGGACGCGAACCTGCGCGACTTCACGCTCGGCTGGGACCGCAGAACTGCGGGGCTCGGCCTGGAGTTCGTGCAGTCGCAGCGGCTGCGCTACGAAGTCGACTGGACCCGCCAGACGAAGGAAGGCCGCGGCCTCACCTGGGGCAGCTTCCTCGGCACTGCGGAGGAGCTGGTCAAGCCGCTGGATTACCAGACCGACCAGGTCGACGCCGCGCTCATCTATGCCGGTGCCGGCTGGAACGTGCGCCTCGGCTATTACGGCTCTTTCTTCAGCAACAAGGACCTCTCTCTGCAGTGGGACAACCCTTTCAACGGCCCGGACCGCGGCCGCTCGGCCATGGCGCCGGACAGCCGCCACAGCCAGGGCATGCTCTCGGGCAGCTACCGCTTCCCGACCTGGGACACCACGCTCAATGCCAGCTATGCGAGGGGGCGGATGGAACAGACCGACGCGTTGCTCGGCTACACCATCAATCCGACGATTGCTGCACAGCCGCTGCCGGCTGACGAGTTCGACGGCCGGGTGGACACCACCCATGCCAACCTCAGGATCACGGCACGCCCGGTCGATCGGCTGCGGGTGGCCGCCGAATACCGCCTCAACGAGCGCGACAACAAGTCGGGACAGTACCTGTGGAACCCCGTCCAGGCGGACTCGTTTCAGACCTTGTCCTTCATGAATCCTGCCTACAGCTTCGAGAACCGCGACCTGTCGCTGGCGGCGCATTACGCTCTCAGCCGGATGTTGCACGGCTCGGCCGGCTGGCGCCAGAAGGTGCGGGAGCGGGACTACCAGAACGTCGATCGCACCGAGGAAGACACCTGGTGGGGCAGGTTGCGGTTCAGGCCCATGCAGGAGCTGTCGATCAGCCTGAAGGGCGAGACCAGTTCGCGCGACACCTCGGACTACCAGGCCATTCCGGCCACCGGCGCCGGCGCCGAGCAGAATCCCCTGCTGCGCAAGTACTACCAGGCGGACCGTGACCGGGATCTGGTGCAGGTCCAGGCGGATTTCACCCCGTCGGCGCGCTGGAATGCGTCGCTGCGCTATGAGGCGGCCCAGGACCGTTACGAGGAGAGCCTGGTCGGCCTGGTGGCCGCCGACTACGACCAGTTCAGCGCGGACGCCAGCCTGCAGCTCTGGAGGGGGATGGTGCTGTCCGGCTTCTTCAGCAGGGAGACCTATGACTCGGCGACAATCGGGGCTGCGAGTTTCTCCGTGCCTAATACTGCGCCGCCGAACTGGCGCGGACGCACGGACGACCGGCACGACATGCAAGGCGTGGCGCTTGGCTGGCCGGGCCTCGCGTCCGGCAGGCTCGACCTGCGGGCCGACTGGACCCGGGCCGACACCACCGGCCAGGTCCGCATCGAAAGCCCGCTCGGCGCGGCTGCGACCACCTATCCGCCGCTGCGTTCCAGGCTCGACGGCGCGCAACTCGTGGCGGACTGGCACCTGAATCCGCGCTGGACATTGAACGCCGGCTGGCGCTGGGAAAAGTACTCGGCGGACGATTGGGCCCTCGATGGCGTCGGGCCGGCCACGGTGCCCAGCGTGCTGAGCTTCGGTGCGCAGACGCTCGACTACGACGTCAATGTGTTCCTGGTCGGGTTCAGGTACCGCTTTATCCAGGACAAGGCAGACTGAACAGGCGAGCCGGGCAGACGCGTGGAACGACAAGGGGCGCCGGCTGGCGCCCCTTTGTCTTTCGCGGTGCAGCATCACCGTGGCGTACGCTGGCTGGCTGCAGCCTTGCGGCGCGCGTGTCATACTTCCCCGGGGGTGACAAGGGGGTGAGGCGTGGATTCGATCGGACCCGATGCGAGCAATGTGACTGCCATCCACCGGCGCCTTGACGACCGCCGAGGCCGGCCGCTCCGGGACCTGCGGATTTCCGTGATGGACCGCTGCAACTTCCGCTGCCCGTACTGCATGCCGGAGGACCAGTATCACCGCGATTTCCAGTTCCTTCATTCGGACGAGCGACTCTCGTTCGAGGAAATCGCCCGTCTGGCCCGGCTGTTCGTCGCCCGCGGCGTCAGCAAGCTGCGGCTTACCGGCGGCGAGCCTTTGCTGCGCCCCGGACTGGTCGACCTGGTCGGCGAGTTGAGTCTCATCGAGGGCGTGCAGGACCTGGCGCTGACCACTAACGGCATCCTGTTGGCCCAGCATGCAGCCGCGCTGAAAGGCGCCGGGCTGGATCGCGTCACGGTGAGCCTCGACGCACTCGACGAGGCGACTTTCCGGCGCATGAGCGGCGGCCGTGGGACGCCGGAGCGCGTGCTGGAAGGCATCGACGCCGCGATCGAGGCCGGGTTGAAGCCGATCAAGCTCAATACCGTCGTGCAGCGGGGTATCAATGAACAAGGCATCTATGCCTTGCTCAACCGCTTCCGCAACTCCGGGGTCGTCGTCAGGTTCATCGAGTACATGGACGTCGGCACGCTGAACAAGTGGAGCAGGAACGACCTGGTACCCTCGGCCGAGCTGGTGGCGGGCATTCGTCGCCGCTGGCCGATCCGCCCGGTGGAGGCCGGCTACCGGGGCGAGGTCGCGGAACGCTGGGAATTCGAGGACGGCGCAGGCGAAATCGGCTTCATCAGCTCAGTGACCCAGCCGTTCTGTGGCGATTGCACGCGGGCCCGGCTGTCCTCCGACGGCAGCCTGTATACCTGCCTGTTCGCATCCCGCGGTACCGACCTCAAGGGCCCGATGCGCGAGGGTGCGGACGACGGGCAACTTGGCAGCATCATCGAGCGCGTCTGGACCCATCGCGCGGACCGCTACAGCGAGCTGCGCGCCGAGCGCGGCGGCGAGGCCCGGGTCGAAAAGGTCGAGATGTACTACATCGGCGGCTGACGGGCGTGTCGAGCGCCAGGCTGAGCCATCTCGATCAGAGCGGACGTCCACGCATGGTGGATGTCGGCGGCAAGGCCGTGACACGGCGCACGGCGCATGCCAGGGTGACCGTGGACTTTCCCGCGCAGGCGGCCCGCCACCTGGCCGAGCACGATTTCGCGACGGCCAAGGGCCCGGTATTCCAGACCGCGATCATCGCCGGCGTACTGGCCGCCAAGCGGACCCACGAGCTGATACCGTTCTGCCATCCGCTCGGCCTGGAGGACTGCGACATCGAGATTCACATGGAAGGAGACCAGGCGATCGTCGACTGCCGGGTCAGCCTGCATGCGCGCACCGGTGCAGAGATGGAGGCCATGACGGGCGCGAGTGTCGCGGCGCTGACCGTCTACGACATGTGCAAGTCGCTGTCGAAGGGAATCGTGATTCGCGAGGCCCGGCTGATCGAGAAGACCGGCGGCAAGAGCGGCGACTGGAAGGCCGCAGGCTGATGGAGCTCCGGGTAAGCTACTTCGCATGGCTGCGTGAAAGGGCGGGGCTCGACGAGGAATCGGTCACCACCGCCGCCGCGACGCCGGCACAGCTGTGGACCGAGCTGGACGCGCGCCATGATTTTGCAACCGAGCGGCGCCACCTGCGGGTGGCGGTGAACGATTCCTTCGCGGCGTGGGACGCGAGTCTGTCCGATGGCGATCGGGTGGTGTTCATCCCGCCGGTCTCGGGAGGTTGAGCAAAGATGTTCCGAATAACCGCTGAGACGATCGAGGTCGAGCCGCTGCGTACCGGTTTGATGGCGCCAGGTTGTGGCGGTTACAGCGCCTTCGAGGGCTGGGTGCGCGACCACCACCAGGGGCGCGCGGTGTCCGGGCTTCATTACGAAGCCTACGCGGCCCTCGCGGTGGAGGAGGGCAAACGGATCCTCGCCGAAGCCGAAGAACGCTATGGCCCGGTCCGAGTCGCCTGTGTCCACCGCGTCGGCGACCTGGCAGTCGGGGATCTCGCAGTGTGGGTCGGCGCGGCCGCGCCGCATCGGGACGAGGCGTTCAGGGCCTGCCGCTACGTCATCGACGAGCTCAAGCAACGCCTGCCGATCTGGAAGAAAGAGCATTACATCGAGGGCGAGTCGGCCTGGGTGGATTGCGAGCGCTGCCGCGCCGCCGGTCACGGCCGGCACGACCACACCCACGACGCTGGACTGGACGCGGGCCGCACCCGCCATGCAGAAGAAGAAGTGGCCAATTGAGGCCGCAGGCGCGAGCCGCTTCAGGTAGGAGCGGCTTCAGCCGCGA
>CAZOSZ010000016.1:0-1459 GCA_964582505.1 uncultured Ectothiorhodospiraceae bacterium | reverse complement strand
GAGCGGCTTCAGCCGCGATCCCTTTCCACACAGAGGAGGAGTCGAGATGCGAACCGGTGCAGTGATCACCCTGGGGACCCTGTTGCTGGCTGCCGCCAGCGGACATGCGGCGGATCGGGCGGGCGATGCAGTGCTGGTCGATCCAGACAGCCACCAGGTGGTATTCGAGAACGAGCACGTGCGAGTGCTCGAGAACATTTCCAGCCCGGGCAAGACCAGTCCGATGCACACACATGGCACGATGCTGATCGTCAGTCTCGACCGCGCGCGGCTCAAGCTGACGCAGCCCGGCCAGGACCCAGTGATCTTCGACCTGCGTCCCGGCCAGGTTATGTGGATCGAGGATCCCGAGCATGCCTGGGAGCTGCTCGCCGGCCAGCTCCACGTCATCGCCATCGAGGTCAAGTCCGCCTCCAAGACGAACTAGCGCCGGTGCCGCGCGGCGTCGTACCCGCCGGGTTGTAGGAGCGGCTTCAGCCGCGATCCGGACGCCCGCCGCGCGTCGCTGCTACAGCGGCTTGCGGAATTTCAGCGTCATGCGATGCGATTCCCCGATCGCGTCCATCGCCGCGCGCCGTTCCGGGTCCTCGCGGCTGGTCATGTAGGACGGCGGCAGGCGCCACACCACGTCGTCCTCGCCGGGCTGGTCCAGCGGATTTTCGTTGATGTCGCTGGCCGCAAGGAATTCGAAGCCCGCGGCCTCCAGGCGCTCGATGACGAACTGCTTCTTGAGGTAACCGCGCGCGCCGCTGGCCCACTCGTCGGGCATTTCCGGCCGCGCCTCGTGCTGCACCACGCCGACGATGCCGCCGGGTTTGAGGACGCGGTAGGCGTCTGCGAGGGCAGCCGACAGGTAGCCGCCGTCCCCTTCGAAGCGGTTGAGGTTGTGCAGCGCGCGGATGAACAGCACGGCGTCCGCCTGTCCGTCCAGCGAGGCCGGCAGCGATCCGAAATCGAAGGCCTCGATGGCGGCGCCTTCTTCACCATGCCATTGCCGGGCCTCGGCCGGCCAGTCCGTGGTCCAGGTCGCCATCCTGTCGATGAAGGCCTGGTCGAAGAAGCCGAACTTCGGCCACATGTCGTGCGCGTAATTGGCGCCGACCACGCGGCCGTCCGGGCCGAGGTAGGGCACCAGAAGCCGCGAGTACCAGCCGCCACCGGGCAGGGCCTCCACGACCGTCACGCCGGGCTCGATGCCGAAGAACTCCAGGGTTTCCTGCGGGTGACGGTAGGCGTAACGGGCACGGACCTCGTCGGGCTGCGCCGCCAGAATTTCCGCGAGTTGTGCCGACGCACTCGGGGCGGTGCTTTCCGCCACCCGCCCGGCGGGGCCATCGCCCGCTGCGGGCGGAGGTGCGTCGGGGGCCGTCGATCGTTCACAGCCGAGCAGTGCCAGGCCGATGAGCAGAGCGAGAACTCGTGCCATGATGCTTCTCCGCAGGTCGGGACATGATTCGGC
>CAZOSZ010000015.1:0-23273 GCA_964582505.1 uncultured Ectothiorhodospiraceae bacterium | reverse complement strand
GACGTTTCCGCAGAAACGCGCTGATCGCCTCAGCGCGCCATCGCCACCGACAACTCTGGCGCCGCGGCACGGTCGCCGCCATATACCGCGCTGACATAGCAGCTGCGACCCGTGGGGAACCAGCGTGCGACGATCACCGCCGGGCCGACGCGGAGCATGTGCTCGCTGGACACCGGCTTGTGCAGCACCCATGTCTCGCCGGACGCGCCGAAGCGGGCGACGAAATGCGCGCCCAGCGTTTGACGCAACGCGAGGCAAGCTGCTTCATTTTTCGCCTGGCGGGGTGCATCGAGCGTAATCTCGACCTCGGTGATCCGGGCGCCATCGGCCATGGCCATGACGCTCACTGGCAGCTCGGCGAGCCGGGCCTCGTAGCGGATCTCATCCCGCCCGTCACAGCCCGGACCGATCAATAGGCGGTCCGGCACGGATCGCCGGGCGGCGACGGACGCCTCATCGTAGGCACGCCCGAGCACCAGTGGGCCGATGCCTTCCGGCCCGAGCAGGACCGGATCCGGAGCATCACTCCAGAGCACCAGGGCACAGGCGCTCGCCGCCGCCATGGCGGCAAGCGCCCCGCCCGGTAACAGCCGAAGCCAGTGTCTCATTCGGCCTTGATCACGCCGCAGGCGATGCGCGCTCCGGCGCCGCCGATCGGCTGGGTGATGTGGTCGTCACGATTCTCGTGAATCACCAGGGCCGAACCATCCTCGTCGAGAATCTTGGCACCACCGTCGCCACCGCCGAGCGAGGCCAGCTTGGTGAAGATCTCCACCTGCACCGTGCCGTCGGCGCGGACGTGGATGTTGGGCAGATCGCCGGCGTCAGGCCCGGCGGGGTTCAGCAGGCCGTGCTCCTTGCCATCCGGGTTGAGGTGGCCCTTGGAGGCGACGAAGCCCTCGTCCGGATCCTCGCAAGTGCCGACCATGTGGATGTGGATCGCCTTCGGGCCGGGCGGCAGGCCTTTGAGGTCCAGGTAAATCAATACGCCATGCGGGCTTCCGGTCAGGGTGGCGGTGCCGACCGCATTGCCGGCCCGATCCTTGAAATTGGCGGAGCCGTTGTGGCCCGCGGCATGTGCCGCCATGGCAGTCAGGCCGAACAAGGTCGCTAAGGTGATGACAGCAGTGGTTTTCATCCCTCGAATCCTCACTCATGGTGGTGGTCCGTGTGTCATCCGGAGCGCCTGTGAATCGGCCTGATCCGGGACCACACGGAGTCCCTAAGCATAGCGCAGACGCAGGCGCGTCGTCGTGGCCGGCCAGCTGGCACCACGGCCTTTCCGTATGGCCAAACCACGGCAGGAGGCGGAAGATGTGCACTGCACAGGCCGGCGAAGCCAGGTGTGCGACGACCTGAATCCGGATTGCAGGAGGCCAGCCCATGGTTGCACGGACATCGATATCTCTTGCGCTCACCGCGGCACTGCTGGCGCTGGCGGGCTGCGGCCAGCGCCAGGACGCCCAGACGGTCAGTTACCGGCAGGACATCCAGCCGATCCTCGACCGGTACTGCGCCGACTGCCACACCGGAGACGGCGCCGGGGTCGAGGCCAGCGGCTTTCGGACAGACTCACACGCGACCGTCATGCAGGGAACCCGTTTCGGACCGATGATCGAGCCGGGCGAACCGCTCTCCAGCTCCTTCTACCGGCTGGTCTCAGGCAGGGAGATTCATCCCAGCATCCGCATGCCGCAGGGCAAGGACAAGCTGCTGGACGCGGAGGTCCGCCAGATCGAGCTCTGGATCAAGCAGGGTGCCCAGGACAACTGAGCGTCGTTTCAGTCGGCGGCGGCCGCGCGCGCGTCCGCCCGCATGCGCTCTTCATCCAGCGGTCGGATCTCCATGATCCGGCAACGCTCCCGGTCGAGCTGCACGTCGTCCAGCCTGCTGGTCACCGTCCTGAACCCGACCCGCGAACTCAGTTCGATCCTGTTGGCATAACTCAGGCCCATGCAGGTCCGATCGACGCTCAGCAGATACGCGCGGTTCCCCGCGGCCCACACCACAAGGTGGTGGCGGTCGACCAGGCTCCATCCATGGATGCGGGCGTGGTACGTAAAGTTGTCGACGGGGTCACCGGCATAAGCCAGGTGACGGTCGAGCGACGAAACCTCGCCGTCGTCCCTGGGAATCCCGGCGCAGGCCGTGACCAGGACAGCGGCAGTGACGATCCACCAGGCACGAGCGTACATTTCGACCTCCAGTAACGCTGAATCCAGGCATGCCCGAGGATTTCGGCCTGAAGCCGCCGGCTAAAGTTCCCGCGGGCCGGGCCGTGACCGGCCCGGCCGCACTTCTCTCAGGCCCTGTCGCGGGCCGTGGTCGGGTCGATCATCGACTTGACTTCCGAGACCCGGCTCGCCGGGAACCCCGAACGCCGCGCGTGTTCCTCGATCAGGTCTTTGCTCGGCGCCAGGTAGATGCAATAGGTCTTGTCGTCGGTCACGTAGGAATGCACCCACTGGATCTGTGCGCCGAGGTCGGACAACACGCCGTTCGACTTGCGCGACGCGGCCTGCAGGTCCTCGGGGCCGGCGGCCCCGATCCCGGGAATGTTTCTCTCAATGACGAACTTGGGCATGACATCTCTCCTCTGCAGCGGTGGCTTGGTATTCGTGGCGTGAAACAAGCATAGTCATTCCGCGAATGGCGCGGATCGGGAAAATTCCCCATTTTCGTGGGTACGGCTGCCGTGGCTCACTCCCGGGGTGACAGCCAGCCACGGCGGCGCGCTTCGGCCACGGCCTCGGTGCGGGAGCTTACGCCCAGGACCCCGAACACCGCTTGCAGGTGATGGTCGACCGTCTTGGCCGAGATGAACAGGCGCTCGGCGATGCGCGCGTTCGACAGGCCATCAGCGAGCAACTCCAGCACCTCGGCCTGGCGGCGAGTGATCTCGCCGGATGTGCGGCGCCGCGTCGGAGCACGCGGCCGCAGCAGGCTCCGGACCTTCTGCGCCAGGGGACGGGCGCCCAGACGCTCCAGGATCGCCAGGGCCGCCGCAAGGCCCGACTCGCCGCCCGCCTCGAACCAAGCCACCGCCTCCTGGTAGGCACAGCCCAGTTCATGCCATGCGGCCGCCGCCTCTGCATGTCGCCCGGCGATCTGCAACGCCCAGGGCGTGTGCACCTCGAACTCGACCGCCTGCGGCGCACCGGCTCGCGCGCGCCACCAGGCCAGCTCGCCGCCGAACCAGTAGTCCGCGAGCCCTTTCGCCTGCTGATAGGCGGATTCCACGAACTCGCTGATCCGGTCGGTCTCGTCGGCAAGCCAGGCCGCCTCGGCCCTGGCGCAGGCGACCGGCGCGACCCGGATCAGGTCGCCCGTGCCCTCGGCCAAGGCGGCAGCTTCCTCGAGCAGCCGCGCCGTTCGGCCGGCCCCGGTGCGCGCCAGGACCCTGGCGAGCACGGCGAGCGCCGTGACGCGCGAGATCGGCGCGAGGTTGCGCATCCCCAGCAGGGTCCGGGCCTCGGCCTCGGCTTCCGCCCAGCGTCCCTGGTCGAGCCAGACCTGGGTTCGGCAGGCGCGCATGTATTGTGCCCAGAAATCCAGCTCGCGCTCCTCGCAATAGTCGATTCCGTCCTCGTAGTATCGAGCCGCCGCCTCGTGCTGGTAGGTCACGCCGGCCTGGTAGGACAGGTTGGTGTACGCCCTGGCGGCGTGCTCGTAATAGTCACGCTCGATGGCCAGGCGCAGGCTTTCCTCCAGCATCTCGCGCCCTGCCGGATCACGCGATGCCCAGATCACTGTGCCGAGATTGTTGAGCGCATGCACCTGCACCTCGACATCGCCGAGCTCGCGCGCCAGCATCAAGGCGCGCCGGCCGTGCCGCAGGCAGGTCGGCGTGTCGTTGGCCAGCATCGCGAGCTGGGCGAGATTGCTGAGCGCGTAAGCAAGCTCGCGGCCGGCCGGCAGGGCGTCGAGCGTCTCGAGCGCCTGGGTCGCATAATGCCGCGCGGCATGGTGCTGGCCGCAGCACCACGCCAGCCGTGACAGCCAGCGCAGCGAGTCACCGACGCGGATCGGCTGGTCGAGCTGTCGCCAGGCCTGCAGTGCCGCCTCGCGCGCCTCGAAGGCCGCGTCGTGCTGGTCGGTCAGGTAGCACTCGAAGGAGCGCAACTCGTGCAGGCGCGCGCGTTCATGCAGCGGCAGGGCGCTGGCATAGGCCAGCGCCCGGCCGTAGTAGGCGGCCGCCTCGCGATGCGCGCCGACGCGCGCCGCATAGGCCGCGGCCGGCGGCGCATGCTGCAGCACGATTTCCCCGGCGCCAGCCTCGGCCGCATGGTGCACGATGCGACCGGCGTGCAGTCCCGGGTCACGTGTCAGAAGCGTGTGCATCACCTGCGCATTGAGCTGCTGGCGCCTGCCCGAAGGCACGCCCTCCAGCACCGCAAGCCGGGCGAGCTCATGGCGAAAGGCGTAGGCTCCGAGACGATGCAGCAGGATGCCCGAGTCCAGGCATTCGCCCAAGCCGTCAGGGGTCGCGCCGCGCATCGCCTGCAGCAGCCAGACCTCGCATGCACCGGGCGTCACGGCCACCAGCTCGAGCAGCTCGCGGGCGGCAGCCGACAGCCGTGCCGCACGAACTTGGACGGCCGCACTGATCGAGGAGGGCAGCGCCT
Organism: uncultured Ectothiorhodospiraceae bacterium; assembly: GCA_964582505.1. Taxonomy (GTDB): domain Bacteria; phylum Pseudomonadota; class Gammaproteobacteria; order Steroidobacterales; family XN24; genus XN24. Next base: position 18,648 of record CAZOSZ010000015.1, on the reverse strand, counting down.
CGCTGCGGCCATTGAGCAGCTCGGTCAGAAAGAACGGATTGCCACCGGTCAGGCCGTGCAGGCCCTCTATGCTGCGCCCGGCGCTGCGCGCCAGGGCGTTGACGCCTTCCTCTGACAGCGGTTCGAGCCCGATCCGCAGCGTCGCGGCGGCGGGCAGGTCGCCGAGCACGCGGCGCAACGGCTGCGCTGCTATGACCTCGTCGTCGCGAAAGCTGGCGATGATCATCAGCGCCGAGGCGCCGATCCGGCGGCTGAGAAACTTGAGCAGGTCAAGTGTGGCCTCGTCGGCCCAGTGCAGGTCCTCGATCACGCAGATCAGCGGCCGGTCCTGCGAGGTCAGGACCTTCAGACAGGTCTCGAAGATCCGCTCCCTCGAGCCGCGCTCGACCTCGCACTGCAGTTCGCCGCCGAGCTCCGCGGCGATGTCCCGAAGCGGGCCCAGCGGCCGAGGCGTGAACAGTGCCTCACAGGCGCCGCGCAACACCCGCACGCCGCGCTGCCGCCGCGTGAAGGCCTCGATCAGCGCCGTCTTGCCGACTCCGGCCTCGCCGCTGACCAGCACGGTGACGCCGCGACGACGCGTGGCCGTGTCGAGCGCGTCCTGGAGTAGGGCGAGAGGCTGTTCGCGCTCCAGCAGCATGCAGGTCACGGGGCTCCGGGGCCGGTGGCCCGCCAATCATGGCGCCGGGCCGTGCACTTGTCATCCACCCGTGCCGATTCGCGGCAACGCTGGGCGTGCCGCAGGCCGGCGACCACGACCGCCAGTGGAAATCCGGCCAGGGCCGCCAGGCACAGTCCGACAAACAGTGTCTGCGAAGCCCCCAGCCAGCCGGTGGCAAGTTCCGCAAGTCTGATCATCCCCGCGGCAACAATGGCGTAGCGCGCGACTGCAAGATGAATCGCGCCGGTCAGCCCTGGCATGCAACGGCCGGTACATTGGCACGGCCGGCGCAGTCCCGTCCCGGGCAGGTTTCGATGTGCCGCTGGCATGGCTTGGGCTCCTTCGGTCAGGCGGCGGGGCGACAGGCCCACGCCAGATTCCGGATGCAAGCCTAGTCATTTCGCGCGGTGCCTTGATCGGGAAATCTCCCCATCCTCGACGAAAAAGGCCGGGGGAGTTGCCTCCCCCGGCCAGTGAGATCCGCAGCTTGCGCTGCGATTATCTTGTACGTCAGTCGACGTGCGCCGGAACGATCTTGCCGGGGCCGTGACACACGGCACAGGCCTCGAAGCCGCTCATGTACGAGGTGTTCAGCTCGAAATGCGCCTTCGCCGTGCTGTTGTTGTGGCAGCCGTAGCACGCCGCGGAAGTCGGCGGCATGCGCTTGGCCGACTGCGGATTGTGCGGCGGCGCGGCAGTTGCCCCGGGGTGACCGTCGATGACACTCCACATCGCGTTCGACACCAGCGGCAGGGCATAGGAATCTGCCCTGTGGCAGGTCTCGCAATCGGCCAGCGCGGCCGGGAAGCCGATGTGGCTGAAGTCATACGGGCCGTTGCCCGAGCCGCCCGCCGGGTTGCCGCGGATGAACGAGAAGGGGATCTCGCGAATCGTCGGCCCGGCGATGGTCTTGCCGGCATGCAGCCCGTGTACCAGGTCCTTCAGGTTCATCGGCAGCTGGCTCGTCGTCATGCCGGCGCCGTTGACACCCTCGGGAATCACTCCGGCAAAGATGTTGCTGCTGGAGTTTTCCGGGTTATGGCAGGCCGCACACCAGTCCACACCGTCATAGCGCGACCCGCCGTGGAAGGACAGCCCTTCGTGGCAGGTGTTGCAGTTCTCGATGTCGACGACCAGGCGACGCGGGGAGATCTGCCCCTCGCCGACGCCGGCGATCACCGCCGGTGTATTGATGCTCACGCCACTGATCGCAGGCCGGCCTTCGATGCCGATTGCCTTCATCAAGGCACTGCCAGGATAGGCGAACGGCGTGGTGGCATTGATGCCGGCGGCCGTGGTGTAGTAGCCCTCCGCATCCGGGCCTGTCAGCCCGCCCGTCCAGGCCGCTGGGTTGGCGGCCACGGACTGCGGCTGGTCATAGGACCGCACGTCCAGGTTGGTGCTCAGGTCCCACCAGGTCCGGCCGGCCGTCGTGCCGAGATTGTTGAAATCGGCAGGCGCGGCGATCGCCGGTCCGTCCAGCGGGTCGATCGGCATCGGGTGCGGGGCGCTCCAGGCCGCGTAGAACCGCACGTTGCCCAGCGTCACGTTGGCGGGCAGGGCGCTGAAATTCAGCGGCGTGCCGTTGCCGAGGATGCGGAACTTGACGATCGGCCGATTGCTCTCGTCGAGCGTGACCGATGCAACCTGGTACTCGAACTGGATGAATCCAGGCGGCTGCAGCGGGTTGTTCGGCGTCGAGGCGGCACTGGCATGCGCCGTATCGATGGGCTGCAGCTTGCCGATGCCATGGCACAGCGTGCAGTTGCTGCTGTCGGTCTGGTTGCCGAAGTGCAGGCTGAAGTCCACGGCGAAATGGCACGTGCCGCAGGCCTCGATGCTCGGCCGGTCGGCAAACGCCACCATGTCCGCCGCCGCGCGGCCCGCAGGCTGCTCGATGCGCTGGTTGTCGTGGCAGGTCAGGCAGTTCGCCTCGGACTGCGGGTACGGCACATGTGAATAATCACGCCCCGCCACCTCGTAGCCGGGCACGGAAGCGTGCACGGAGTGGACCAACTTCACGAATTCGATGCTGGCCCACTCGCTATCCGTCGAGGCTTCGGAATCGAAGGTCGTGGGGGCGTGGCAGGTCACGCACAGGTCCGGGGTGAAGCGCGTGTTGCCATGGACGTTCGGAAAGCTCAGCACCGAGCGGTCCGAGGAACTGCCGTGGCAGGCGCCGCAGGATTCCTTCGTCACCACCTGATTGGTCATGCCAGGCAGCAGGGCAGGCAGGTCGGCCGGTACGAAGTCGACCACCGCGTTGTAGCGCGATCCCGCGTTGCGACCTGCGATGCCGATGCGATGCACGGCCGTCGGGTCGAAGGCGAGATCGAGCGTCGGCCGGACCTCGTCCCATGCCGCTGAACTCAGCACACCGCTGCTGCCAACACCGATGGTGCCGCCGGCAACCGGTGGGGCCGGATTGTCGTTGCCGTAATAGATGAAGTCCTTGGCGGCGTCGATATCGGTCCCCAGCGTGTATTCATAGATGCCAGGCTCGACTTCGATGACCTTGGTCACCGTTGACGTGGTGGCACGCTCGCCCGCTGCGCGCAGCACCCGGGCGCCGTCGCCTTCCACGACCGAGCGGTTGATGTAGTTCTGCCAATAGGCGGGCCGGTTCGTCAAGTCGTCCGCGGGCACCAGCTTGGCGATCGTGAACTCGAAGTTCGTCAGACCGGTCGCCGGCAGTCCCGCGCCATCGTTGACCTCGAAGGTCACCGTGACGATGGCGCTCGCCGACGTGTCGATCTCCACGCCGATGATCGCACCGTCCAGGGTGCCGAAGGCGTCGCCAACGGGCTCGACACCAGGGCCAGGAGGGCCAGGAGGCCCAGCCGGGCCGGCAGGCCCGGTCGGGCCGGCAGGTCCAGTCGGGCCGGCCGCACCGTCCTTGCCGTCATCGCCGGAACAGCCGGCAATTGCCAGCGCCGCGGCGAGAGTCGCCGTCGCCAGCCAGTTAGTCCAGTTGCTCATGATTCCCTCCAGAGCGCATTCAACTCGGTTCCCCAGGATCCAGTCGGGCGGGTACACGGGCCCGGAGGCCGCACGTACACGCCTGTCGCAGGAGGAAACTTAAGTCACTGATGGGGCCTGATACCATTCGGTAACGTACGCATAAACCACTGAATGCGAAGCATTCAGCATAGGGACATATACCGATGGGTTGCGGCCTGGCGCGGACGCCGGGCGGGGCTGGTGACGCGTGCCGCTACTGGAATCCGACCCGCACCGCCACCACCATCGCGATTGAGCCGGCCAACAGCAGCTTCAGCATCAGCGGAGCGACGAAGCGGAACCAGCGGTCGTAGGGAATGCCCGCCATCCCCAGGATGCCCATCAGCACCGGGTTGGTCGGCACGATCATGTTGGCGAAGCCGTCGCCGAACTGGAACGCCAGCACGGCCGCCTGGCGGCTGACGCCGACCAGGTCGCCGATCGGCGCCATCAACGGCATGGTCACGTAGGCCTGCCCGGATCCCGAGGGAACGAAGAAATTGATCACGGTCTGGATGAACAGCATGCCGACCGCCGCGAACTCGGCGCCCATGGCCTGCAACGGGGTCGACAGGCCATGGACGATGGTATGCAGCACCTGGCCGTCCTCGAGGATCAGCGCTATCGAGCGGGCAAAGCCGATCAGCAGGGCGGTGCCTGCGAGTTCGGCCGCGCCTTCGGCGAAGCGCCTCGCCGAGCCGTTGGCTCCCAGCCCACCGGCCAGGCCGGCGAGAATCGCCAGCGCCAGGAAGATCGCGCCGAGCTCGAGGATGTACCAGTGCAGCACGGCGATGCCGTACACCATGGCCCCAAGCGCTGCGACGGTCATCAGCACGACAGCGACGTGGCGGCCGGTCATTCCGGGGTGCAGTTCGGCTGCGGCATGGCGGGCTTCCGGGACGTCGTGCACCAGGCTGTTTGCCGGATCGGCCTGCACGGCGCAGGCGTAGCGCCAGACATGGTGGACGCCGATGGCGAGAAACGGCAGGAACAAGGCAAGCCGGAAGCCCAGGCCGGAGGCGGGTGGCAGTCCGGCCACCTGCTGCGCCACCAGCACGGTGAACGGGTTGAGCGCGGCCACGCCGTAGCCGATGCCGTAGCCGCAGACCATGATGCCGACCGCTGTGACCGCGTCCATGCGCATCGCCACGCACAGTGAGATCAGCACCAGGGTGAGAGGAATGTATTCCTCGGCCACGCCGAGTGTCGCCGAACCGGCGGCAAACACCGCCATGCCGATCGCGATCAGCAGCCCCGCGCTGTGGCCGACGCGCCGCAGCACCCAGCCGAGCACGGCGTCGATCGTGCCGGTGGCCCGGAGAATCCGGATCGCGCCGCCGACGATCAACACGAAGAAGATGATGTCGCCGGCATCCGCCAGGGCCCGGGGCACAACCGTGACCAGTTCCCAGGGCATCAGGCGACGGGCATCGTCGATTACGGCGTAGGTGCCCGGCACCACCATCGACCGGCCCGTCTCACTCAGCGTGGTCGCGAAGCTGCCCTTCGGCAGCAGCCAGGTCGCCAGCAGCGCGAGGATCATCATCCCGAACAGCAGCACCAGGGTATCGGGGACGCGGAGACGGCGACTCATCTGCAGGATCCCCTGTTTCGCGTGGGCCGGAACGGCGCCGATGCTGACCGATTGCGGGCCACGAGGCAACGGGCAGGCTTTGCATCGCGCCGCAGACGGCTATACTGCCGCCTTCGCGAACTGGAGGCAGGCGATGGCCGAGCAGCAAGCCGCAGCAAAAAGCCCGACACCGAATCCGAGAATCGCGCGTATCCTCGACTGGATCGAGCGGGTCGGCAACAAGCTGCCGGATCCGGCAGTCTTGTTCCTGCTGGCCCTGGTGATCACCTGGATCGTGTCGGCGCTGCTGGCGCCGGTGTCGTTCTCGGCGATCGATCCGCGCACCGGATCGCCGGTGGTCATCAAGAACCTGCTGGCCGGCCAGGAGCTGACCGGTTTCATGTCGCAGATGGTGCAGATCTTCGTCAGCTTCCCGCCGCTTGGCGTGGTGCTGGTGGCGATGCTCGGCATCGGTGTCGCGGAGCACACCGGCTTCATCAACGTCGCGCTGCGCGCCTTGCTGTCGTTCACGCGGCGCGGACTGTTGACTCCGATGGTGATCACGGTCGGCATCGTCAGCCACACGGCAGTCGACGCCGGCTACGTGCTGGTCGTGCCGCTCGGCGGCGTCATCTTCTATGCGGCGGGCCGGCATCCGCTGGCCGGCATTGCCGCCGCGTTCGCCGGGGTGTCGGGGGGCTTCTCGGCCAACTTCGTGCCGTCGGCCATTGACCCGATGCTGGCGGGCATCACCGAGGCCGGGGTGCGGGTGCTGGACGCGGAGTTGTTGATCAACCCCCTGAACAATTATTTTTTCACCGCCATTTCCTCATTGCTGATTATCGCCCTCGGCTGGTTTTTGACCGACAAGATCGTCGAGCCGAGGCTGAAGAAGACCGCACTGGACGGCGATCTCGAGAACCTGCCGACCATGGAGCCGCTCGAACCGGCCGAGCGCCTCGCGCTGCGCTGGGCGCTGGTCTCGATGCTTGCCACCCTGGTGATCGTGGCGGTCACGACGCTCCCGGAGGGCTCGCCCTGGCGCGATGCCGGCGGCAACCTGGCCGGCCCGACGGCCCCGCTGATGCGCTCGATCGTGCCGCTGATCTTCGTGCTGTTCATCGTACCAGGCATGGTGTTCGGCTATGTCTCGGGGTCGGTCAAGAGTCACCGCGACATCATCCAGGGCATGTCAAAGGCGATGAGCGGCATGGGCTACTACGTCGTCATGGCGTTTTTCGCTGCGCAGTTCATCTTTGCCTTCGGGCAATCGAATCTCGGCGCGCTGATCGCCATCGAGGGCGCCAACTTCCTGCGCAATCTCGGCATGCCGGCCCAGGTCACGCTGATTGGCATCGTGCTGGTGACCGGCTTCGTCAACCTGCTGGTCGGTTCGGCTTCGGCCAAATGGGCATTACTCGCGCCGATCCTGGTGCCGATGCTGATGAGCCTGGGAATTTCTCCCGACCTGACCCAGGCCGCCTACCGGGTGGGCGATTCGACCACCAACATCATCACGCCGCTGCTGCCGTACTTCCCGTTGATCGTGGTGTTCTGCCAGCGCTACGTGACCAATGCGGGAATCGGTACCCTGGTGGCGATGATGCTGCCGTACTCGGTGGTCTACCTGGTCGCCTGGTCGGGGTTCCTGCTGGCGTACTGGGCCTTCGGCCTGCCGCTCGGCATTCAGGCCAGCTACGCCTACCCCTGAGGGCACCAGGCCTGGTTGAGCAGCCAGGCGATGCGCACACCGGCCTGCGAGAGGCGCAGGGCGGTGAGCTGCCGGCCGGCCTCGGCATAGCGCCGCGAGATGTGCGGCACGCGGCGGCGCGCATCGAAGTCGTAGACCCATGGCCTGAGTCGGCGGGATTCCTCGGCCCAGTCCTCGAGCGTGCCGGCCTCCCAATCTGCTGCGCCGAGCGCCACCAGCGGCGCCAGAGTGCGCCTGTAGTCTGCGGCGCGCAGCCCGGCGCTGCGCAGCAGGGCGCCGTCCCACAGGCGGTGGAGGCTGATCTCCTGCCCCTCGAAACTGACCGTGATGGTATTGCCGCCACGATCTTCGAGCCGGCCGACGTGCAGCGGCTGGTGAATGTCCGCCGCCAGGTGGACGAAGAAGCCGAGTGCCTCGGCGCGCTGCTGGCGCGGCATCGCCTGGTCGCGCGCGGTGGCAAGGTTACTGCGAATGGCCTCCGGCAGCCGGCCGCGACCGGGCTCGCCGTCGACCATGGCCTGGAACGGCTCGTCGTCGCCGATGTTGAGATAGTGCCAGTTGCGCGTGTGGGCCCAGCGGTCATCGTCGCGAATCCGGTCGGGCCAGACCGCCGCATTCTCGAGCGACTGGCCGTCCAGCAGGGTCCGGATCTCCGTCGTGGCGGCCGGGCAGAGCCGTTCGGCCGCGATGGCGGCGGCGGCGCGGTGGCCTTCAGGTCCCCAGGCCGGCGCCAGTCCCGGAAACAGGGCCAGCAACAGGGCCGGGAACCGTGCCCGCATCAGCGGCTTGCATCCCTTGAGCGCAGGCATCGCCCCGCTGCCGTCGGACGCTCCGTGAGAAGGCCGATGGATGTGCTGGCGGAGCCCTCGAGTCGTTCGATCACCGCCTCGAGTCCCTCGCGGCGGATTTCCTGGGCGACCGCCTGGCGCAGGCTCAGCACGTACGACTGGCCCTCCCAGCGCGCGTCGTAGACGCGCCACCTGTTACTGCTTTGGCGCATCTGCAAGGTCACGGGCAAGGGCGAGGCGAGCCCCGCCTGCACCAGCAGCTGGACCTGGGCCTCTCCCTCGCCAGGCACGGCGCCCTCCAGAACCCGGACGTTCTGCTCCGTCAACAGCAACAGGCCCATGGCGTAGCGGCCGGCGAGGCTGTCGTAAAGCGCGTCCGCAAAACGCCGGCGCTGCCCGGGCGTGGCGTCCGCCCAGGCCCGGCCGAGGATCAGCTGCGCGGCGTACAGCACGTCGATCTGCGGTCGCAGGTGCTGTTCCACCAGACCACGGACGGCCGGCGGATCGGCCGCCAGCGGCAGCCGGCACTCGGAGACGATCGCAGCGAGTTCCTGTAATGTGTTGCGCACGACTTGCTCGGGCGTCGAGGGCTCGGCGGCCGCCAGCGGCACGCCAAGGGCGAGCATTGTCAACAGCAGCAGGCGCATCATGTGCGCAAGTATCGATGTTCGCACGCTTCCAGGGCAAACCGCGGGTCAGCGGCATGTCCCGGCGCGTCTGTTATGCTCCGGCGCGAGTCGTGCCCGACAGCCAAGGTCTGCAGGAGCCGGAGGTCGTGAACATACCGGGGAACATCATACCGGAACCCCTGGGCTACGATGATTCGAGCCTGCGGCAGGACACGCTCAACAAACTCCTCTATGGCGTGGGCAAGGACGTCGACAATGCCACGCTCCACGACCTGTACAGCGCAGTCGCGCTGGCAATCCGCGAGCGCCTGCTGGCGCGTTGGCACGAGACCCAGCGCAGGATCCGCAAGCAACGTCCGCGCAAGATCTACTTTCTGTCGCTCGAGTTCCTGACCGGCCGCATGCTGCTCAACGCCGCCATCAATCTCGAGCTCGACGCGAGCGCGCGGGCGCTGTTGCAGGAGATCGGCGTGCGCCTGGAGCGGCTGGTCGAGGAAGAGCAGGATGCCGGGCTCGGCAACGGTGGACTTGGGCGCCTTGCGGCATGCTACCTCGACTCCATGGCCACACTCGACCTGGCCGGCTTCGGCCACGGCATTCGCTACGACTACGGCCTGTTCGAGCAGGAGATCGGCCCGGACGGGCAGCAGATCGAGCGGCCCAACACCTGGCTGCGGATGCGCAACCTCTGGGAAATCCAGCGTGAGGACATTCGCCACGAGGTGCGGATCGGCGGCCGATGCGCCAGCGTGCAGGGGCCTGACGGGCGACCGAAGGTGGAGTGGCGGGGCGGGCAGCTGATCGAGGCGGTGGCCTACGACACGCCGGTGCCTGGGAACAACGGCCGAACCGTCAACCACCTGCGGTTGTGGGGCGCGCGCTATGCGCCGGAAATCGACCTCGAGCTGTTCAACCGCGGAGACTACGAGGCCGCGGTGCAGCCGAAGAACGAAGCCGAGAACATCTCGCGAGTGCTGTACCCGGACGATTCGACCGAGGAAGGCAAGGAACTCCGGATCAAGCAGGAGTACTTCCTCGTCTCCGCCAGCCTGCAGGATATCCTGCGGGAACACCTCGAGGCGGGCCTGCCCGTGGCGGACCTGCCGCAGCACGTCGCCATCCAGCTGAATGACACCCACCCGGCGCTGGCGGTGCCGGAACTGATGCGCCTGTTGCTGGACGTCCACGGGCTCGAGTGGGAGTCGGCCTGGCAGACCTGCTGCAGCGTGTTCAGCTACACCAACCACACGCTGCTGCCCGAGGCGCTCGAGACCTGGCCGGTGCGCCTGCTGGAGAAGCTGGTGCCACGTCACATGGAGATCATCTACCGCGTCAACCGCGAATTTCTCGACGGCGTGTGGGCGCGCTACCCCGGCGACAACGAGCGCCGCCGGCGGATGTCGATCGTCGACGAATCGGGTTTCGACGGACGGCAGGTGCGGATGGCCTGGCTGGCCACCGTCGGCGCCCGCAAGGTCAACGGCGTCGCGGAGCTCCATTCCAGTCTGCTTCGCAACACCCTGTTCCGGGATTTCGACGAGTACTTTCCCGGGCGCTTCGTCAACATCACCAATGGAGTGACGCCGCGCCGCTGGATCCGGGCCGCCAATCCAGGCCTCACGGCGCTGCTCGACGAGCGCCTCGGAAAGGGCTGGGAGAACGACCTGGAGCGGCTCCGGGAGCTGTCGCCACTGGCCGAGGACGAGGAGTTCCGCGACCGCTTCGGAGCCATCAAGCAGGCCAACAAGCAGCGTTTGGCGCGCCAGGTCCAGCGGCAGACGGGCATCCTCGTCGATCCGCAGGCGCTGTTCGACGTGCAGATCAAGCGGGTGCACGAGTACAAGCGCCAGCTCCTCAACCTGTTGCACGTCGTGACGCGCTACAACCGCATCCGCCAGGACCCGGATCGCGACTGGCAGCCGCGCGTGGTGCTGTTTGCCGGCAAGGCGGCGCCGGGCTACGAGATGGCCAAGCGCATCATTCAGCTGATCAACAACGTCGCATCGGTGATCAACCACGACTGGACCGTCGGCGACAGGCTCAAGGTGGTATTCCTGCCGAACTACAGCGTCTCCGCCGCCGAACTCATCATCCCGGCCGCCGACCTGTCCGAACAGATCTCCACGGCCGGGATGGAGGCCTCGGGCACCGGCAACATGAAGCTCGCGATGAACGGTGCGCTGACCATCGGCACCCTGGACGGCGCCAACATCGAAATCCGTGATGCGGTCGGCGCGGACAACATCTTCATCTTCGGCCTCACCGCCGAGGAGGTCGAGGCGCGCCGCCATGGCGGCTATTACCCGATCGAGCTGGCCCGCAACAATGCCGAGCTTGGCGAAGTGCTGCGCCAGATCCGCGACGGCTTCTTCTCGCCGCAGGACCTGCGCCGTTTTGCGCCGGTCGTGGACCGGCTGATCCAGGACGGCGAGCATTACCTCTGCCTGGCAGATTACGAGGATCTCGTCGACACCCAGGAACGCATCGACGAAGCCTATCGGGATGCCCCCGGCTGGGGCCGAAAAGCGATCATCAACACTCTCGCCATGGGTCGGTTTTCGAGTGACCGCGCCATCCGCGAATACGCCGAGCGCATCTGGGAGCTCGGGCCGATCGCTTGACGCCATGGCTGACACCGCTACCCTTCACCTGCTGGACGAACTCGACGCCGCCCGCTGCGCGGTGCCGTTCCAGTTCCTCGGGCTGCATCCTGCAGCGGATGGCAGGGGCATGGTGCTGCGGGCCTGGCAGCCGGGGTGCGAGTGGGTGGAGGTGCTGGATCTCGAGGCCTCCAGGACCCTCGGCCGAATGGAGCGGGTCGGCGCCAGCGACCTGTTCGTCAAGCGCCTGGCACGGCGACGCCGGCCTTTCGCCTATCGGCTGCAGGTGGGCCGCGGCGGCCGCGTGGTCGAGGACCCGGATCCCTACCAGTTCCGTCGCAGCGTGTTTGCCCGTGCCCCGGAAGACCGCAATCGGCTGTATCGATATTTCGGCGCCCACCCGCAGACCCTCGAGAGCGATGTCGGGCGACCCGTGTCCGGCGTGCGATTCATGGTGCACGCGCCGGCCGCGCGCAGCGTCAGCGTGGTCGGCGACTTCAACGGCTGGGACGGCCGCTGCCACCCGATGCAGAGTTCCTACGAGGGCGCCTGGCGACTGTTCGTGCCGGGCCTTGGGCCCGGAGCGCTGTACAAGTTCGAAATCAAGGGCCCGGACGGGCGGCTCCTGCCGCTGAAGACCGACCCCTTCGGCGTCTACATGGAGCAGCCGCCCGGCCACGGCTCGATCGTCGCGGCATCCGAAAGCCATGCCTGGCTGGACGAAGACTGGCTGAGGCGGCGCCGTGAGGCCGGCTACCGCAACGACCGGCCGCTGTCAATTTACGAGCTGCATGCCGGTTCGTGGCGCTACCGGGATGGCCGCCCGCTAAGCTACCGGGAACTCGCGGAAGAGCTGGTGCCCTACCTGCTGCGCAGCGGCTTCACGCACGTCGAGTTCCTGCCGCTGACCGAGCACCCGTTCGCCGGCTCCTGGGGCTACCAGCCGACCGGGTTGTTCGCCGCCTGCAGCCGCTTCGGGCCGCCGGACGAGCTGCGCCACTTGATCGACCGGCTGCATGCGCACGGCATCGGCGTAATCATGGACTGGGTGCCGGGGCACTTCCCGGCGGATCCGCACGGGCTGGCGCGCTTTGACGGCACGCCGCTTTTTGAGCATCCCGATCCGCGCCGCGGCTGGCATCCCGACTGGGACACCTGTGTCTACGATTTCGGCAGTCCCTGGGTGCGTGATTTCCTGGTGTCCAGCGCGCTTTGGTGGGTGGAGCAGTTCCACGTGGACGGCTTGCGAGTGGACGCCGTTGCCTCGATGCTGTACCTCGACTACTCGCGCCAGCCCGGCCAGTGGCTGCCGAACATGTTCGGCGGCAACGAGAACCTGGAGGCGATCGCTTTCATCAAGCGCCTCAACGAGGTGGTTCACGGCGAGAACCCCGGGGTGCTGACCATCGCCGAGGAGTCCACCGCCTGGCCCGGCGTGTCGCGGCCGACCTACGACAGCGGGCTGGGTTTCGGCTTCAAGTGGAACATGGGCTGGATGCACGACACGCTCGGCTACATGGCCCGCGACCCGATCCACCGGCGCTACCACCACGGCGACCTGACCTTCGGGCTCATCTATGCCTGGGACGAGCACTTCGTGCTGCCGCTGTCGCATGACGAGGTGGTGCACGGCAAGCGCTCGCTGCTCGGCAAGATGCCCGGCGACCGCTGGCAGCAGTTCGCCAACCTGCGGTTGTATCTTGCATTCATGTACGGCCATCCCGGCAAGAAACTGCTGTTCATGGGCGCGGAGCTGGCCCAGCCCGGCGAGTGGAACCACGATGCCGAACTCGACTGGGGCCTGCTCGAGGAACCGGAGCACAGCGGCGTCAGCGAGCTGGTCTGCGACCTCAATCGTATCTATCGCGAGCATCCGCCGCTGTGGCAGGCGGACCACACGCCCGATGGTTTTGAGTGGATCGACTTCAGCGACGCCGAGCATGGCGTGATCGCCTTCCTGCGCCACGATGCCAACCGGCGCGGGCACGTGCTGGTGGTGTGCAACTTCACGCCCGGCGTGAACCAGGAATATCGCCTGGGCGTTCCTGCGGGCGGCGCCTGGCGCGAAATCCTCAATACCGACGCCGCGCTCTATGGCGGCAGCAATGTAGGCAACAAGGGGCGGGTGGTCGCCGAGCCGGTTGCGAGCCATGGTCGCAGCCACTCGCTGTGCCTGACCTTGCCGCCGCTGGCAGCGCTCTACCTGGAACCCGAAAGCTGATGGCGCCGACACGCCAGGTCCCGCCAATCCAGCCCGGGCGGCCGCTGCCGATGGGCGCCACATGGACCGGCGATGGCGTCAACTTCGCGCTGCTCTCCGTGCATGCCGACGCGGTGGAGCTGTGTCTGTTCGATCACCTCGGGCGACGCGAGGTGGCGCGCATGGCCCTGCCGGCGCGCACCGGCGACATCTGGCATGGTTTCGTGGCCGGCGCCGGTCCGGGACTCGTCTACGGATATCGGGTGCGCGGCCGTTATGCCCCGCGCCAGGGCCACCGTTTCAACAAGCACAAGCTTCTGCTCGATCCTCATGCCCGCGCGGTGGTCGGTGAATTGCGCTACGGGCCCGAGATTTACGCCTACAGTCGCGGCGCCGCGCAGGAGTGGCGCCAGGACATCAGCGACAGTGCGGGCAGCGTGATGAAAGCGCAGGTGGTCGACCCGCACGCCTTCGACTGGCGCGGCGACCGGGCGCCGCAAGTGCCCATGGATCGGACGGTGATCTACGAGCTGCACGTCAAAGGCTTCACGCGCCTGCACCCGGCGGTCCCGGCCCATCTGCGCGGCCGTTATCTGGGACTCGCACAGCCTGCCGTGCTCGACCACCTCGTCGGACTCGGCGTGACCTCGGTCGAGCTGCTGCCGGTGCAGCAGTTCGTCTCCGAGCCGCGGCTGATCGAGCGCGGCCTGGTGAACTACTGGGGCTACAATCCGCTGGCGATGTTCGCGCCGCATGCCGGCTACGCCCTGGCCGACCCGGTGCGGGAGTTTCGGGAGATGGTGCGCGCGCTGCACGGCGCCGGACTGGAGGTGATTCTCGACGTGGTGTTCAATCATACCGCGGAGGGCGGGGACGACGGCCCGACACTGTCGATGCGCGGCATCGACAATCTCAGTTACTACCGGCTCGACGGGCATGAGCTGCGCCGCTACCTTGACTGGACGGGTTGCGGCAATACCCTCAACCTCGATCATCCCGAGGTGTTTCGGCTGGTGCTCGACTGTCTGCGCTACTGGGTGACGGACATGCACGTAGACGGCTTCCGCTTCGATCTGGCGACGGCGCTCGGTCGCGAAGGCGGGCGGTTCAGTCGCGATGCTCGCTTCTTCCAGGTGCTCGAGCACGATCCCGTGCTGTCGCGCGTCAAGCTGATCGCCGAGCCCTGGGATCTCGGACCGGACGGATACCAGCTCGGTGCCTTTCCGCGTCGCTGGGGCGAGTGGAACGACCGCTTCCGCGACACCGTGCGCGGCTACTGGCGGGGCGACCCCGGGCTGGTCCCGCGGCTGGCCGAGCGGCTGGCCGGCTCCAGTGACCTATTTCGTTCCAGCGGCCGGGGCCCGCCGGAGAGCGTCAACTACATCGCCTGCCACGACGGCTTCACGCTGCGCGACATCGTAAGCTACGAGCACAAACACAACGATGCCAACGGCGAGGCCAACCGGGATGGCGACCACCATGCGCCGTCATGGAACCACGGAGTCGAGGGCCCGACGGAGGACGAGGAGATCGTCCGGCTGCGCTATCGACAGCAACGCAACCTGCTGGCGACGCTGCTGCTTTCGCAGGGGGTGCCGATGCTGCAGGCAGGCGACGAGTTCGGCCGCTCGCAGCGCGGCAACAACAACGCCTATTGCCAGGACAACGAGATTTCCTGGCTGGACTGGCGGCAGGCGCGCAGCAACGAGCCGCTGCTCGAGTTCGTCAGGCAGTTGCTGCGCATCCGGGGGCAGAACGCCGTTTTCCGACGGCAGAGTTTCCTCGAGGGCGTGCAGCGCGAGCAAGGGCGCTTCAAGGACGTCGCCTGGCTCAGTCCGGATGGGTCGGAGCTCATGGAGCAGGACTGGCTCGAGCCTCGGTTGCAAGCCTTCGTGATGTTGCTCGACAGCACCGGGCTGCCGCCCAGCCAGCTCGAGCCCGATCTCGGCGACAGTTTCCTGGTGCTGTTCAATGCCGGCCCCGAGGTGGTGGAGTTCATGCTGCCCGCGCCGATCTCCAGGCAGGTCTGGGAAGTGGTGCTCGATACCAGCCAGCACGCGTGGACAGTCCCGGCCGGAGGCTACCGGCAGGGGCATGGCTACTACCTCGACGGGCGTTCGCTGGCATTGCTGGTCGACCATGACTGAGTTCCCGGCAGGCCTCGAGCGATTGCGACAGTTGCGCGGCATCGAGCGCTGCTACACGGACTTCCGTGGGCAGCTGCGCGAGTTGGGTGATAACACGCTGCGCGGCCTGCTGGCCGCGCTCGGGCACCGCGTGGACGACGAAGCGGCACTCGCCGCCGAGGCGGAGACGCTCGAGCAACGCGACTGGGTCCGGGTGCTGCCACCGGCGGTGGTGTTGCGAGGCGCGCGTCAGGTCCCGGTGACCGTGCTGGCACCGCTGTTGCCGCTGATCCGCTGGCGCATCCAGGCCGAGGACGGCGAAGCGCTGTCCGGAGAGTTTGAACCGGGCCGCCTGCCGGTGCTCGGCGAGCGCGGCATCCGCGAGCTGTGGTACGTGCGGCTTGGCCTCGAGCTGCCGCTCTTGTCTCCGGGCTATTACCGGCTGCTGCTCGACAAGGCCGACGGCAGTCCGCTGGCGGCCACCACGCTGATCGTCGCCCCGCCGCGCTGCTACGAGCCGGAGGCCGTGCGCGCCGGCGACCGTCTGTGGGGTCTCGCCGTGCAGCTCTACACGCTGCGCTCTGCACGCAACTGGGGTATTGGAGATTTCACGGACCTGGCCGGCCTGGCGGCCGAATCGGCGGCACTGGGCGCCGACCTGGTCGGACTGAACCCCCTGCATGCCCTGTTTCCCGCCGACCCCACCCAGTGCGGTCCCTACAGTCCGTCGAGCCGCTATTTCCTGAATGTGCTCTACATCGATCCGGAGGCGGTGCCGGAGTATTCGGGCTGCACCGAAGCACGCCGCCTGGTGGCGACACCCGGGTTCCAGGCGCGCCTGGCGGCGCTGCGCGCTGCCGCGCTGGTCGACTACGCCGGCGTCGCAGCCTGCAAGCTGGAGGTCCTCCGGCTGGTGCACGATGACTTTGTCGCGAGGGCCGGCTCCGGGCGGCAGCTGGAGTTCTCCCAGTTTCTCAAGCAGCACGGGGAACCACTGGAACAACAAGCGTTATTTGATGCCCTGCAGTCTCAACTCACGGCCGCTGGCGCGGTTGCGAGGTGGCAGGAGTGGCCGGCAGGTTACGGCGACCCGCACGGTCCGGCCGCACAGGCATTCCTGGCAACTGAGGCCCGCACCGTGGAGTTTCATTGCTGGCTCCAATGGATCGCGGCGCAACAGCTCGAAGCCGCCGAACGGCGTGCGCGCGAAGCGGGGATGAGCATCGGCCTTTATCGCGACCTGGCCGTTTCCGCCAATGCCGGCGGCGCCGAAACCTGGTCCCAGCAAGGCTTGTACGCCCGCGACGCGACAGTCGGCGCGCCGCCCGATGCGCTCGCATGGCACGGCCAGGAGTGGGGGATCCCGCCGATCCATCCCGATGAGTTGCGCGAGCGGGCCTACCGGCCGTTCATCCGGCTGTTGCGCGCGAACATGGGCCAGGGGGGCGCGCTGCGGATCGATCACGTGATGGGGCTGCACCGGCTCTGGTGGGTGCCCCGGGGATGTCCGCCGGAAGAGGGCGGCTATGTCCCCTATCGGCTCGACGAGCTGATGGCGATCGTCGCCCTGGAAAGTCAGCGGCATCGCTGCCTGGTGATCGGCGAAGACCTGGGCACCGTGCCGCCCGAGGTTCGCGAGTCGATGCAGGAACACGGCCTGTACAGCTATCGCGTGCTGTTCTTCGAGCAGGATGCCGAAGGGTTTCGCCGCCCCGCAGGGTATCCGCGCGAGTCGCTGGTCACCGTTACTACTCACGACCTGCCGCCGCTGGCGAGCTTCTGGAAGGGCTCCGACATCGTGCTGCGCAAGCGACTTGGCCTGTACCGCCGGCCGGGCATGGCGGCCGAGATGCTCGCCGCCCGATGGCGGGACCGCGAACGGCTGGTGGCGGCCCTGTCGGCGGAGGGGCTCGCGCCACCGGGGAGTCGCAACCCGCGCGGCGAGGTCGCCGCGCTGACACCGCAGCTCACATTGGCGATCCAGCTCTACCTGGCGCGCAGTCCGGCCGCGATCCTGGTGGTGCAGCCCGAGGACTGGCTCGACATGGACACGCCGGTGAACGTTCCAGGCACGTGGACTGAATACCCGAGCTGGGCGCGCAAGCTGGCGGCCGAGTGGCCGGAATGGCTGGCACAACCGTCGGTCCGCGCAATGGCCTCGGCGATTCACGCCGCGCGCCGGGGCAGGGCGGACGACAATAGCGAGAACAAACTTTAAGTCAGTATGATAATTGTCTGATTTAACGAATGAAGAGCTCGTACGCGCGCTCGCAGGCGGCACGATCGCGCTGACGGCCACCCGGCGCCTGGCGCGCGCGCTGCGCCTGGCGGTTGCCGGACAGTCCGAATCGGCGAGCTGGCAGACGCCGGATGCGATGCCCTGGCCTGCGTGGGTGCTGGCGACTTACCGCGAGCTGCGCGACTTCGGCATGCTCGATCCGGTCAAGCCCTGCCTGGACGAGCTGCAGGCGGCCGTGGTCTGGAGCGAGGTGCTCGAGAGCGAGCCGCTGGCCGGCCAGCTGTTGATGCCGGCCGGCGCCGTCGAGAGCTTCCGGGAGGCCTGGAGTCTGGCACACGACTGGCAGTTGCCGTGGCCGGAGCTGGGCGCCCGCGGCGGCGAAGACTGCCGGGCCTTCCTGCGGGCGGCCGAAAGCTATCGGCGCCGGCTGCAGGCGCTGGGTTGCCTGGATGCCTGCGATCTGCCGGCCATCGTCGCCGGCCATATCGGGAAACTGGACGGCCGGTCGCTGCTGTTCGCCGGTTTCGATCGCCTCAACCCGGCGCAGCAATCCGTGTTCCGCGCATCAGGTGTGCGGGCGTTGCGTGTCGCGCCGCCGGGACTGCGCGGCGAGGTCAGCCTGGCGGCGTTCCCGGACGCGCGCCACGAGTTCGCGGCGGCGGCCGCCTGGGCGAGGGCACGGCTCGAGTCAGATCCTTCGGCACGAGTCGCCATCGTCGTGCCTGAGCTCGGGGCCTGCGCACCGCTGGTCGAGGACTGCCTGGACGA
Source organism: uncultured Ectothiorhodospiraceae bacterium (assembly GCA_964582505.1). Lineage (GTDB taxonomy): Bacteria > Pseudomonadota > Gammaproteobacteria > Steroidobacterales > XN24 > XN24. Next base: position 353 of record CAZOSZ010000015.1, on the reverse strand, counting down.
GGCGCTGGTGCCGGAGCGCCTGTTGCCAGGCCGCGGCGATGCGCCGCGGCCATGGAACCTTTCACTCGGCGCTCCGCTGGCCGACGCGCCGGTGGTCGCCACGGCCTTGCTGGCCCTGGGATTGGCCCGTGATCGTCTCGAACCGGCTGAGGCCGGCCGTCTGCTGCGCTCGCCATTCACAGCCGGTGCCGCCGAGGAGGGCGCCTCGCGTGCGCGTTTCGATGCCTGGCTACGCGAGCACGCTCGCGGAGGGCTGACGCCGGCACAGTGGCTCGGCTGGCTCGAGGGGCGCCAACATGCGCCTGCCTGCCCGCGGCTGGCACGCGGCCTGCGCGGCCTGCTCGATGAACTCG
>CAZOSZ010000014.1:13693-23335 GCA_964582505.1 uncultured Ectothiorhodospiraceae bacterium | reverse complement strand
CACAACGTGGCGGGCACCGCCGTTTGCGACGACGGGATCGTCATTGACCTTTCGGCAATGCGGGCCGTGCGGGTCGATCCTGCAGGCCGCAGGGCCTGGGTGCAGGGTGGCGCGCTGTGGGGCGACGTCGATCACGAAACACAGGCGTACGGCCTGGCCACCACCGGCGGAATCGTGAGCCACACCGGCGTCGCCGGGCTCACCCTCGGCGGTGGCATCGGCTGGCTGATGCGCAAGCACGGCCTCACGGTCGACAACCTCCTCGCCGCCGACGTCGTGACGGCCGACGGCGAGCGGCTCCGCGCGTCCGAGGATGAGCACCCCGACCTGTTCTGGGCGTTGCGAGGCGGCGGCGGCAACTTCGGCGTGGTCACCTCGTTCGAGTTCCGCCTCCACTCCGTCGGGCCCACCGTCCTGGCCGGGCCCATCCTCTGGGACGCGACCGACGCCGGGGAGGTCCTCCGCTTCTACCGCGACTTCATCCGAAACGCTCCCGACGAGCTTGGCACGGTCGTAAGGTTCGGCACCGCGCCACCGCTGCCGGTCATCCCCGAGGATCTGCACTGGCGCCCGGTGTTGATGGTGGGTATCTGCTACGCCGGGTCGATCGAGGAGGGTGAGCAGCTGCTCGGCCCGCTCCGCGCACTCCGCACTCCCCGCCTCGACCTGGTCGGGCCCGTGCCGTACGTGGGATTCCAGAGCGCGCTCGACTCGACCGTCGTCCACGGTTGGAACTACTACTGGAAGTCCACCCACCTCCCAGAGCTGCGCGACGATCTCATCGACGTGATCGTCGAGCACGCGTTCTCCTGCTCGTCGCCACGGTCGTACGTGGCGCTATTTCACCTGCAAGGGGCGGTGAGCCGAGTGGTCGAGGGCGGGACGGCCTTCGGCAACCGGCAGGCGTCGCACGCGATCACCCTGGATGGTGTGTGGCGGCCCGGCGAGGACTTCGGCGACGGGGACACGGCTTGGACGAGGGGGTTCTTCGCCGCTCTCGACCGCTTCCGCGAAGGCGTGTACGTCAACTTCCTCGGCGGTGACGAAGACCCCGGCCGGGTCCGCGAGGCGTACGGCGACTCCGTCTACGACCGGCTCGCGGACGTGAAGACCACGTACGATCCCGCCAACGTCTTCCACCACAACCAGAACATCCGCCCGAGGTTGAGTGATGGTGTGGGTGGTTCCGATCGCGCGGGCGACGCTTGATCGGTGTCAGGTGGTATTGGTGGGTGGCCGGTGGTTTTCGGGAGGCCGGGCTCGGAGCCGATTCTGCGTCGGTTGGGATATTGAGTCTGTGGGGAAGATTCGGGTGCTTGCGGACAGGTCCTGACGCTGGGTGCGTGGGTCGCCGCTGGCTAATACTGGCTAGCCAGCCTGCATGGTTGTTATTCGTCGAGGGCTCGTCTTCCGGGTCCTTGGCTGATCGTATCGTTGCTTCAGGTCGGCTGCGTTTACGCGCTCGGAGTTGCCACCTTGGAGCGTGGCGCTGCCTTCGACAGGGAGCCTGTCTTGCAAAATGAAACATGTCTGAAACCTCCAGGATGGGACCATGAAAAAGTCGAACGCGATCCAAGGCCAGTCGGCATCGGAGCTCATCTCGAAAAGAATTGGGGAACTCGGGGACTGGCGCGGAGAAACCCTCGGCATGATGCGCGAGCTCATCAAGGAAGCAGACCCGGACGTCGTCGAGGAGTGGAAGTGGATGGGTACTCCGGTTTGGTCGCACGACGGCATCATCTGCACTGGCGAGTCCTACAAGAATGTCGTGAAGCTCACCTTCGCCAGGGGCGCGTCTCTGAAGGACCCGGCCCGTCTGTTCAACTCGAGTCTCGATGGAAACGTGCGCCGCGCGATCGATATCCGCGAAGGAGAAGCAGTTGATGAGTCCGCCTTCAAGGCGCTCGTTCGCCAAGCGGTCGCTCTCAACAGTTCTGGCAAGTCGAAACCTTCGAAGAAATCGAAGTCCTGAGGGATTCCGCTCCTGAACAGGTCCGACATTGGGCGCGCTTCGAGAATCAGGTTGAAGGGCGTCTCGGCCGCGCGCGGGAGGTGGGTGAGACTTCCTCGTACTTCAACGTGCGCCAGAGGCGCTCTGATCCCATGAGAGGAGGCTGATGGCTGGTCCGTCGGCCCACGTGTAATGTTGTACGGCATCGGGAGGATCGTATTGATCCCTCTAGGCCCGTATCTCGGCGGAATGACCGGAAGCGTATGGAGCCCGGCGAGGTCCATCGGCCGGATCCTCCTGGCGGGCCTGTGTAAAGCGTTCAGGCCGAGCTGGATTTGATCTCGGCTCGTTAAGGGATGGTTGCTCAGGGCGATCAAGTCGGGGCCCTGGCGACTGAAGACGACCTCCTTCGTGAGGTGTATCCCTGCCGAACCAGAATCCGTCTACCGGGATGAGGGATACGAAGCGTTCGGATCACCTCACTGAGTCAACCTAACACCGCAGTCGGAAGGGTAAGGCAATGAAAGATCTCAACAATGCAGAGCGGGAACTCGTGGCGCTCGGCGCCGCATTGGGTAGCAACTGCGTACCCTGTATCGAGTACCATGTTCCTGAGGCTCGGAAGGCCGGCCTCAGTGAGCGGCAGATCGGTGAGGCGATCCGCCTCGCCGACAAGGTCAGGCAGGTTCCTGCACGTAAGGTTCTCGCTGCGGCTGAAGGCCTGCTTCGTCAAGCCGAAGTGGAGGCCCATGCCGAGCAAAGCGGCACCGATGACGCCAAGCCTGGCCCCGATGGCCAGGTCGAGCAACCGTGCTGCGCCTAGCGTGATCAGCGGCTGACTCGTACCCGGTCGAGCCGGAAGCCGGCCGGGCACGAGTCTCTTTCAGGAGAGAACGATGGAAACTCGCAGCCATCCACCGCCTTTCAATAAGGCCGCCGAGGAACTTTCCGGCCCCCTGCTTCGCTACCTCGAGCGATATGCCAGGGAGCACAGTCTCGCCGAGGACCTCCTCCAGGAGACGCTGATCCGGATCGCCCGCGGTCTGCCGGACTTCGAAGGACGCTCCAGCCTGAAAACCTGGGCCTTTTCCATAGCCACCCGGGTCGCTTCCGACCACTTCCGCCAGCCCCGCAACAGGGCTCAGATCGTCGACATTGACGAGTCGGCGGAGTTGCCGGATGAAGATTGCCCAGTTGACCAACGGCTGGTAATCGACGAGATGAACACCTGCGTGCGGCAGGTCATCGACAGCCTGCCCGGAGACTACCGGGCGGCGCTCGTCCTCCACGACCTCGAAGGCCTGACTGCGGCGCAGGCGGCCGAGATCTGTGGCTGTTCCTTGCCTACGGCAAAGATTCGGATCCATCGGGCTCGACTCCGCCTGGCTGAGGCCTTGCAACAGGAATGCGAGTTCTATCGTGACAGTGAGAATGTGTTCCGGTGTGAACAGAAATCATGACCACCAGAGCACCGTGTCACCCGACGAGCGCGGCGCCGGCAATCTTCGTGAGAGAGGTCGTGCGGTTTCTGGCGGAGTGATGCGGGAAGCATTCTCATTGCATCGAGTTTGCCGTTTCGAAACGTTTTCCATCAAGGCGTCCGGATATGAGAACAAGGGCAGAATGTTGTTGCGGGGCGTGCTCCATTGACGTCCAGGGTGAACCTGAGATCTACGCAGTCTGCAATTGCAGCAACTGCAAGAAACGTACCGGGAGCGCCTTTGGTCTTTCCGCGTACTTCAAGGAGGCGGCTGTCGTTGCCATCAACGGCGAGATGCTGAGCTACAGGCTGTCCAGCAAGTCCGGCCGCCAGGAGCGCAAATTCTGTGCTGAGTGCGGAACAACACTGCTTTGGTATTCGGAGCCTTTCAAGGGCATGGTAGGTATCGCCGGTGGTTGTTTTGCAGGGAATCCGTTGCCCGCACCCCAGTTCATGGCTCACAACGAAGCCCGCTGCAGCTGGGTGTCATTTTCCGAGGCCATCCGAGTTGGCTTTGGCGCCGAGGACCTTCCGCGCGCATAACGGGCCGTGGCGGGCGAGCTGCGAGACGAGTGTTAAAAGCAGCGGACTGGCAGTTTTCCGGAGCGAACTTGCGATGGATGGATGCGTTAGCTCGGATCGCGGAATGCGGTTCGCCCAGCCTGGCCACTGAACGGCGAGCGCCTTCCATGCACAGCGGTCTTATCAATCACCTCGATCTTACCGTCACGGATCTGGCGGTGTCATGCGATTTCTATGACAAGGTGTTGGGCAGGCTCGGCTACCTGCGAAGCAGTGAGTACGCGGGCGAAGTGCCCTGCTGGGTCCTGTCTCGTTCCGGTGCGACGCTCAGCATTGGATTGCACGAAGCCACGGCCAGCGCACCTCACGACCGCTATTCGGCCGGCCTGCATCACCTCGCGTTTCACCTCTCAAGTCGCGAGGAAGTTGACAGCTTTCACGAGTTCCTGCTTCAAGAAAGCATCACGGTCCTCGATGCGCCTGCCGAATACGACTACACGCCGGGCTACTACGCCGTGTTCTTCTGTGACCCGGATGGAATCAAGCTCGAGTTGGTTTATGAACCCCGCTTCCTTGAACATCGAGATTCAGGCCGCATGATCGCCAAGCAAGCCCAGAAGGGAGAAGTTGCCAAATGAATGCCAGTCGCCTGCTTGCAATAGTGCTGACATCCTGCATCGCGGCTTCGAATGCGAGCGCCGGCCCACCGACGCTGGCTGAGCTCGAGGACGAGGTAACGCGCACGTATTTTTCGTGGTTTCCGGAGATGGCGACCTACTACGGCGTGCCGGAGTCGATCGCCGGTCCCGGGCTGGACAGCAGGTTGACGCCGCGGGCCCCGGCCGACGAGGCGGCCAAGCGCGCGGCATTCAGCGGGCTGCTCGCCAAGCTCGGTGAACTCGACGTTGCCTCTGCGAGCCCCCGCGACCGGGTGGTCCATGCTGTGCTGGAAACCCAGCTGCGCAGCGCGCTCGCCCCCGCCGCAGTGGTCGAGTACGGGGCGATCTTCAGCGACTGGGGCATGTGGTTCGTGCCCTACGTGGTCACGCAGCTTTCCGGCCCGCAGGATGCCATACCCAAGATCCTCGAGAGCCAGCACACGGTGCGCAGCGCTGCCGACGCCGAACACTACCTCGCCCGGATGGCGGCGTACGGCGCGGCGATCGACCAGGTCATCAAGAAGGTCGAGCACGACCGGCGCCTCGGCGTGGTGCCGCCGGACTTCGTGCTCGACAAGGCTCTGGCCACCCTCGGCACGCGCGGCGCCGCAGACCCGGCTGGGCATGCGCTGGTGACCGGCTTCGCCGCCAAGGTCAGGGAGGCACAGCTCGAGGCGCCAGGCGACTGGGTCGAGCGCGCCGAGGCGCTGGTGCGGGAGGTCGTGTTTCCGGCCAATGCCCGGCTGGCGGTGAAGCTCGAGTCGCTGCGTGACGAAGCGGTCTCCGACGCCGGCATCTGGAGGCTGCCAGAGGGCGAAGCGCTGTACCAGGCGTTGATCCTGCATATGACCGACACCACGATGTCGGCGCGGCAGATCCACGAGCTGGGACTCTCGGAGGTGGCCCGGATCACCGGACAGATGGACGCGATCCTGCGCGCCGAGGGCTATACCGAGGGGAGCGTCGGCAACCGGATGGCGGCGCTTGGCGGCGAGGAGCGCTTCCTTTATGCCAACGACGCCGCAGGCAAGGCGCTGTTGCTCGCCGAGCTGAATGCCCAGCTCGTACAGATCGCGCCCCTGCTGCCGGAGTGGTTCGGCACGCTGCCAAAGCAGCAGGTCGTGGTTCGAGCCATTCCGCCGCAGGCCGAGGGCAGTTCTTCCGGCGGCTACTACGACCCCCCGTCACTGGACGGTTCGCGGCCGGGCATCTACTGGATCAACCTGCGCGACACCGCGATCTGGCCGTCTTACAAGCTCAAGACGCTGACCTACCACGAGGCAAATCCCGGCCACCACCTGCAGACCGCGCTCGGCATGGCGCTGGACGCGCCAATCATCTCAAGCGTGCTTTTCTCGAATGCCTTCGGCGAGGGCTGGGCGCTGTATGCCGAAGCGCTGGCGCACGAGATGGGACTGTACGCCGACGACCCGTTTGGCAACCTCGGCCGGCTGCAGGACGAACTCTGGCGCGCCATCCGGCTGGTGGTCGATACCGGCATGCACAGCCTGCGCTGGAGCCGGGAACAGGCCATCGACTACATGATCGCCACTGCCGGCATGCACCCGCTCGACGCCGAGGCGGAAGTCGAACGTTACGTCGTCTGGCCGGGGCAGGCCCTCGGCTACAAGATCGGCATGCTGGAGATCCAGCGGCTCCGTCGCGTTGCGGAACAGGCGCTCGGCGAGCGTTTCGATATTCGCAGCTTCCACGACGAAATACTCAAGGATGGCGGCGTGCCGCTGCAGGTGCTCGAGGCGAAGATTCAGCGCTGGATCGCGAGCCATGAGCGTACTTGATGCCATAGGGAACACCTCGCTGGTTCGGCTGCGCAAGGTCGTTCCGGCCAACTGCGGCAACATCTTCGTAAAGCTCGAGTGGGAGAATCCCACCGGCAGCGTCAAGGACCGGATGGCGCTCGCCGTGGTTTCGCGGGCCGAACAGGATGGTCGGCTGAAGCCTGCCGGCACGGTCGTGGAGTACACGGGGGGCAGCACCGGGACGTCGCTTGCCTTGGTCTGTGCCGCCAGAGGCTACCGCCTCCGGATCGTCAGCTCCGACGCGTTCAGTCGCGAGAAACTCGATCACATGGCCGCGCTGGGTGCGGAGCTGACGCTGGTGCCGAGCGAGGGTGGCCTGACCACCAGGAAACTGATCCTCGAGATGATCGAGGTTGCGCGTCGATTGAGCCGGGAACCTGACACCTACTGGACCGACCAGCTCAACAACCATGACAGCATCACGGGCTACTACGGGCTGGGCGAGGAAATCTGGCGCCAGACCGATGGCAAGGTCGACGCCTTCGTTCACTGCGTCGGCACGGCGGCATCGTCGCGCGGAGTCGCCACCGTACTGAAGCGATACAGGCGGGGTACCAGGATCGTGGCCGTCGAGCCCGCGGAGTCCTCGGTGTTGCTGGGCGGTCCGGCAGGGCCTCACAAGATCGAGGGCGTCGGCATTGGTTATGTGCCACCGCTGTGGGAACCGGCACTCGTCGACGAGGTCCTGCCGGTCAGCACGGACGACGCCAGGGAAATGACCCGACGTCTGGCGCGCGAGGAGGCGCTGTTCGCAGGCACCTCTTCCGGCGCCAACGTCATGGCAGCGATCCAGGTGGCCCGGCGGCTGGGACCGGGTGCCACGGTCGTCACGCTGATGGCCGACTCCGGCCTGAAGTACCTCAGCACGGATGTGTACCGGGGCCGTTAGGACGGCGTGCGGATGGTGCGCGTGGCTCCGTGGCCTTGGCCCTCAATTCGGAGCACGAAAGCGCTCGATGCGGTCGGATGTGGGAGGATGCGAGGAGAAATACATGCCCCAGGCTGCCGACTGCGCCTCGTCATCGGTGGCCTCGGCGCTCATGCGATCGAGGATGCCGCCGAGACTGGCGCGGGGAATGCCGAGCTGGTCCATTCGCTCGAGCGCGTAACTGTCCGCTTCCCATTCCATGGCGCGGGAATACGATGACTCCATCAGGACGTTTGGCAACGCCAGAGCCAGGGTGCCGGCGGCACTGATGTCCCCGAGGATCGCGGCCGTCATCGCGGCAAGCCCGGCGTGGCTGATCACTTGTCGGACGCCGTGGCGATGCACCACATGGCCGATCTCGTGGAGCAGGACCGCGGCGATCTCGTGGTCGTCCTCCGCAAGCTCGACGAGCTGGTCGGTGACGATGATGGTCCCGTCCGGCAGGGCGAAGGCGTTCGCGCCGAGCCAGTAACCGTCCCTGTGAAGCAATCGATAGTAGAGCCCGGTCGGGCTGTCGGGCAACAGTGAATGGAGAATCGCGGCAAGCTCCGACTGCCGTTCGGGGCCGAGACGCGAGGAACCCAGCACCGTCTTGTCGAGGGCCTGCAGGGTGCCCTGGCCCAACTGGGCGATGATGCGTTCCGGCAACACGTCCGCCACGAGCTTGCTGACCCAGGGGATGCCCCAGGCTGCGCCGGCGACGACGATGAGCGCCACCAGGACCAGTGCCGCCACCGCGAGCGACAGGCGCCTTTCCAGCGCATGGGCAAGATTCCGGCCCAGGCCAAACTGCCGCCGCCATCGATCGAGTGTTTCGTGATCAGCGGTCTCGATCGTGGCGCCGGAGGGCAGCCGGATGGTGGCCGGCATGTTCCCGACGCGCGACGACAGCCGGAGCTGGGCGACCGGGACTGGCTCGAACAGGGGCGGTTCCGGTCGCAAGAGGCCTCCGGCATCGATCTCCACGCGCAGCGGCTCGGAACGCGCGCTTCGTCCGTCGTAGTAGCGCCCCTCGACGGCCACTTTCAGACGCCGAAATCGAACCCGAAGGCGTCACCGAGCTCCTCGCCGATGGCACTGCGCTCGGTTCCCGTGCCCGCGGTAGCCTGCTCGAGGTCGACGGGCGCCAATTCGGTGCGGCTTGCGGCGTAGCGCGCCATCCTGACCTTTGCCCAGGGAATCAGCATGCCAAGGCTGGCGATGATGGCCAGGGTGTTGCCGAGATAGATCCAGCCGATGTCGCGAGCACCCAGCCGGCTGAGCGACAGCACGAGAACGAAAAGAAACACCACAGCGAACGACAAGGCCATGGTGAGCAGGTACACCTTGTAGAAGCCACCTGCACCGGCCCCAAGCCGCATCGGGAGCGACCCGTAGGCCGCGTGGTCGGCAGTGAAGCGCGTCCGGAGGTAGTCGAGGTACGGCAACAGCGGCGCGAGCGCCAGCACGAAAATCGTCGGGATCATGTCGCTGCGATGGAACTCCCCGCCCTCGACATTTTCCAGGGCCATGGCCACCTCCGACGACTCCCAAAGCGCATAACCCGTCCAGGCAAGCGCGACCACGATCGCCAGCGGGACCAGCAGCAGGCGGTAGGCGCCCGCCAGGGTCCCCCTGAAGCCGAAGCGAAGATTGCGGTAGGCCGTGTTGCGCAGCTGGAAGCCGGCCGCCATCACCAGCATCGCGGGGAGCAGCAGCAACATGGCCGTCAGCGCATACAGGCCCGCATTCGGGTAGAAGTACCAGGTGAAGAGATAGACCGCCAATGCGCCCACCGCGATCAGGCGCCCCTTCAATATCCGCACAGGATCTGCCAGATAGTCGAAGCGGTGGCCGTCCACCACGGTATTGCCGAAGAAGTACCGCCGGGTCCGCACCTTTGCCCAGGCGGAGTAGACGCCCAATGTGACGATGCTCAGCAGAACGTTGACGATCCAGATCCTGAAGTACTCGGCGGCCGAGCCCGTAAAACTGAACTGGACGCGGCGTGGCGTCCCTGCGACTGGCATTGCATCCATGGCGGGCGCCAGGCCTCTCCCGGTCCGGCAAGATCAGGGTCGGTCCGCAGCCGCAGGAGGATCTCCCGTGGAGATCAAAGAAGTATTTGCCTGCCTATGCGTCTCGGACGCCCAGTCCGCGGTCGAATTCTACACGCGCGCCTTCGGCGTCACGGAGAAGTTTCGCCTGACGGAGCCTGGCGGTCGGATTTGTCACGCGGAACTCGGTTGTGGCCCAGTGACGGTCATGCTCAGCGACGAGTTCCCGGAGTGCGGCATCCGGTC
>CAZOSZ010000014.1:0-13593 GCA_964582505.1 uncultured Ectothiorhodospiraceae bacterium | reverse complement strand
GTGGCCCAGTGACGGTCATGCTCAGCGACGAGTTCCCGGAGTGCGGCATCCGGTCCGCATCGTCGATTGGCGAGACGCCGGTGACGATCAACCTGCATGTCGACAACGCGGACCGGCTGGTCGAACAGGCGGTGCTTGCCGGTGCCACCCTGGAGCGCGCGGCACGCCCACCTCGGCATCGTGATCGATCGCCTCCGCGGGCAAACACCGGCCGGCTCCTGGGCCACGCATACACGACTCCAGGCAGAGTACGACGGGCGGATTCCTGCGCAGCCGGCCACGCGCTGATCGTCATGTGTCGATTTCGAGTCCTGCCAGTCGACTGACCGGGTGGAGATATCATTGGGGCGGTCACGACCCCGGAGGAGCGATGAATTACCTGTGCCTGGCGTATGAGGAAGAGCAGAAGCTCAACGAGCTGGCAGTGGACGAATGGCGGGCCCTGCGGCAGGAAACGCTGGATTATGTGGAGGCGCTCCGCTCCAGCGGCAAGCTGCTCGATGCGCGGCCCCTGCAGAGCGCCACCACCGCGTCAACGCTGCGAATTCGCGATGGCCGGCTGTCCGTCACGGACGGTCCGTTTGCAGAGACCAAAGAGCAGATCGGCGGGTTCTTCCTGATTGAGGCTGGCGATTTCGACGAAGCCCTCCGGATCGCGGCGAAATGGCCCTCGGCGCGCATCGGCAGCATCGAGGTTCGACCGGTGGATGAGGGACTCCGGTTGGATCGTCGCTATGGCTGATCGCAACTCGCTATGGCTGACCGCAACGGCCGCTCGCCGCACGAGAGTCCGGCGGCGCGGGTCTCAGGTCTTGCCCCGCATGAGCAACAGCCCCCCGCCGCCGACGATCAGCGCCACACCCAGCCAGATCGGAACGTTGACCGTCCGCTTGTCCTTGACCGTCAGTTCGATCGGACCCAGTTTGGCCTCGCTGGTGTCCTTGGTGTAGGTGAAGCCGCCGTAGGCCAGGCCGAGAACGCCCAGCACGATCATTATCACTGCTGCCAATGTGGTTCCGTTCATGTATGTCGCTCCCTTGGCTGTGGTATTGGACGTCGTGCGGCGCAGGCTCAGATCCGACCGCGGCGGCCCATCAGCAGCGACAAGAAAAACAGCACAATGAACACCGGGAAAAGGATCTTGGCAATGCCGACCGCGGAACCGGCAATGCCACCGAAGCCCAGCACACCCGCGATCAATGCGATGACCAGGAACACAACAGCGTAGTACAGCATCCCAGGCGCTCCTGTGTGGGCCTGTGACCAAAATATCGCTGTTGGCCTCTGGGATCGGTACGGAAGCGCACATACCCTGGCCACGTCATGCCATTTTTATTCCCGGCAACCCGCGATGAACTGCATCCACCCCGGGGAGTTCAGCCACCGCGGAATTCTCTGCAGCATGGCAGCCTTCAAGGCGCACTGTGCGTTCGGCTTCTGGAGGGAAGGCCTGATCCTCCGGCAGGCCGATGACGGGAAGAAGGAGGCGATGGGCCAGTTCGGCCGCATCAGGTCCCTGGCCGATCTGCCGCCACGGAAAGTGCTCATCGGCTACGTCAGGCAGGCGGTCAAGCTCAACGAGGAAGGCATCAAGGCGCGCCGCGCGAGTACCTGGAATGGATCGCCGAGGCCAGGCAGGAGGCCACCCGGATTCGCCGCATCGCCACGGTCATCGAGTGGATTGCCGAGGGCAAGCCGCGCCACTGGAAGTACATGAAACGCGGCTCTTCCGCCCAGGCGTGTCGATTTCCGGGCTCGGCGGCTGTTCCCTGGGACAAGGCACAAGACCCCGCTGCGGCTTGCGGACACTCGCTGATTCAACTCCGGCGTGGTCGTGCACACCTGCCATCGGGCCCACGCCGAGCAGTCATCGAACGGGCTGATTGACACGCCGGTGGCCGATTCGTCCGGTTTCTTGCAGAAATGCCTTTGGTGGCCGATAGCGGAACGCCCTAAGTTTGGCGCCCGCTTGATGAATGCTTCAGGAGAGCCACCAATGAGCAAGTATCGCCGCAAATTACCCCAACTGGGCGGCCGCCCGTTTCTGACCGACGGCGGCCTGGAGACAACACTGACGTTCCACGAGGGCATCGAGCTGCCGCACTTCGCCGCCTTCGACCTGCTCAAGGACAAGGCGGGGCTGCAGACGCTGCGCCAGTATTTCGAGCGCTATATCGACATCGCCAGGGAGCACGCGCTGGGCTTCATCCTCGAGGCGCCGACCTGGCGCGCCAGTTCCGACTGGGGCCGGCGGGTCGGCTACGACGCCCTGCGACTGGCAGACACCAATCGCACCGCCATCGGCCTGATGCTCGAGCTGCGAGCCGAGCATGAAACCCGCGACATGCCGATGGTCATCAGCGGCAACATCGGCCCGCGCGGCGACGGCTACCGGCCCGATGCACGCATGAGCGTCACCCAGGCGCGCGACTACCACGCGGCGCAGGTCGAGACCTTCGCCGGGACCGACGCCGACATGGTGTCCGCCTTCACCCTGAACTATATTGAAGAGGCCATCGGCATCTTGCAGGCCGCGCGAGATGCGCGAATGCCGGCGGTGATCTCGTTCACCTTGGAGACCGACGGGCGGTTGCCGACCGGCGACACACTGGCCGATGCGATCCTCCGGACCGATGCCGAGACCGACGGCTACGCCGCCTACTACATGATCAACTGCGCCCATCCGACGCATTTCCAGCATGTGCTCCAGCACGGAGCCGCCTGGCGTGAGCGCATTCGCGGCCTGCGGGCGAACGCCTCCAGGCGCAGCCATGCGGAACTCGACGAGTGCACTGACCTGGACGTGGGCAACCCCCCGGAACTGGGCGCCGAGTACCGCAGCCTTTGTGAGCACTTGCCGAGCCTCACCGTGCTGGGCGGCTGCTGCGGCACCGACTACCGGCACATCGCCGAGATCGCCAGACACTCCTTAGTGAACGGCGAGGCCCCGGGGGAGCTGCGCGCCTATGCGTTTTGACGTCTGCGGACGCTTTCGGCTCGAGCTGGTGCGCGAACACAACCGCTGGGTTGCGTATCGCCTCGGTGCGGGTGCACTGATCTCCCGCGCGCGTCAGCGGATGTCATGAAGTGATGCGCGCGCTTCCCGGGCATGCCTGGCCCATGCCCACGCCGGGGATTGTGGCGTGATTTCCGCGGGACCGGTCGACAGGAGATCCTCCAGATGAAGCCAGGAGTCTCGGTGATCACGCTCGGCGTTAACGACCTGGAACGGTCATTGCATTTCTATCAGAACGGCCTCGGCCTTGAAACGGACGGAATCGTCGGCCAGCAGTTCGAGCATGGCGCGGTGGTGTTCATCGATCTCCAGCCCGGACTGCGACTTGCGCTGTGGCCACGCAGGAGCATTTCGCACGACACCGGACTGCCGCACGGCGCCGGCAGCCCGACCGAGTTCACCCTGGGCCACAATGTTGCATCCCGGGCCGAGGTGGATGCGCTGATCAAGCAGGCGGCCGATGCCGGCGCGGTCATCGTCAAGCCCGCCGGGGAGACTTTCTGGGGTGGATACGGCGGTTATTTCCAGGACCCGGATGGCCACCTCTGGGAAGTCGTGTGGAATCCGGACTGGATGCCACAGGACTAGATTGGACGCCGCCATCAGACTTCGCCGGGCCACGCCGGAAGACCTGGAGATGCTCCGCCACTGGGATGCCCATGCCGGCGCAATCACGCCAGGTCCGCTGGCCGCGCGTTCCACTCGTATTTCTGCTCCACCAGCGCCCTGCCGAAGCGCGTTGAAGGACACTCCTCGGCCAGTTCGAATCCGTGCCGCGTGTAAAGCGACGCGGCGGCATCCAGCTCCCTGGTGGTCCAGAGAAACGAGCTCGCATAGCCGCATTCGCGCAAGGCAGCCATGTAGCGGCTCATCAGGTCCTTGCCAAGTCCCAGGCCGCGGTACTGCGACAGTACCAGGAAGTAGCGCAACTGCGCCGCCGCCTCGCGATGCATGAGGAACAGCGTGCCGACAATCCTGCCCGCATCCTCGCAGATCCAGATGCGGTCGCGCGCGGCGTCGTACTGGTGGTAGAACTCGGCCAGGCCCTCGGCAACATAGGCCTCGAAGGCAATGCTGTGGCCACGCTCGGCGCTGTACACGACGCCGTGCAGCGCGGTGATCTCGCCCAGGTCGCCCGGTCTGAGCTGCTGCCGTATCCTGAGTTGCTGCACCGCACGGCCCATCCGCCTAGCCCACTGTCCTCAGGTACAACTCCGGCATCGGGCGGCCGGCGCGACCGGCCTCCTCTTCCCGCCAGATCGCCTTGAGCTCGCGCAGCCCACGGGTCGTCAGGTGCGGCAGCATGATCTCCCAGACGTGCCGGACATCATTGCCCGAGCCGATCACCGGGTGGCTCTCGCCCAGCACCTTCTTGTGGAGCAGCCAGAAGGTCGACATCACCCAGATGGAATGAAACAGGGAGCGGTGGAAGCCCCGCTCGGGCTCGGGGGTGACCAGCCCCTTGTCCACCAGCTGCCGGACCAGCCGGTCGTACTGCTCGAAACGCAGCGTGATGGTCCTGCGATAGCGGCGGATGGTACGCGGGAAGCGACGTGTGATCTCGAGCATGTCGAGGTAGAAAAAGCGGTAGCGCGTGTGGAACACGCTGATTCGCTTCATGAGCTCGTGGTAATGACGCAGCCCCAGATCGCCACTCGGGTAGACCGCGTCGTCCATCTCGTGCTCCATGCGTGCATAGATGGCGTCGACGATCTCCGCCTGGGTCCTGAAGTGGTACGCGAGATTGCCGTGGCTGATGCCTGCCTGCTCGGCGATCTGCCGGAAGGACACCTGCGAGATGCCGTGCGCGTTGTACAGCCTGAGGGCGGCGTCGAGGATCTCGTCGGCGGTGGTCATGGAGGGCAAGCTGATAATTAGGCCACGTGGCCTAATCTAGTCCAGATGGTCCGTACAGGCAAGAGCACCTTGCACGAATCGTGCCTTCACGCCAGGTTGACGCGAGTCCCGACGCAGGCGTACGTTGCTTGTCCCGGTGGGGGATTTGCGATCTCCGTTGTCGAGGTTCGATTCACCCCGGCAAGCGGCGGGTATATGACTGACGTCGTTGCAGTGCTCGACTGGCTGAAACGCAATGGCAGCGCGAAGGCGCGCGCGGACATGGCGCGTCATGCCATTCCTTCGGACCAGGCCTTTGGCGTGACCGTCGGTGCGCTCAAGAAGCACGCCAAGCGCCTGGGGCACGACCACCAGCTTGCCCTCGCCCTGTGGGAAAGTGGCTGGTACGAGGCACGCATGCTGGCTGCCTTCGTCGACGAGCCGAAGCGCGTCACTGCGGCCCAGATGAATCGCTGGTGCCGCGATTTCGACAGCTGGGCCATCTGCGACACCGTGTGTTTCCACCTTTTTGACCGCACGCCGCACGCCTGGCGCAAGGCGCGGCAATGGACCGGCCAGCGGGGCGAATTCGGCAAGCGCGCAGGCTTCGCATTGTTGTGGAGCCTGGCCGCACACGACCGAACGGCGCCGGACGAGGTATTTCTCGAGTGCCTGCCGCTGATCGAGCGAGGCGCGGGCGACGAACGCAATTTTGTCAAGAAAGGCGTCGACATGGCGCTACGGGCGATCGGCAAGCGCAGTCGGCCACTGAACCACGCCGCCATCAAGCTGGCCCGGCGCCTCGCCGAGTCGGAGCCAGCCTCGGCCCGCTGGGTGGGGCGAAGTGCGCTGCGCGAGCTGTCAGCCGCGGTGGTACGCGAGCGGCTGGCGCGGCCATCAATGCGATAGACGGCAAGGCGGGCCAGGGCCTGTGAGTCCCCGAAGCCGAACGCTCAAGCCCTCCGCCAGACCGACGCAGGATCAGGCATGACGAAAGCCTCACAGCAATTCGACGGAGCCTGCCACTGCGAGGGCGTCGGCTACAAGTATCGAACCAGCCTGGCGCCCGAGAACTGGGTTATCCGCTCGTGCCAGTGCCGCTTCTGTCGCACTCATGCCGCGTTATCGACATCGGATCCTGCGGGATCCCTGCAATTCATTGAGCACGCAGGCGGTGCCCTGCAGCGCTATCGCTTTGGGATGAAGGTCACGGATTTCATCCTCTGTCGTCGCTGCGGCGTTTACCTTGGGGCGGCAATGCGGTCCGAAGGTGGTGCGTTCGGCATCATCAATGCGCGCGCCTTGCTGTCGCTTGCCGTGCCGCTGCCGCGTCCGGCCGTGATGAGCTACGATGACGAGCAGGAAGCCGAGCGGATTGCGCGTCGCGAGCGGCGATGGACACCCATCACCAGCGACTGAACTGGCCCCCGATTCCTTATCTGGCAGATCAGATCATGAAACCGGCATTGCTGGACATTGTTCTCAAGCGCTTTGACTCGCCGGACGAGGTTCGAACGCTCATCAAGGGCAGGTTCGAAATCGTCCGCCTCGGCGGCATGACCATCGGCCGTGCCACCTACGAGCCGGGCTGGAAGTGGAGTGAGCATGTAGGCCCTGGAGTCGGCGCCTCGCGTTGCTCTGTCGAGCACGTCGGGATGGTGTTGTCGGGCACTGCCACCGCCGCTTTCGATGACGGCACGATCGTCGAGATGAGGGCCGGTCAGCTGTTTTACATTCCACCGGTGCCTCATGACAGCTGGGTAGTGGGCAGCGAGTCATATGTGTCACTTCATTTCCTCGGCGCGGACCACTATGCGAAGAGTGAAAGTCATAAACCCGCTGCCGCCATTGAGTCCTGAGGAAACCTGGCCAGTTGCACGTTCGGCAGGCCGTTTAGCAAGACGGCCAGCTTGTTTTTGCGAACTGGCGGTCGGGATATGAATGGCTCGCACTGCGTCGGGAACTCGCCATGGTCGTACGCATGCCGACGGTCGTGCACTAACAGGTGGTCGGCCAGGGCGGCAGCCACGACCCTCAAGCTATGATTGCAGACCCTGTCACAGGAGAGCCCGGGAATGGAGCATGATGCCGTGCTGACCGCCACCTGCCACTGCGGCGCCGTGCGGGTCGAGCTCGCACACAAGCCGCAAACGCTGACCGAGTGCAACTGCTCCAGCTGCCACAGGTACGGAGCCCGCTGGGCGCACTTCACCCGCAGCACGGCACGGGTGGTGTGCCCGCCCGGAGCCGTGAGCGCATATCTCTGGGGCGACAGGACGATCGAGTTCTATCACTGCAATACCTGCGGCTGCGTGACGCATTACGAAAGCGTCGAGAAGGACCCGGACAAGCGGATCTCGGTGAATGCGCGTACCCTGTCACCCGCTGACATCACCGACGTGCCGGTCAGGCACCTCGACGGCGCTGACACCTGGGAGTTCCTGGATTGATCGGGCCCTGCTTCATCCTCACTGCGCTGCTCGCCGTGCAGAGCGTTTCGGTCGACGGCATCGAGCTGCATTTCATCGAATCCGGTGACGGCGAACCGGTGGTTCTGGTGCACGGCAGCCTGGCAGACTACTCGTACTGGCAGAATGCCAACCAAGTCGCACCGCTGGCGGCACACTATCGCGTGATTGCCTACAGCCGGCGCTACAACCATCCCAACGACAACGAGCCCGCGGAGGATCACTCCGCGATCGTAGAGGCTGCCGACCTGGCCGGGCTGCTTGATCGACTGGGGCTCGGACCGGTGCACTTGGTCGGCCATTCGTACGGCGCCTACACCGCGCTGATCTTTGCCCTGAACCACCCCGATCGCGTGCGCAGCCTGGTGCTCGCCGAGCCGCCGCTGTTGCCCTGGCTGGGCGATATTCCCGGCGGCGAGGGCATCGAAGAAGACTTCATGCGCCAGGTCTGGGGGCCCATGGGCGAAGCCTTTCGCGATCAAGGGGACGCCGCCGGGCTGGACTACACCGCCCGGTGGTATTTCCAGGTACCGTTCACCGAGGTCGAGCCTGAGTGGCAGACGTTGTTTCGCGACAACGTCCGGGAGTGGCGTGCGCTTGCCTTGTCGGCACACACCTTTCCCGACCTCAACCAGGATCGGGTCAGCGCGCTGCGCGTTCCCACGCTGCTGCTTTCCGGCGGCCAGAATGCCGGCGGCTTCAATGATCTGATCGACGGACGGCTCGAGCAGCTCATCCCGGGTGCGCGGAGAGTTATCATCCCGGAGGCGAGCCATGAGATGTTCCTCGACTTTCCGGAGACCACGGCGCTACTGATGCTCGAATTCTTCGGCCGGCATTGAGCCATGGCGGCGGTACTCTCGTGCCAGATTCCCGGCTCTGTCCAGTACGCATGAGCACGCTGCCGGGGGGGTCCGCCGGAAACCATCAAGTATGGCCCCGCTGCGGAGATGGGAAGGCACTGACGGCGCAAGCTTTCGCCGCCCCTGCGGGCTGGCGCAAGCTTGCCGAGAACTGGAGGGGAGTGTCATGGCAGAGCTGAGAACGCGCGCCAACGACGCGAGCGTCGAGGCCTTTCTCGATTCTGTAGTCGACGAATCGCGCCGCGCGGACTGCATGCGGGTCATCGAGATCATGCGGGCCGCGACCGGCGCCGAGCCGAGAATGTGGGGCAATAGCATCGTCGGCTTCGGCGAGTACCACTACCGCTACGAAAGCGGCCGGGAAGGCGATTTCTTCCTCACCGGCTTTTCCCCCCGCAAGAAGGACCTGACGCTGTACATCATGGCCGGCTTCGATCGCTACGACACGCTGCTGGCGAAGCTCGGCAGGTTCAGGACCGGCAAGTCCTGTCTGTACCTCAAGCGGCTGTCGGACGTGGACCTGAAGGTGCTCGACGAACTGGTGAAAGCCTCAGTCAGGCACATGCAAGTCACCTACGGTGCCAGGTGAGCGCCGGCACGCTGCATCGTCTCTCCGCCTTTGCCGACGGTCCCGGCGGCGGCAATCCCGCGGGCGTCTGGATCGGCGACGAGCTGCCCTCGGCCGCTTTCATGCAGCGGACTGCCGCCAAGGTCGGCTACTCCGAAACGATATTCCTGGCTCCGGCCCGCGGACGCAGCCGGACCGTGCGTTACTACAGCCCCGAGGCGGAGGTCACGTTCTGCGGCCATGCGACCATCGCCGCAGGGGTGGTACTCGGCGAGGCCGAGGGTGACGGGGATTATTCCCTGGCCACGGCCGCCGGAGAGGTGGCCGTCACAGTGCGGACGCTTGACGGCATCCGCGAGGCATCCCTGACCACGGTGACACCGCAGTGGAAGGAGGCGGACACGGAGGTGGTCGGCGAAGCGCTGGACGCGCTGGGCTGGCGCATGGCCGACCTGGACGCATCGATTCCCGCAGCAATGGCCTATGCCGGCGCCTGGCACCTGGTGCTGGCGGCGGCCACGGCGCAGCGGCTGGGGGGGCTGGCCTATGACTTCGGGCGACTCAAGGCACTGTTGCTTCGCGAGAACATCACCACCGTGCAACTCGTATGGCGTGAACAGGCCGATTTGTATCACTCGCGCAACGCGTTCCCGGTCGGCGGCGTGGTGGAGGACCCGGCCACGGGCGCCGCAGCCGCCGCATTCGGCGGCTACCTGCGCGACGCGGGCCTGCTGGCGGCGCCCGCCTCTCTCACCATCCTGCAGGGTGAGGCCATGGGCAGGCCGAGTCGCATTCGGGTCGACATTCCACCCGCGGGCGGAATCGTGGTCACCGGCGTGGCGATTCCGATCGAGCCATGAGCGACGAGGCCGAATTCCTCGAGCGTGCCGCACTCGCGGCGCTGATTCTTCCGGGCGCCGGGTCCGGCTGAACTGAGCCAGCGGCGTGAACGGGACTGATGCATGTAGGAGCGGCTTCAGCCGCGATCCCGGTCGCGGCTGAAGCCCTCGATCCCGGTCGCGGCTGAAGCCGCTCCTACGGTGCGACCAGCCGCTCTCAGGCGAAGCGCACGACGTAGATCGGCGGCAGGTGCAGGCCCAGGGTCTGCCAGTCCTCGCCGCCGTGCTCGGATAACCACAACCCGCCGGTCGTGCTGCCCATCGCCAGCGTCGCGCCGGGGCGGTCGACGTCGAACGCGTGGCGGTAGACCAGGTGGTAGGCGTGCTCCTGTGGCAGGCCGTTGCGCAACGCCTCGAAACTCGCCCCGCCGTCGCTGCTGCGGTGCACACACAGCGCACCGTCCGGGGCGTAGCGCGACTGGTCGCTCGCAGCCGGCACCAGCCAGATCGTGTCCGGGTCGCGCGGATGGACCGCCACCGGGAAGCCGTAGCGCGGCGGGTCGGTGGGACTGACGGCCTGCCAGCTTCGCGCATTGTCGGTGCTGCGGAAGATGCCGTTGTGATGCTGCACCCAGTACACGTCGGGGTTGGCGGGGCACTGCACCATGCGGTGCGGGTCCTGGATGTTCGGATCGCGCGCCCGCTCCGGCGGCATGTAGGCGGCGTGCAGGCCCTCGCCGCGCAGCGTCCAGCTCTCGCCGCCATCCTCGCTTTGCCAGATACCGCCGCAGGAAATCGCCACGGCGATCCGCCGGGAATCTCTCGGGTCGACGCAGATCGAGTGGATGCCCGGCTGGTCCTTGCCGCCGCCGAACCATTCCAGCCGTTCCGGGCGTTCCCACAGTGATCGCACCAGCGTCCAGGAATCGCCGCCGTCGACGGAGCGAAACAGGCCGCCCGGCAGCGTCCCCGCCCACAGCAGCCCCGGTTGGTCCTCGCCGCCGCATTCCAGGCTCCAGATCATCGACAGCGACCAGGCCGGACCCTCGGCGCCTTCGGGCTGTTCCGGGTAGGCCGGCACGGGAATCTCATGCCAGCTGGTCCCGCCGTCCGTCGAGCGATGCAGCTTCACGCCGAAGTGTCCCAAATCGAGCGCCGCATACCAGGCGCCGCTGCGGTGGTCGACCAGCACCATGGACACGGGGTCGCCCAGAAACGCGGTCCCGTTGATGCGCCAGGAAGCAGCGCGATCCAGTATGAACAGGCCCTTGCGCGTGCCAACCAGCAGTCGGGTATCCATCGCTCATCGTCCTCCAGGCAGTCGGGTTTGCCGCGGATTCAGCCCCCGGACAGGGCCTGCACCACGCAGACCTCGGCGGACGCGGAAACCGCGTCGCTGAAATTCTCGGTGTCGCGGATACGCCGGCCGTCGACGAACACCGCCACGTGGCGGCGCAGCCGTCCCTGGTCATCGAGGAGGTAACCGCGCAGTTCGGGCCGCAGCTCGAACACCCGGCCGAGCACCGCGGCGACGCTTTCCCCCTCCACCTCCATGGCCGGGGCGTCCAGGTGGCGACGCAAATTGGGCGTGAAGGAAATACGGGGCATGAGCGTGCGACGACCGGGCGAATCGGGCATAACTATAGACCAGCGGGAGCGCGGCTACTGCAACATGGCCTCCTCGTACCCGGCCGGCGGCGCGAAGCTGAACGGCGCATCGAGTGCCTCCAGCAGGCGGGCGTCGCGGCTGTAGATGTCGGCCAGGAACAGGACGCGTTCACCGTCCGGCACGGCCGTGCCGTACAGCGTCAGCACCGCGATCGGCTGCGGGAGGTTGACGATGCGCGTCCTGCCGCCGGCCAGCAGGCGTGAGATCGCGCCCTCGTCCCACTCCGTGCCGGCCAGCAGGATGTGCGCCAGCTCGAGCGGTTCCTCCAGGCGGATGCAGCCCGAGCTGAAGGTGCGCTCGCTGCGCGCGAACAGCTCGCGCGCCGGGGTGTCATGCATGTAGACGTGGTAGGGATTGGGGTACATGAACTTCACCCGGCCGAGCGCATTGTCGGGCCCGGGCTCCTGGCGAATCAGGTACGGAAAGCCGCGCGCCGGAATGTTCTCCCAGTCGATGCCGGCCGGATCCACCCGGCTGCCCTGGTGGTCGAGCACGCTCATGTTGCGCCGTTGCAGCACCGCAGGATCACGGCGGATCTCCGGCAACAGGTCCTGGCGCAGGATGGTCGGCGGCACGGTCCAGGTCGGATTGAACTCGAGGTAGGTCATGCGCGCCTTGAACACCGGGGTCTGGCGGTACGGCCGGCCGACCACCGCGCGGGTGCTCCAGATGACCTGCCGCTGCTCGATAAGCATCACCCGGAAGCGCGCGATGTTGACCAGCAGGAAGCGGTCCTCGAGATCGCGGAACACCCAGCGCACGCGCTCCAGGTTGACCCGCAGCTGGTCGATGCGTGCCTCCACCGGCACGTTCATCGCGGCCAGCGTCCGCCGGCCGACAGCGCCGTCCGGATCCAGGCCGTGGCGTTCCTGGAAGCGCAGCACGGCCGCCTCGAGCGCCGCGTCGTATAAGTCCGGATCGGAATGTTCCTCGTCCGCATCGGCCACCAGCTCGCCGGTGGCGGCCAGCAGGCTGCGCAGCGAGGCAA
Organism: uncultured Ectothiorhodospiraceae bacterium; assembly: GCA_964582505.1. Classification (GTDB taxonomy): domain Bacteria; phylum Pseudomonadota; class Gammaproteobacteria; order Steroidobacterales; family XN24; genus XN24. The sequence continues at coordinate 1,346 of CAZOSZ010000014.1, read as the reverse complement.
CGCGCTCCGAGCGCATGCCGGAGCGCAGCGTCTCGCCGGCCTCGATCCCTGGCCAGCCGCCGCCCGCGGCAATCTCCCGGTGGGCGACCAGGGCCCGCATCAGCGCACGGTAGTACGGCTCATCGGGCGCGAGGGCCTCGAGGGCCTCGACCAGGTCGTCTGCGCGCAGCAGCGTCTGCATCGCCGTGACCGGGCTGACGCCGCCCATGGTGCGGCTGAAGTTCCAGGTGGACTCCACCTGCTCGGGATTGACCTTGCCAAAGCGAAGGTGGAAGCCGAGCCTGGCGAGCGCATCGGTGGCCAGCAGTTCGATCTCGGTGGCGAGCTGCGGCGTGGCGTCCTGCCGCAATGCCGCGACCAGTTCGGCAAGCGGGCTGAAGTGGTAATCCTCCGGCTGGAGGCCATGCGAGGCGCTGCCGGCCACCGCCGCCAGCAGCCGGTCGAGCTTTGCCGTGGAGCCCCAAGCCGGGGTAAACTCGCGACGCTCGTAGAATCGCGTCAGGAACCAGGCGTCGGCCACCGGCCGGCCGGCCACACGCGGGTCCTCGGCCAGCGCGCCGATGCGCAGTTGCAGCGCCTCGACCGGTGGCGGGGCCGGCGATGCGGGCAACGGGGTCGCCAGCAGGGCGACGCACAGCAGCCGCATCACCACGGTGATGCCAAGACGAATCCAAAGGGTGGGGAGAGCGACAGCCGGAAACGGAGATTGACTCATGTGCGACCTGTGCGATGAACAACTTTCTGCGCGCGGCCTCGCCAGGCGCCGACTGGTGCTGGCCGGGGCGGGCGCCGCTGCCATGCTGGTGGCTCCCACCACCGTCCTCGCGGCACGGCCGCGCGCGCTGAGTTTCTATCATACCCACACCGGTGAGCGCCTCCGCGTGACCTACGCCGAAGGCAGGACGCACATCCCCGAGGCCCTCGACAAGGTCAATCGCTTCCTGCGCGATTTCCGCACCGGCGAGATGCACCCGATCGATCCGCGGCTGCTCGATTCCCTGCACCAACTCCAGCAGGCCACCGGCGGCCGAGGCCCCTACGAGATCATCTCCGCCTATCGTTCACCGCAGACCAACGAGATGCTGCGCTCGAACAGTAACGGCGTCGCCCAGCGCAGCCTGCACATGGAAGGCCGCGCGATCGACGTGCGGCTGCGCGGCGTGGCGACCCACAGGTTGCGCAAGGCCGCACTGGCGCTGCATCCCGGTGGCGTGGGCTATTACGAGAGTTCGGATTTCATCCATGTCGACACCGGCCGCGTTCGCACCTGGTGACCGGTCTGCTGCCTGGCGACCCGTTTGCGGCCCGGTGACCCGTTTGCGGCCCGGTGACCCGTTTGCCGTAGG
>CAZOSZ010000013.1:21350-23576 GCA_964582505.1 uncultured Ectothiorhodospiraceae bacterium | reverse complement strand
TGGTCGCAGGGGCGTCGCGCGAGCCGCCGCCCAGCACCAGCTCGGCGCCTCCGGTGTAGCTGGCGAGCGCGGGGCGGTTGGCACGCATGCGCTCAAGCATGCCCTGCGCCAGGTGCGTCGCGGTGGTGCGCTGGACCGCCTCGTAGTTCGCCTTGCGGGCGACCACCTGCAGCGAGGCGACGGTCAAAAGACCGACGCCGAAGATCACCACGGCGATGAGCGCCTCGATCAGCGTGAATCCGTCTGACTTGTGCTTGTTCATCCGCCGCGGTCCCCTGGTTAGCAGGCCGGCGCAGTGCCGTCCGAACGGAGCTTGCTGGCGGCCGGCCGCCCGGAGATGGTGAGCTGCACCACCCGCGCCTTGGTCGCGCCCCGGTCGTCGCAGAACACGAAATCCGCGACGCCCAGCACGCGGCCGTCGCGCCGGTAGTTCACCGGCGTCGCGAATCCGGGTGTGCTGATGGCCAGTCCGGCCGGCGCCTGCGCGACGCGCAGCACCTCGTCGACGTCGACCGCCGCCGGCCCGTTGCTGTCGCGGAACACGATCCAGCCGTCGCTCCAGTTTCCGGTGCAGCCGGTGCCGTTGCTGCTGGCGCAGACCGACACCACGGCGGGCGCGGCCACGTTGCGGGTGATCGCCTCGCTGCGGGCCAGCTGCAGCGCCGTGACGAGCTCGTTCACCGCGGCGGCCTGGCGATTGTTCAGCACCAGATCCCGGTAAGCCGGGACGCCGATGCCGAGCACCAGCGCCAGCACCGTGATGACGATCATCAACTCGAGCAGGGTGAAGCCACGCTGTGGGCGCATCCCAAAGCTTCGCCTGTGCGTATTCATGGGGCGCAGTCTAGGCCCGGCGTCCAGGGGCATTTTGTGAACTGCATCACGCCTGTTGCCGGCCCGGAGCGGCCCGCGAGGCCGCACGGCGGCCGCACACAGGTGTCCTTCACAACCTCCAAGTGGATGTTTTAAGGTTCTTTTTTTCCAAGCGCCCAGGCGGCTCGGCGTCGGTGCGGGCGCTGCTGGGCTCGGCATGGCTGCTCCGACAGGCGGCCCTCCGCCGCCGACGAACGGCGCCCGGATTCTTCGCAACAACCCGGGTCAGGCCCGGTTCTGCGCGCCGCAGGCGTTGGCGCGTACGCCCGGCCAGCGACTAAACTGGCAACCAACCGGGGAGGCTCGCATGGACATGAGGGGACTGGGCACGGGCATGCGCCGCAGCGCGCAGCAGCACCGTCGCGCGCTGTTCAAGACCGGCAGTGTGGCCATCGGCGTGCTGCTCCTGGCCATGCTGGTGCTCGGCTGGTACTGGTCGCGCGAGCCCGCAGTGTTCTGGGTCGAATGGGAAAGGGAGGGACGCCCGGCGGTCACCGGCCACGCGACCACCGACACCCTGCTGCGTGTCTCCCGGACCCTGCTGGAGAAGCCCGGCGGCTACCTGACGAACGATGTGCTGCCACCCGGGCTGTTTCTCGACAACATCCCCAACTGGGAGTTCGGCGTACTGGTGCAGGTCCGTGATCTCGCTCGGGTGATGCGCAACGACATCAGCCGCTCCCAGACCCAGTCAGTCGAGGACCCTGACCTGGGCCAGGCCGAACCGAACTTCAATTTCGACAATGACAGCTGGATCCTGCCGTCCACCGAGAGCCGCTACCGCCAGGCGATCCGTCACCTGGAGAGCTACCAGGCGCGGCTGCTCGGCGAGAAGCGGCCGGACGCCAATTTCTACGCGCGCGCCGACAACCTGCGCGAATGGCTGGCGGTGGTCGAGAAGCGGCTCGGCAACCTGTCGCAGCGTCTGTCGGCGAGCGTCGGCCAGGTGCGCGTCAACATCGACCTCGCGGGCGACCCCTCGGCGGAGGCCAACCGCCCCGGCGCCGATCGAGTCGAAGTCAAGACCCCCTGGCTGGAAATCGACGATGTGTTCTATGAGGCGCGCGGCACGGCCTGGGCGCTGCTGCATTTCCTGCGCGCGGTGGAGTACGACTTCCGCCACGTGCTGGCCGACAAGAACGCCACCGTCAGCCTGCGCCAGGTGATTCGCGAACTCGAGGCCAGCCTGGCGCCGATGCGCAGCCCGATGGTGCTCAACGGCAGTGGCTTCGGACTTTTCGCCAATCACTCGCTGGTGATGGCCTCCTACCTGTCGCGGGCCAACCAGGCAATCACCAACCTGCGGGAACTGCTCGCCGGCGGCTAGCGATTGCAGGAGCGGCCGTAGGAGCG
>CAZOSZ010000013.1:1340-21250 GCA_964582505.1 uncultured Ectothiorhodospiraceae bacterium | reverse complement strand
ACCTGCGGGAACTGCTCGCCGGCGGCTAGCGATTGCAGGAGCGGCCGTAGGAGCGACTTCAGCCGCGACTCCAATTCCGGTCGGGGCTGAAGCCCCTCCTACAGTGGGCCCCTGAGCCGCAGGCGCGGCTTCAGCCGCGATCGCGGTTCGCTTCCAGGTACTCCTGGATGAACTCGTACTCCGCCTCGAGCTGGGTTTCGGTGTCCCTGGCGGCAAACTGCTCGAGCTTGCCGCCGATCAGCGGCACCGAGGCGCGAATGGTGATCGCCACCTCGTTGACGCAGCCCTGGCCGCGCTTGGACAGCATCATGGTGCCGGTCATCACCGCCGGGACGCCATGGACCCGGATCTCCAGGTCGTTCTGGTAACCGCTGCCCGCCTCGTTCCAGGACTCGTTCTGCAGGACCTCGTTCCACTCCCCGAGCAAGCCCTTGAGGATCCCGGGCACGTCAAGCGGCACTTCCCTGCGAATCTCTATTGAAAATCCGCCCGCGTCGCCGTACGAGGAGAGCACTTCCACGTTGCGATGGCCGACGCCCTCGAACTTCGCCTGGTAGAAATCGGGGTCGCTGAACGCCGCCCAGACGGTCTCGAGCGGGTGACGGTACTCGTGGCGTGCGCGGACGGTGACGCTCATGGGACGCGCTCCTCGGGCTCCGTGGACGTGGCGGAAGATTAGCGGCTGCCCTCGCCGCCCTCAACTGGCGCCAGCAGCGTGCGCTCCCCCTGGACCTGCAGAACGGCCAGCAAGACTTCATCGGTGAAAGCCAGGAAAGCCTCCAGAAGTCGCGGCTCGAGCACGTCGAGGAAGTACAGCGACGCTTCCAGATCCAGTGTTTCCGGCGTCGCGCTGAACAGTCCGACGTTCAGGTCCCGGTTCAACTCGACAGCCAGCTGCGCAAGGCCTTCGCCAGTGCCCGTGGCGGCGCGCGGCCAGCTGCGCGTCACCAGCACCCGGTCCACTCCGTCCGGGTCGAGCAATGCCGCCAGCCGCAGCCGCTGTTCGTCGCGGCTCGCCTCGACCATGCCGTCCCCGGCGAGTCGCACCGTCCATCCGCTTGCCAGCAGGTAGCCTGCGAGCAGGCTGGCGGCCGCGCTCTCGTCGGCGGCCGACATGTCGAAGCCGGTCGGGGCACGCGGCGACGCGCATGCCACGACCATCGCGGCCAGCAGGGCAACGAGCAGCCGGGTCGGTCTCATCGGGACACTTTAAAGGCCCCCTGGCCGGCTGCCTATACTTGCAGTCAACGACCCCAGGAGGATGCCCAGATGGCGAACTGTCTAGTCACCGGCGCAAACCGAGGCATCGGGCTGGCGCTGTGCCGCCTGCTTGCCGGGCGTGGCAACGCGGTGATTGCCGCTTGCAGGCACAGCTCCAGGGAACTCGATGCGCTGGGCGTGCGCGTCGTGGCCGGGGTGGACGTCGGCGAGGCCGAGTCCGTTTCCGGCCTTGCAGCCGCCCTCGAGGGTGTGCCGCTCGATCTCGTGATCAACAACGCCGGCGTGCTGCGGCGGGACACTCTCGGCGGCCTGCGGGGCGAGGCACTCGAGGACCTCCACCTGCAGTTTCGCGTCAACTCGGTCGGTCCCTTGCTGGTCACCCAGGCGCTGCTGGCCAATCTCGGCGAGGGCGCGAAGGTCGGCATCGTCACCAGCCGCATGGGATCGATCGAAGACAACAGCTCCGGCGGCTACTACGGCTACCGGATGAGCAAGGCGGCGGTGAATGCCGCCGGCAGGTCGCTGGCCATGGACCTGAAGGCGCGCGGCATCGCCGTGGCGCTGCTGCACCCGGGATTCGTGCGCACCGAGATGGTCGGCGGCGGCGGCGAGGTTGAACCCGAGCAGGCCGCCGCGGGGCTGCTCGCGCGACTCGACGCGCTGACGCTCGAGCACACCGGCGGCTTCTGGCACGCCAACGGCCAGCGCCTGCCGTGGTGAATCAGGCGCCGGTGCCGAGATACTTGTCCGCCGCGCAGGTATTGACCACCACCACCTGATCGCCGGCACGGATCAGACCGGCGTCGAGCGCCTGGGGCAAGGCCGCCAGGCAGGCGGCGCCCTCCGGCGCGAGGCCCATGCCAAGGACCTCGGGCGCCTCCCTGAGCACGGCGGCGATCGCGGCCTCGGGCACCGCCAGGGCACCGCCGCCACTGTCGCGCAGGATCTCGAGCACCCGGAAATGCCCCACGCCGCCCGGCACGTTGAGCCCGACCGCGATGGTCGATCCGGCGGGGCCGGGCCGGGTATCGGCATCGCCCGCCAGGAAGGCATCCACCACCGGCCGCGTGGCCTCGCTCTGCACCGCGATGATCTTCGGCCGCTGGGCGCCGATCAGCCCGAGCGCCTCGAGTTCGGCGAAGGCCTTCCACATACCCAGGATGCCGGTGCCACCGCCGGTGGGATAGACGATCACATCGGGCAGGCTCCAGCGGCCGCCGGGAGCGGCCGGCTCGGCCAGTTCCAGCCCGAGCGTCTTCTTGCCCTCGATCCGCCAGCCGGGTTCCTGGAAGGTCGCCACACTGAACCAGCCCTCGGGGACCCAGTGAGACTTGACCCGCGCGCCCGCCTCCCGGATGGTGCCGCGAACCAGCTCGAGGTGCACGCCGGGATCGCGTTTCGCCAGCTCGGCGACCCGGCCCAGCACGCCTTGCGGCGTGTCCTCGGGCATCACCACCGCCACCTCGATCCCGGCGGCGCGCGCGTACTCGGCCAGGGAATCGCCGGCATTGCCCTGCGTCGGCACCACCAGTTGCTTGAGACCGAGACGCCGCGCCAGCGACGCCACCATCGCCATGCCGCGGTCCTTGAAGCTTCGCGTCGGATTGGCGCCGTAACCCGGTGCAGCGCGACCTTCCTCCTTGACCGACAGGCGGAACGCGCCGTGCCCGGCCAGCGGCCACGCGGTGGCGTCAATGAGCGGCGTGGCACCCTCGCCGAGCGTGACGATCCACCGAGCATCCCCGGGATCCGCCGCATCGAGCGGCAACAAACCGCCGAAGCGCCACATGTCCCGCCGCGCCGGCAGGTACCAGCTCATCCCCGGACGCTCCGCCCGCAGCCGGTCCAGGTCGAGAACCATCTCCACCGGGCGGCCGTCGACGGGGCAGAGATTCATGATCGAGTCCGCCGGGTACGTCGCGCCCGATCCGATGCCTTTCAAGTGGGAAATGAAGCTCATGGTCCGTCGCCGCGGTTTATGCTTGCGCGATGATGACAGAAATGCCGATCCTGGTTGCGCACCGTGGCGTCGCCCGGCACTACCCGGAGAACACGCTGCCGGCGCTGGACGCCGCCGCGGCCGCCGGGGCGCGCTGGGTGGAGGTGGACGTGCAGTTGTGCGCCGACGAGGTGGCGGTGCTGATGCACGACGCGGACCTGACACGCGTCGCGGATCAGCCCGTCTCCCTGTTCAGCCTGAGCGCCGCCGCGCTGGCCTCGATACCGGTCGGCGAACCGGCGCGGTTCGGCCAGCGCTTCGGCGAAGTGCGCGCACCGACCCTGGCCGAGTTTGCGGCCTGGCTGATCGCGCGGCCGGAGATCAGCGCCTTCGTGGAGCTGAAATGGCAGAGCATCGAGCGCTTCGGGCGCCACGCAGTGGTGCAGGCCTGCATGGCCGCCATGTCGCCGGCACGCGGCCGCTGGCTGCCGATCTCCACCGACTATGAGGCCCTGGCGCTGGCGGCCGACGCCGGCGCCGAGGCGCTCGGCTGGGTGGTACGGGACTTCGACCCGGCCGTCGCGGAACGGGCACGGGCCCTGCCGGCGCGCTGGCTGTTCTGCAATCACCTCCGGCTGCCGCCGGGACCGCTGCCGCGCGGGCCATGGGACTGGGTGATCTACGAGGTCGCGGACATCGCTCTCGCTCATGAGCTGATCGGCCGCGGCGCGCGCTGGCTCGAGACCATGGCTTACCCGGAGCTGCGCGCGGGACTCACGCAGTCCGCGCCCGTATAATCCGGCGCCCACGCCATGGCGACCCGACGCAACCCCGACGGCAGCGAGACCGTGACCGACGGGCTCGAACGTGCCCGCAGCCGCGACCTGCGGCCGCTGCGTGACCTGCTCCCGTTCTTAAGGCCGTACCGCGGCATGCTGCTGGCGGCGCTTTGCGCGCTGGCGCTGGCCGCCGGCGCGACGCTCAGCCTGCCGGTCGCAGTGCGTTTCATGATCGACCAGGGGTTTTCCGCAGACAATGCGGCGCAGCTCAACCGGCATTTCCTCGCCTTGCTGGGCGTCGCCAGCCTGCTGGCGATCTCGACTTCGCTGCGCTACTACCTGGTCAGCTGGCTGGGCGAGCGGGTGGTCGCGGACGTCCGCGAGGCGGTGTTCGACCACATCCTGCGGCTCAGCCAGTCTTTCTACGAGACCACCCGCACCGGCGAGGTGCTGTCGAGGCTGACGACCGACACCACGATTCTGCAGTCCGTGGTCGGTTCCAGTGCCTCGGTGGCCCTGCGCAACATGCTGCTGCTGGCCGGCGGCCTGGTGATGCTGGTGATCACCAGCCCCCGGCTGGCCGGGTTGATTGTGGTGCTGGTGCCGGTGACGCTGCTGCCACTGGTGCTGTTCGGCCGCCGGGTCAGGATGCTGTCACGCCGCAACCAGGATCGAGTCGCCGACTCCAGCGCGCTCGCCCAGGAAATCCTGACGGCGATGCGCATCGTGCAGGCCTATGTGCGCGAAGCCTGGGAGGCGGCGCGCTTCCGCAAGGCCGTGGAGGACTCGTTCGCGGCGGCGCTGGCGCGGACCCGCGCGCGCGCCATGCTCACCGCGGTGGTGATCCTGTTCGTGTTCGGCTCGATGGTGCTGGTGCTGTGGTTCGGCGCGCAGGCGGTGCTCGACGGCAGGATGAGCGCCGGGCAGCTCGGCCAGTTCGTGCTCTACGCGGTGCTGGTCGCGGGATCCTCCGCGGCGCTCGCCGAGATCTGGGGCGAGGTGCAGCGTGCCGCCGGCGCGATGGAGCGCATCATGGAGCTGTTGCACACGAGCCCGGAGATCCGCGACCCGGCTGCGCCCCTGCCGGCCGCCCGGCCCTCGCGCGGCGAAGTGCGGATCGAGAAGCTGAGTTTCTGTTACCCGGCGCGCCCCGAGCGCAAGGCGCTCGACGCCGTGTCGCTGACCGTGCCGGCGGGACGCACGGTTGCGCTGGTGGGCCCGTCGGGCGCGGGCAAGACCACGGTGTTCCAGCTCTTGCTGCGCTTCTACGATCCGCAGGCCGGCCGCATCCTGCTGGACGGCGTCGACATCGGCAGGATGTCGCTGGCGGAGCTGCGTGGCGCGATGGCGATCGTCCCCCAGGAGACCGTGATCTTCTCCACCAGCGCGCGCGAGAACATCCGCTACGGCCGACCGGACGCCGGCAATGCCGAGGTCGAGGCAGCGGCGCGCGCTGCGCTGGCCCACGAGTTCATCCGCGAACTGCCGGAGGGTTACGACACCTACCTGGGCGAGCGCGGCGTGCGGCTGTCCGGCGGCCAGCGCCAACGCATCGCCATCGCCCGCGCGATGCTGAAAAACCCGCCTCTGCTGCTGCTCGACGAGGCCACCAGCGCGCTCGACGCCGAGAGCGAGCAGAAGGTCCAGGAGGCGCTCGACCACCTGATGTCGGAACGCACCACCATTGTCATTGCGCACCGCCTGGCCACGGTGCTGAAGGCCGACCGGATCGTGGTGCTGGAGGAGGGCCGGGTGGTGGCCGGCGGCACGCACGACGAACTGGTCGCCCAGCAGGGCCTGTATGCGCGGCTCGCGCGGCTGCAGTTCACCGGGGGCGAGGCCGCGGGCGTCGAGGTTGTGGCTGCAGGAGGGGCTTCAGCCCCGATGGGTCGCGGCTGAAAGCCGCTCCTGCGGCCGGTCGCGGCTGAAGCCGCTCCTACGGCCGCTCCTACGGCCGCTGTTGCGCCCTTTCCCGGGCGCGCAGCAGCGCTAGGCCGAGCAGCGCTGCCAGCACGCCCGCGGGGCCCCAGCTTGCTTCCGGCGCGCCGAGCCACAGGTAGGTCAGCACGAAGCCGCCGGCAGTCGCCGCCAGCAGGCACGCACCGGCGAGGAAGCTCGATTTGTACAGCAGCAGCAGCGCCCCGAGAATCTCCGCCGCAGACACCACCCAGACCGCCCACGGCGGCCAGCCGAGCACCGCGAAACGCAGGATATTGAACTCGAGCTGCACCAGCCGCAGCGCCCCGCGGGCCACGACCAGCGCGGCCACCACCAGCACCGCGAACTGCATTGGCGAGGGCCGGATCACTCCGGTAGCCCCGCGGCCGCGAACCAGCGCGCCATCTGGCCGTCGATCCAGCTGCCCCCCAGCAGTGACGACAGGAAGCCGCAGTGGCCGCCGTGGCGGGTCTCGACCACCGTCAGCGCGGCGGGACACGCCAGACGCGACAGGTCGCGCGCGGGTATCACCGGGTCGTCGGCTGCCGCGACCAGCAGCGACGGGACCGCAAGGGGCGCCAGCGCCCCGCCCGTGATCGCGTAGCCGGCGAGATAGCTGTCGAGATCCGGATACTCGCTGTAGCCGTCGACGAAGAACGCCGTCATGTCCCGCAGCCCGCGAAAACGCCGCAGGTCACCGAAGTGGTATCGCTCCGGGAACAGTTGCGCCTTGGTCTCGAGCGAGCGGCGCCACTTCATCATGAAGTAGCGCTCGTACAGCCGCGGACCCTGTTCCATCGCCAGCATCGTGCTGGCAGGCTCCAGCACCGGGCAGACGGCCATCACCCGCGCCAGTGGAATGCCGGCCGGGCCCGCGCGCGCGGCGACGCGCAGTGCGAAATTGCCGCCCAGCGAGAAGCCGCCGAGGCACAACGGGCGCTGTGGAAAAAGCTCGGCAATCCGCGCCACCGCCGCGACCACCTCGTTGATCCGGTTCGAGTGGAACAGGTCCTGGTTGAGGTGATGACTCGGGCCGTGATCGCGCAGATGCAGGCGAATCACCGCCCAGCCCTGGTCATAAAGATGCTGCGCGGCAGACAGCAGGTAGGAGGAATCGCCCGTGCCCTCCCAGCCGTGCAAGAGGATCGCGAGGCCGCGCGGCTCGAGCGCCGGCGAATGCGGCGCATGCCAGGCATGCAATCGCACACCCTCGCCGCAATCGACAAGCAGCGTGCTGCTGGCCGCCGCGAGCGTCGCCGCGCGCCTGCGCAACAGGCCGCGGCGCAACGGCGAGCTGGCGAGGATCGACTGCAGGTGGGCGTTGGCCAGCATGCCGCCGGGCCGAAACGCCTCGCCGTCGACCAGGGGCGCATTCACGGTTACAGCGGCCCAGGCGTCAAGCTGCCCCGGCGGGATCTGTCTCGATCCGGCCGGAACCAGGCAGCTTCTCGATGAACCTCGGGCCGACCAGCTGGGACGGCGTCAGGTGGCCCGCAATTTCTGTCATCTGCAGCACGCGCTCGACGATGCCGAGCGCGGCGTGCACGGTCACGTCATAGCCGTTCGCCACCCTGATGCGGCCGGTGACCACCTGTCCGGCATGGTTGACGACCTCGCCCCAGACGAAAGTGGGGGTGCGCGATCGCAGCGTCGCGTCCGGGCCGTGCAGCTTGCGGCCGATGCGGCGCTTCAGCCCGCGCTGCACCGCGCCCAGACCAAGGATCGGCCGTAACCAGTTCAGCACCCGCAGCCTCGAGACCAGCCGCGGCGAGGCCGGGATGTAGACCTCGATGTCCGGGATCGCGGTGGTGTGGAACGCTGTCGAGACGTCGCCCCAGGGGATGGTCATCGCCAGCTTTTCGCCATCGCCGAAGTCGATTCTGCGGGTGCGCCACGCCAGCGGCACGCGAACCAGTCGGCCTTCCCGGCGCACCTGCCCGCCACGCGCCAGCCCTTCGACCGAGGTCCGGGCGGTGCCGGGACTGAGGCCGCCGCGGGTGTCGAATCCCAGCGTCAGCCGGACGGCATCGGGCAGCGCTGCCTTGAGCCGTGCCGCCAGGCAATCGGTCGGCACCACATCGAAGCCGACCCCCGGGCAGAGCAGCACGCCGGCCGCCCTGGCCCGGCTGTCGAGCTCGTGCGCCAGCTCGAACACCGCGATCTCGCCGGTGATGTCGAGGTAATGCACGCCGGCGTCCAGGCATGCCTCGATCATCGGTCGCGCGGTGGCGGAGAACGGCCCGGCACAGTGCAGCACCAGCTTCATCCCTTCGAGGCCGGCACGCACCACCGCCGGCTCATCGAGCCCGAAACAGCGGTGCTGCAGGCCGAGTTGCCCGGCCAGCTCGGCGACCGGCTGGCGGCTGCGGCCCGCCAGCAGCGGCGCCAGCCCGCGCCCGGTGGCCTCGCGGGCGATCAGCTCGCCGGTGTAGCCATTGGCGCCGTAGATCATCCATCCCGAGCTCATCGGCGTTCCGCCTTGCCGGACTGGGCCTTGAGAAACAGGATGGCGCGCTTGCGCACGGCCGCGTAGAACAGCTCCGGGGAGACACGCTTCAGCATCAGGATGCGCCGGGTCTCGGCGTGCGGCACGACCATGAACTCCTTGCGGCGCACTGCGCGGTGGATCTGGCGTGCAACGTCCTCGGCGCTCAGCGGCGACTTGTCCATCAGCCGCAAGGCGACCTGCCTCGATGCCTCACTGCCGTGAAAGTCGTCCAGCAGGTTGGTGCGAAAGAACGACGGACACACCACGCTGACTCCGATCCCGCTTTCCGCCAGCTCGGCGCGCAGCGACTCCGACAGCGAGATCACCGCGGCCTTGGAGGCGTTGTAGGCCGCCACGCCCGGCGGCGAGACCAGGCCTGCCGCCGAGGCGATATTGACGACGTGCCCGGCGCCGGCGCGCATCATCGACGGGAGGAAGGCCTGGCAGACGACGACCACCCCGAGCAGGTTGACGTCGACGATGCGCCGCCAGTCGCGCAACGGCGTCTCGACCACCGTGCCGGATCCGGCGATGCCGGCATTGTTCACCAGCACGTCCAGTCCCTTCCAGGCACGCCGGACGATGCCCGCGGCCGCCCGCACCGAATCGGGGTCAGAGACGTTGCAGCCGACTGCCAGGCCCTTGCCGCCGGCCACGTCCACTTCGGCCGCGACGTCCCTGGCGCGTTGCTCGTCGCGATCCAGCAGCGCGACCCGCCAGCCATCGGCGGCGTATACCAGCGCCAGCGCGCGGCCCAGACCGCTGCCGCCGCCGGTGATCACGATCCTCTGCCTGCTCATCGCCGCCGCGCCCCGTGTCGCTCCCCCAGGGCGCACATGATGCCCCAGGCCCATTGTTGACACCACGCGAAGCCCGGCCCTATGGTTCCGGCGCTCCGCCCTTCGGGCCAATGGTGAGTCAGCCTGCAAATGGCGGTGGTATACCTGATTCGACACGGCCAGGCGTCCTTTGGCAGCAAGGACTACGACCGCCTGTCAGAGCTTGGCACGCGGCAGGCCAGCCTGCTCGGTGCCCAGCTGCAGCGCAACGGCCTGCGTCTCGATGCGCTGATCAGCGGCGCCCTGCAGCGCCAGCAGGACACCGCAGCGGGCATCGGCGCGGCGCTGGGCGCGCGCGCGCCGGAACTCACCGTGGACCAGGCATTCAACGAGTACGACCACGCCAGCGTGATTCGCGCCTATCTGCCGCGCTTCATGGCCGAGGTCGGTTCGCCGCGCGGCCTGGACGCGACCGAGGTGTTGCGCGATTACAAGCTGTTCGATCTTGCCTTCCGGTTCATGATCAAGTGCTGGATGGACAATGCTCCGCACCAGCGCGAGGGGCTGGAGGACTGGCGCGAGTTCTGCAGCCGGGTCAGCGCGGGTCTTGCCGAGGCCTTGCGTGCCCACGGCCCGAAGGCACGCATCGCCGTGGTCACCTCGGGCGGCACCATCGCCGCGGCGCTGCGCGTGGTGCTCGGCCTGTCGAACCGGCGCACCCTGTCGCTGAACTGGAGCATCTACAATGCCTCGGTGACGGAGCTCTATTACGGGCGTTCGACGCGCCACGAAGACGCGTTGCTGCTGGGCTTCAACAACATCGCCCACCTGGAACTCGACGGCGGGCGCGAACTCATCACCTTCAGGTAGCCAGATGGACTTCCAGGTCGACCCCGCGCTTGCCGCCCGGCTGCAGCAGACCCGCGAATACCTCATCGAGCGATTGCAGCCGCTCGAGCCACTGCTGCTTGCGGGCGCCTGGCAGGAACTCGATGCGGCGGTGGCCGCCTGTCGCGCCGAGGTGAGGAAGCGCGACTGGTGGGCGCCGAACCTGCCGGCGTCCGAGGGCGGCTCCGGCCAGGGCCTGGTTATGTTCGGCCTGGTCTCGGAGGTGCTCGGCCGCAGCCCGCTGGGCCACCTGGTGTTCGGCTGCCAGGCGCCGGATGCCGGCAATGCCGAACTGCTGGCGGCCCATGGCAGCGAGGAGCAGCGGCGCCGCTTCCTGGAGCCGCTCGCCGCCGGCGAGGCGCGTAGCTGCTTCCTGATGACCGAGCCCGAGTTCGCCGGCTCCAATCCCACCGAGCTGGGCACCACCGCGGTGCGCGACGGCGACCAGTACGTCATCAACGGCCACAAGTGGTTTGCCACCGCGGCTGACGGCGCGCGCTTCGGGATCTGCATGGCGGTCACCGAGCCCGGCGCCGAGAAGCACCGGCGGGCCAGCATGATCCTGGTGGAGACCGACCGCCCGGGCTTCCGGCTGGTGCGCAACATCCCGGTCATGGGACAGGCGGGGCGCGGCTTCTTCAGTCATGGCGAGGTGCGGCTGGAGGACCTGCGCGTCCCCGTGGCCAACCTGCTCGGCGAGCCCGGCTCCGGCTTTGCGATGGCGCAGCAGCGCCTCGGCCCGGGCCGGATTCATCACTGCATGCGCTGGCTGGGCATCTGCCGGCGCGCGCTCGAGGAGATGATCACCCACGTGCGTCGCCGCGAGGTCAAGCCGGGCCTGCCGCTTGCCCGCATGGGCACGATCCAGGACTGGGTGGCCGAGTCCGCCGCCGAGATCGAGGCAGCCCGCGCGCTGGTGCTGATGACCGCATGGACCATCGAGCAGGAAGGCTTTCGCGCGGCGCGTGAGCAGGTTTCGATGATCAAGTATTTCACCGCCAACGTGCTGCAGAGGGTGGTGGACCGCGCCCTGCAGGCTCACGGCGGGCTCGGCGTGACCGACGACCGGATCATTGCGTTCTTCTTCCGCGAGGAACGCGCGGCGCGTATCTATGACGGTCCGGACGAGGTCCACCGCATGGCGGTGGCCCGCCGCCTGCTCGACCCGGCGGGCCGCCGGTGAACCATGCTGGCCCGCCGGAGGAAGCGGGCCCTGCCCGCCCGGGCGAGGAACTCGACGCGGAAGTGGTGGCCGCCTTCCTGGTGCGCGAACTGCCCGGGTTCAGCGGCACGGTGGAGATTGCGCAGTTTCCCGGTGGCGCCTCGAACCTGACCTACCTGGTGAAGGCGGACGGGCGCGAATGGGTGCTCAGGCGACCGCCGTCCGGCAGGCGGGCGCGCAGCGCCCATGACATGGGGCGCGAGTACCGGATGCTGTCGCGGATTCACGGCGCCTTCCCATATGCGCCCCGGCCGCTGTTGTTCTGTGCCGATCGCGAAGTGCTCGGCGAAGAGTTCTACCTGATGGAGCGGCTGCACGGGCTGATCCTGCGCCGCGACCTGCCCCAGGGCATGAGCCTCGCGCCGGAGGCAGCCGCCGAGTTGTGTCGCAACCTGGTGGATGTCCAGGTGGAGCTGCATGCCATCGACTGCCAGGCGAGCGGCCTCGGCGAGCTCGGTCATCCCGAGGGCTACATCGCCCGCCAGATCAGCGGCTGGTCGGCGCGTTACCGCGCGGCCCGCACCGACGACGTGCCCGACAACGAGACCCTGATGGCCTGGCTGGAGGCGAACCGGCCTGCGGAGGCGGCACGCGCCGCGGTGATCCACAATGATTACAAGTTCGACAACGTGGTACTGGGGCGGGTCGACGGCCGGCTGCGGATCATCGGCGTGCTCGACTGGGAGATGGCGACGCTCGGAAATCCGCTGATGGACCTGGGCGCTTCACTGGCCTACTGGGTGCAGGCGGACGACCCGGAACCGCTCCGGCAGATCAGGATGCTGCCGACCCACCTGCCCGGAATGATGCGCCGCGCGGAATTGGTGGACTACTACTGCAGGCAGGCCGGGCTCGCGCCGGGGGCTTTTGATTTCTACTATGTCTACGGCCTGTTCCGGCTGGCCGTGATCGTCCAGCAGATCTACCAGCGCTTCGTCCTCGGCCAGACGGACAACCCCCGCTTTGCCCCCTTCGGCCGGTTCTGCGGCGTGCTGTCCGAGGCCGCCGCGGCGGTGGCCGGCGGCCGGGGCACCTTATAGGAGGGCTGCGATGAGGAATTCCCTGTTCGACCTCGACGGTCGCATCGCGCTGGTGACGGGCGCCTCGCGCGGCATCGGCGAGGCCACGGCAAGCTTGCTGGCCCGCCACGGCGCCCACGTGATCGTCAGCTCGCGCCGTCAGGACAGCGTGGACGCGGTGGCTGAGTCGATTCGCGCCGATGGCGGCCGGGCCTCGGCGCTCGCCTGCCACGTCGGCGAGATCGAATCCATCGAGGCGGCCTTCGAGCGGATCCGGGGCGAGCAGGGGCGGCTCGACATCCTGGTGAACAATGCCGCGACCAATCCGCACTTCGGCCACATCACCGAGACGCCCGTGTCGATGATCGACAAGACCGTGGAGGTCAATATCCGGGGGTACTTCGTGATGTCGCAGAAGGCCGCGCTGCTGATGAAGGAGCAAGGCGGCGGATCGATCGTCAACACCTCGTCGATCAATGGCGAGCGCCCGGGACCCTGGCAGGGCATCTACTCGGTGACCAAGGCGGCTGTCATCTCGATGACCCGCGCCTTCGCGCGCGAATGCGCACCCTGGCAGATCCGGGTCAACGCAGTGCTGCCGGGCCTGACCGATACCCGTTTCGCGTCGGCGCTGATCCACAACGAACGCGTCCTGGACATGATCCTGCCGCTGATCCCGCTGGGTCGCGTCGCGCAGCCCGAAGAGATTGCGCCGGCGATCCTGTTCCTGGCTTCCGACGCTTCATCCTACGTCACCGGCGCCTGCCTGCCGGTGGACGGCGGCTTCCTGGCATGAACGGCCCGCGAGCGACCGTGCAGCGGGCGCGTTGACGCTGCTGCTCGCCGTCACGCTGGTGTTCGTCGCCAACCTGCCGTTCGGCTATTGGCGGGCAGGGCTGCGCAAGCTGTCGCCCGCCTGGTTCGTCGCTGTGCACGCGCCCGTGCCACTGGTGTTGCTGATCCGGAGACTGCTCGAACTCGACTGGCGGCTGGGGACGCTGCCGATGTTCCTGGCCGCCTATTTCCTCGGCCAGTGGCTTGGCGGCCGGTTGCGGACGGGACAGCGGCCGCGCACTGGAGGATTGTGACGGCTGGCCTATGCTTTGTGCAGGCACCATGGAAGCGAAGTGGCCGTCATGACCGAAGCAACGCGCCGCAACCAGGTCATCGAGAGGCTCCGCCGGGAACGGGACGAGATCCGCCTGAAGCTGCACCTGGGCAAGGCCGAGCTGAAGGACGAGTGGCAGGCGCTGGAGCGCAAGTGGGAGCAGCTCGAAGGGCGCATGGCGGGGGCGGCCGAAGAGGCCAGGGAGGCGTCCCGCGAGGTCGGTGCGGCATTCGGCGTGCTCAGCGAGGAACTCAGCGAGGCTTATCGCCGGATTCGTGCCAGGCTCGGCTAGGCGCCCCCGGCTTGTCCGTCTCGACGACCTCGAGCGGCCAGCACGCGAGTTCATCCTCCGGACCGATTCCAGCCGGGGGTGCCCCGGCGCGTGTCCGCGCCCCGCCTCCTACAGGCGGCGATACTCCACCAGGGCGAGACTTCCCCTGAGTTTGCCGTCCTCGTACTGCTCCAGGCGCACCAGCGCGGCGTCCATCCCAGGCGCGATCCACAGCCGGTAATGGCGATTGCGATCGCGGTTGCGGTACTCCAGGCGCACGGTGTCGAGCATGCCGAGCGGCGTGTCCAGCTGCTCCCTTCCGCCGACTTCCACGTCCACCTCCTGGACCCTGCTGCGGTCGTCCACCACGCGATAGACGTCCTGCAACGCGTCGCGTGCCAGGTCATGGGCCAGCGCCAGGCGCAGGCTGAGGAAGTCGTAGATGCCGGGCTCCCAGTCCGAGGTCGTTTCCTGGTCGCGGAAGCGAATGTGCATTTTGCCGCCGGTCGGATCGAAGCGCATGTCGCTGTGGCGCTCGCTGAACTCGTCGCGCTTGCGATAGGAGATCGGCACGATCGAGCCGTCCTTGCCGAGCCGCACCAGGCTGCTCTCCGAGAGATCCCGCCGGATGAAGCTCAATACGCCGCGCGGCTCGACCCACGAGCGGTAGTGGTACAGCCCGTCCTGCTGGCGCTCCAGGCGCAGCGTCGCGCGCACCGGGATGCGCACCACGGTGGCGTGGTACACGGCCTGGTGCGGCGGCAGCGCCAGTGTCGGCGCCCCCGCCGGCGGCTTGCTGTCGGCCTCCAGCCCGCCGGCCGCCAGCAGCAGGCCTCCCGCCATCAGCACGCCGGCGATTTGTCGCAAACACTGCATGTCGTCAGCTGCCCACGGTTTCGTCGCGCAGCGCCCGGCGCAGGATCTTGCCCACGTTGGTCTTCGGCAGTTCCTTGCGGAACTCGACGTGCCGCGGAACCTTGTAGGCGGTGAGCTGCTCGCGACACCAGGCAATCAGGCCCGTGGCATCCAGGCCGGCGCCCTCCCGGGCCACGACGAAGATCTTCACCGCCTCGGTCGATTTCGGGTCCGGCACGCCGATGCAGGCAGCCTCGATGACATCCGGGTGCTGGGTCACGACGTTCTCAACCTCGTTGGGATACACGTTGAAGCCGGACACCAGGATCATGTCCTTCTTGCGATCGACGATGCGGAAGAATCCCTGCGCGTCCATCGTCGCGATGTCGCCGGTGCGCAGGAAACCGTCGGGATACATGAGCTCCGCAGTTGCCTCGGGGCGCTGCCAGTAGCCCTTCATCACCTGCGGTCCGTGCACGCACAGCTCACCCGGTTCGCCCGGCGGCAGATCGTGCCCGTCCTCGTCGCGGATCACCACTTCGGTGGAGGGAATCGGCAGGCCGATGGTGCCGGTGAACACTTCGGCGACAGTGGTCGGCTGCATGGTGACCACCGGCGAGGTTTCGGTCAGGCCGTAGCCCTCCTGGACGAACTTGCCGGTGACCTCGTGCCACTTCTGCGCGACGGCCGCCTGCAGGGCCATGCCGCCCGCCGCGGCCCACTTCAGGTGCGAGAAATCGAGCTTGCGGAAGCCGGCGTCCTGCAACAACGCGTTGTACAGCGTGTTGACGCCGGTGATGATCGTGAAAGGCAGCCTGGAAAGCTCCTTGACGAAGCCCGGAATGTCGCGCGGGTTGGTGATCAGCACGTTCAGTCCACCGATGGACACAAACAACAGGCAGTTACAGACCAGACTGAACACGTGGTAGAGCGGCAGGGCCGTGATCACCACCTCCTCGCCTTCCGCCACCAGTCCGCCGACCCAGGCACGCATCTGGCGAAGGTTGGCCACCATGTTCCGGTGCGTCAGCATCGCGCCCTTGGAGACGCCGGTGGTGCCGCCGGTGTACTGCAGGAACGCCAGGTCCTGCTGGCTGATCTCGACCGGCGTGAAGCCGGCGCGTTCGCCTCGGGCCAGCACTTCGTCAAGCCGCAGGTGGCCCGGCAGGCGGTACTCGGGCACCAGTTTCTTCACCTTGCGGATCACGAAATTGACGATCGGGCGCTTCGGGAACGGCAGCAGGTCGCCGATGGCCGTGACGGCGACGTGCCTGACCGGCGTCTCGCCGATGACCTTCTCCAGTGTGGCGGCGAAGTTCTCCAGGATCAAAATCGTCTCTGAGCCCGAATCCTGGAGCTGGTGCTTGAGTTCCCGGGGCGTGTAGAGGGGATTGACGTTGACCACCGTCATGCCGGCGCGCAGTGCGCCGAACAAGGCCACCGGATATTGCAGCAGGTTGGGCAGCATGATGGCGACGCGCGCGCCCGGTTGCAGGCCGAGGTCACCGCGGAGCCAGCCGGCGAACGCGCAGGACAGGCGGTCAAGCTCGGCGTAGCTGAGCGTTCGCCCCATGCAGGAGAAGGCCGGCCGGTCCGCGAAGCGCGCGACGCTCGCTTCGAAGATGCTGACCAGCGTCGCCCCGTCGCTGAGGTCGATTTCCTCAGGCACGCCCGGCATATAGCTGTCGGTCCACGGCTTGTTCACACTCTGGCTTTCCTGTCAGGCCACCGAAAAGGCATTTAATCAGCCGGACTCTCCGACAGCTATTTGCAGTGCAACATGGCCGGCCGGGGGCCCCATCGGCCTGACCTAGGCGACACGATACAATGCCGGAGCTGAACGTAGCATTGACAGCATGCCGCCCCGGACAAACAGGAGACAGACCGTGCCTGAAAGAAGAATGCGGGATCGAATCGGCCAGCCTGCAACGATCCTCGGCCCCGGCTTGCTGCTGAAGGGCGATCTCGAGGGCAGCGGCCATTTCCTGGTCGCGGGTCACGTCACCGGCAATGCCGACATCGAGGGCGCGCTCACCCTGGCGGCCGACGGTCGCTGGCAGGGCCGCGTCCGGGCCGACGACGTCGTGCTGGCGGGTCACTTCGAGGGCGAAGTGCAGGCCCGCGGCCGCATCGAGATCACCGCCTCGGGCCGGGTCAACGGCCGGGTGATCGGCGGCGACATCTCGATCGCCCAGGGCGCGGTGGTCGAGGCGGAGCTGCAGGTGCTGAGCGACCGGCCGGTGCAAAAGTTCGAGGAACGCCGCGGCGGCTGAGGGCGCGACGATGGAAACCTGGGCGCGGCTGTGCTTTCCTTGCTGGACTTCGTTTCGCAGGCGCGCTCGATGAGTGCTTTGAACGAGGCGCGTCCCTGGGGCGCAAGCCACTGATGAGCGGTCGCGAGCCGTCCGGCCCGTTGCGGCGATTCCGCTCTGCGCTGCGCCGCATCCTGCATGGCGCAACCGCGCCGCCGCCGGCAGCGGCCAAGCCGGCGGCCGATACACAGGGCCCCGCTTCCGCTGGCGCAGGGCACGCCGCTGCGGCAGGGGTCAGCGACGAGCTGCGCGCGCTGCAGGTGACCCGCCAGTTTCTCGAGCAGGTGCTTGACCGGATCCAGGATGGCGTCATCGTGTGCGACGCCGACGGGCGGATCCTCGAGGTCAACGAGGCGGCAGCCAAGCTGCTGATGCGGCCGGCCGCGGATCTGGGAGGAGAAGACCTGCATGCCCTGGCAGAACCCTCGGTATTCGACCTGTCCGGCCAACTGATCGCCGCCGGCAATGCGCGGCTGCGCACGCCCGGGGGCGAGGCGCCGCCGGTCGCCTACACCAGTTCGCCGTTGCTGGAGGCGGACGGCACGCGTCGCTGGGTGCTGGTGGTGCGCAGCCTCGCCGACGAGCAACGCTCGCAGAAGCGCATCCGGTACCTGGCGCGCTACGACGCCCTGACCCGCGTGCCGAACCGGATGGAATTCCAGCACCGCCTGCAACAGGCGATCGGCCGCGCGCGGCGCGGGCAGGTGCCGGCCGCGCTGCTGTATCTTGACCTGGACAGGTTCAAGGACGTCAACGATCGCCTCGGTCACCCGATCGGCGACCGGGCGCTGGAGATCGTGTCGCGGCGCATCGTGGACTGCATGGACCCGGGCACGCTGGTCGGTCGCCTCGGCGGCGATGAGTTTGCGCTGCTGGTCGAGGGCCTGCCCGCGGATCGCGACCCGCGGCCGATGGTCGCTGCCACGGCCCGCATGATGCTGGACGCAGTGGCGAAGGAGTTCCACATCGAGGGCCACGAGGTGTTTCTCACCGCGAGTATCGGCATCGCGATATTCCCGGACGACGCCGATAATGTCATCGACCTGATCCGCAACGCCGACGCCGCGATGTACTACGCCAAGCACAACGGCGGCAACACCTACGGCTCCTACGCGTCGGAAATGAATGCCGATGCGCTCGAGCGGCTGCTGCTGAAGAGCGACCTGCGCAGCGCGATCGCGCGCAACGAGTTCCAGCTGCTCTATCAGCCCAAGGTCGACCTGCGCGACGGGCGCGTCGCGGGCTGCGAAGCGCTGCTCAGGTGGCGGCACTCCAAGCGCGGCGACGTGCCGCCAGCGGTGTTCATCCCGCTTGCCGAGGAGAACACGCGGATCTTCGCGATCGGCGAATGGGTGCTCGAGCAGGTCTGCAAGGACTTCTCGATGTGGCAGCACACGGTCCCCTGGCCCGGGCGGGTCTCCATCAATCTCTCGCTGCGGCAGCTGCGCCAGCGCGACTTCGTCAGCCGGGTTGAGCAGATCTTCGGCCGGCACGAGCTGACGCCGTCGTGCGTCGAGCTGGAAATCACCGAATCGACCTTGGCCGACCACGGCGTAAAGACGCTGCGGATGCTCGACCGGCTCTACCAGCTCGGCCTGCACCTGTCGATCGACGACTTTGGCACCGGCTACTCCTCGCTGGCCAGCCTGCAGCATTTTCCGATCGGCACCCTGAAGATCGACCGGGGCTTCATCCGCGATTCGGGCGAGCAGAGCAACAGCGCAGCGATCGTCGGCGCGATCGTCGGGCTCGGCCGCAGTCTCGGCATGGACGTGGTGGCCGAGGGGGTCGAGACCACGGAGCAGCTGGCGTTCCTCAGACGCGTCGGTTGCACCTTCGGCCAGGGCCACCTGTTCGGCAGTCCGTTGACGGGCGAGCGTTACCTGGAACTGCTGCAGCGGCAACAGCACGGCCAGCCGGAGCATGCCGAGTTGTTCGCCCGGATCTGATCGCGCCGTGCGGCGCGGAGGCTGAGTGATGCGCGCCATGACGCTCGGGGCGCCCGGCGCGCCGTTGATCGAGACCGAGCGCGCGGCGCTGCGGCCCGGGCCGGGGCAGCTCAGGATCGGGGTGCGCGCCTGTGGCGTCTGCCGCACCGACCTGCACCTGGTGGACGGCGAACTGCCGGACATCCGCTGCCCGATCGTGCCTGGTCACGAGATCGTCGGCGAAGTGATCGAGGCCGGCGCCGGCGCCGGGCATATGCTCGGCACCCGGGTCGGCGTGCCGTGGCTGGGCTGGTGCTGCGGCCACTGCGATTACTGCCGGGCAGGGCAGGAAAACCTTTGCGACGAGGCGCGCTTCACTGGCTACCAGCTCGACGGGGGCTATGCCGAAGAAGCGCTGGCCGATGCGCGTTTTTCGTTCCCCATCCCGGCGGCCTTCGACGACCTGCATGCGGCGCCGCTGCTGTGCGCCGGCCTGATCGGCTACCGCTGTCTGCTCAAGGCAGGTGATGGCCGACGACTCGGCATTTACGGTTTCGGCGCCGCGGCCCATATTGTCGCCCAGGTGGCGCACTGGCAGGGCAGGGAGGTGTACGCGTTCACGCGCCCCGGTGACTCGGCGGCCCAAGGCTTTGCCCGTGACCACGGCGCCTGCTGGGCAGGCGATTCGGACCGGCCGCCGCCCGTGCCGCTGGATGCCGCGATCCTGTTCGCGCCAGTCGGCGCGCTGCTGCCCGTGGCGCTGAGCGCGGTGCGCAAGGGCGGCACAGTGGTCTGTGGCGGCATCCATATGAGCGACATTCCCTCGTTCCCGTACGCCTTGCTGTGGGGTGAACGCAAGGTCTGCTCGGTGGCCAACCTGACCCGCCAGGATGCGCGGGCGTTCCTGGAACTCGCCGCGCGCATCCCGGTGCGGACCCATCCGGTGCCCTACCCCCTGGAACAGGCCAATCGCGCGCTCGCGGACCTGCGGGAAGGGCGCCTGCAGGGTGCCGCGGTGCTGGTGCCCGGCGCCGGCATGCGTGCCGGGTAGGAGCGGCTTCAGCCGCGATCGCCAGATGTAAAGGAGCGGTCGCGGCTGAAGCCGCTCCTACTCTTCTCGCAGGTCCTCGGCGACCGGCCGGCGGCTGGTCCGCCAGGCCGGG
>CAZOSZ010000013.1:0-1240 GCA_964582505.1 uncultured Ectothiorhodospiraceae bacterium | reverse complement strand
CTACTCTTCTCGCAGGTCCTCGGCGACCGGCCGGCGGCTGGTCCGCCAGGCCGGGTGCAGGCCGGCCAGCAGTGCGGCGACCAGCGCCAGCAGCCATCCCTGCGCGAGTTCCGCGGAGTTCAGCTCGAAACTCATCGTCCAGCCGAAGGCACGCTGGTTGAGGACGAACACCAGCAGCGCGGCGAGCACGACGCCGAGCGGAATCGCGAACAGTCCGGCCGCGCAACCGAGCAGGCCGGTCTGCGCAATGACCAGTGCCCGCAACTGGCGCGGCAACCAGCCGACCGCGCGCAACACGGCCATCTCGCGCACCCGCTCCAGCTGCAGCGCCTGCAGTGCCGAGAGGATGCCGAAAAAGGCCACCAGGCCCACCAGCAGCTGCAGCACCCGCGTGATCGTGAAAGTGCGATCGAACACCGCCAGCGAGGCGGCCCGCAGTTCCGCATTGTTTGACAAGCGGATGGCACTGTCCGCGGGCAAGGCGGCCTCGATGGCGCGACGCGCCGCGTTTGCGTCCGTGCCAGGCCCGAAGCTCAGGCCGATGCCATCGACGCAGTCGTCGTGCCACAGCGCGCGGTAGCGGTCGCGATGGAGCGCCACCACGCCCCGGTCGGTGGCGTAATCACGAAACACGCCGGCCACCGGGAATTCCAGCGGTCCGGCCGGCGTCGGCAGCGTGATCCGGTCGCCGACTTGGACATTGCGGCGCATGGAGAAGGGCTCCGAGACCAGCACGGCCTCGCCGGTGATGAAGCGCGCGCGGGCGCCGGCCGGGTCACCGGCAAGGATCTCCGGGGCGATGCCGTCGCGGCCGGTGTTGACGGCCCACAGCCGGAGTTCCTCGTCACCGGCCTGCAGGCGGCGCCGCAACGAGTAGCTCAGCCCGGTGGCACCCGGCAAGGCACCGAGCCTGTCGGCCAGCGGCGATACGCCGCCCACGCTGCGGCACCAGGTCTCGTCCACCGACAGGTAGAAATCCGCGACCAGGGTCTGGCCGAGCCAGACGTCCACGCTGGCGCGAAAGCTGCTGACCATCAGGCCCACGCCGATCACCGTTGCGACCGCGGTCGCCAGAGCGGCGACCGCAACCCCGGTGCGACTCAGGGATGCCGTCGTACCCCGCACGGCCATGCGGGCGGGCACCGGCAGGCGCGCAGGCAGGAAGCGGCCGAGCAGTGCCATCAGGCCGGCGGTCGCCGGCGGCGTGGCGAGCGCTGCAGCCAGAAAGATGCCGAACAGG
>CAZOSZ010000012.1:10351-24191 GCA_964582505.1 uncultured Ectothiorhodospiraceae bacterium | reverse complement strand
TGCGCATAAGGTATATTATGTTTAATTACCTGTAGACCAAAACCAGAGCCCCCGGGCTGTAACCGCCCTTCCCAGTCAGGCTTCAAATTTTAAATACAGTTAGTTACACGCTCTTCTTGTCATGCATTCGAGTATGCACGGCCTGCAACAGCATATGCAGCGTGCTGAGGCGTCTTCCCGGCCCGCCGGACGGCGTCAGCTGAAACCCTGCTTTGCCATCTTCCTGCGAACGAACGCGAGTTGCGTCTGCAGCGGAAGGTCTTTGGGGCAAACGTCGTGGCAGGCCAGCAGCGACATGCAGCCGAACACGCCGTCGTCGTCGCCGACCAGCTCGTAGAAGTCCTCGTCCGTGCGGGCGTCGCGTGGATCGAGCCGGAATCGCGCGATCTTGTTCAGGCCCACCGCGCCGACGAAATCCTTGCGCATGCGCGCCGTGCCGCAGGCCGACACGCAGCAGCCGCACTCGATACACCGGTCCAGCTCGTAGATCTTCTCGGCCAGTTCCGGCTCCATTCTTTCCTCGATGCGCGTCAGGTCGAGCTCCTGTTCTTTGCCGTGCACCCAGGTCTGCAGCCGCTCGCTCATCGCGCGCATCCATTTTCCGGTGTTCACGGACAAGTCCGCGATCAGCTCGAACACTGGCAGCGGCGCCAGGGTGATCTCGGGGCCGACGTTGCGGGTCAGCGTGCGGCAGGCCAGGCCCGGACGGCCGTTGATCATCATTCCGCAACTGCCACAGATGCCGGCGCGGCAGACGAAGTCGAACGACAGCGACGGATCCTGCGTATCGCGAATCTCGTTCAAGGCGATGAACAGCGTCATGCCGTCAGCCTCGTCGAGTTCGTAGGTCTGCATCCGCGGCGTGTCGTCCGCCTTGCCGGGATTGAAACGCAGAATACTCAGGCGGATTTTGTCGCCGGGCTTGACGGTACTCATCGTGCGTGGCCCTCAAGCAGTTCGTCGATGCGTTCGTTGCGCCCGTGCAGCCGTGGTGGCAGCAGTTGCTCGAAAGGCATCAATGCCTGCTGCAGGCTGATGCGATCAGCGCCAGCGTGTTGTGCCCGGATCGTCTCGATCTCGGACAGGCGCCCTGCCGTGTCAGGATGATCGATGTAATCCTTGGCTCCATAGCCCCGCCAGCCCGGCGGCAGCTCCATGCGGCGCACGTCAAGCGGCTCGTATTCCAGCCTGGGAAGCGAATCGGACGCGTCGGGCCAGGTGGCCAGCGTCCGCTTGAGCCACTGGGCGTCATTGCGCCGCGGATAGTCGTTGCGGTAATGGGCGCCTCGGCTCTCGGTGCGCACCAGCGCGCCGTAGGCGACGGTCAGTGCCAGCTTGAGCATCTTCTGCACGCGGTAGGCGGTCACCAGTTCCGGATTGGCGCCGACGGCCTTGTAAGGCACGCCGATCCTGCGGCTGCGCGCCAGCAGCTCTTGCAGGCCGTCGACCGCCTTCTGCAGATTCTCGCCGGTGCGGAAGATGCCGACCCTCTCGGTCATCAGCGCCTGCATCTCGGCCTTCAGTACCGAAGCGCTTTCGCTGCCGCGGCCCGAGAGCAGCGCATCCAGCTTGGCCTGCTCCCGTTCCAGGCATTCGCGTACCAGGCCGAGCGGAATGTCCAGTTCCTCGCGATCGCAGAAATCGCCGATGAACTCGCCGACGATCATGCCCGCGACGACCGTCTCGGCCACCGAGTTGCCACCCAGCCGATTAAAGCCATGCATGTCCCAGCATGCAGCTTCGCCGGCGGCGAACAGGCCCTTCAGCGTCGGGCTCTCGCCGGTGGGCAAGGTGCGCACGCCGCCCATGGTGTAGTGCTGCGCCGGCCTCACCGGGATCCGCTCCTTGACCGGATCAATGCCGAGGAAATAGTGGCAGATGTCGAACACCTCGCGCAGGTTGCGCTTGATGTGCTGTTCGCCGAGCAGCGTGATGTCGAGCCAGAGGTGCTCGCCGAAACGCGATTTCACGCCCTTGCCCGCGATAATGTGCTCCTCCATGCGGCGGCTGACGACGTCGCGCGAGGCGAGTTCCTTCTTCTCCGGCTCGTAGTCCGGCATGAAGCGGTGGCCGTCGGCGTCCCTCAGCAGTCCGCCGTCACCGCGGCAGCCCTCGGTGACCAGGATGCCGGCAGGCACGATGGCGGTCGGGTGAAACTGCACCGCCTCCATGTTGCCGACTGCGGCCACGCCCGTCTCCAGCGCGAGTGCGTGGCCGATGCCCTCGCAGATCACCGCGTTGGTGGTCACCCGGTACAGCCTGCCGGCGCCGCCGGTGGCGATCGCCGTTGCCTTCGCCACGTAGGCCAGCAGTTCGCCGCTGATCAGGTTGCGCACCACCGCGCCATAGCAGCGCTTGCCGTCGTGGATCAGCGCCAGCGCCTCGACCCGCTCGTGCACGGTGATGCCGTCGCCGATGGCCCGGTCGCCGATCGCCTGCAGCATCGCGTGGCCGGTGCCGTCAGACACGTAGCACGTGCGCCATTTCTTGGTGCCGCCGAAGTCCCGTTGCGCGACCAGCCCGTGCGCCTCGTCGCGCTCGGTGATGGTGACCTTCTGGCCGTTGATGATCACGGTGCGGTCGCCCTTGCGGACGCGGCTCCAGGGCACGCCCCAGGCCGCAAGTTCGCGTACCGCCTTGGGCGCGGTGTTGACGAACATCCGCACCACCTGCTGGTCGGCCAGCCAGTCGGAGCCGCGCACCGTGTCCTCGAAGTGCACGTCCTCGTTGTCGCCCTGCCCCTTGATCACGTTGCCCAGGCTGGCTTGCATGCCGCCCTGGGCCGCCTTGCTGTGCGAACGCTTTGGCGGCACGAGCGACAGCACGATGACTTCCTGGCCGCGGCGTCGCGCGGCAATTGCCAGCCGCAGGCCTGCGAGTCCTCCGCCGATCACCAGCACGTCGGTATAGGTGATCTTCATGGCGCGCCATCGCCCGCCGGCGCCGGTGCCACCCAGCTCGGCACATATCGCTCGCCGACCTGGTCACGATGCTCGTAGCCGATCTTCATGTAGGCGGCCAGCGTGGCCAGTCCGAGCACGATGAAAAACGCCGTCAGGGCCCACTTCAGGCGTTGCAGCCTGCGCCGCGACGCGGCAGGATCCGCGCCCTCGAACCAGCCCCACTTTACCGTCAGACGATACAGGCCGATGCCCGCGTGAATCTCCACCGCGAACAGCATCACCAGGTACAGTGGCCACCAGCGGCCGCTCCAGACCCGGTCGGCCGACGCATACGGGCCGATCAGGCCCGGGTGCATCAGCATCTGGTAGAGGTGCACCGAAGCGAGGAAGAACAGCATGAAGCCGGTGACCGCCTGCAGCCACCACAGCGTGGTGTCGCTGTGGGCAAGCGCGCGGCGGTGCCCGATGAAGCTGCGGTACTGGCGGAAATTGGCCGGAAACTTGCGCATCGCCAGGAAGGCATGCAGCACGATCAGCGCGATGATGCCGCCGACGATCACTGACACGATGCCCGGATACGGCTTGCCGAAGATGAAGTAGCCCTCGAACATCTTCGCGACCGTCCACATGAAGTCCTTGCTGACCAGGATCGAGGCGACAAAGAACATGTGGCCCCACATGAACAGCGCCAGCACCAGGCCGCTCAGGCTCTGCACCACGTCCATGCGCGCCGGCCAGCGGCTCTTGCGCGGGCGGTCGCCGAGGTCGAGTCCGGCCATGGCCGCAGTACGCGTGTTCATCACTCAGCCCTCACGTGCCGCCATTTTGCAGCGCAGCGAAAGTCGCGCGCATATTCCGGCCGGGCGCGCGCAACTGACCGGCCGGCTCGGCCCGAGTGTATGTGCGCCGTGCCGCCGCAGCGTACCGTGGATTCCCGCAAGCATGGGATTCAATCCGTCACGGTATATACTTACCCGCCTGTTTGCGGCGTCCGAATCCGGGCAGTGACCGGCTTAAACGCCGTCCCCGGGGCCCGATGCCGGCCCGGTAGACCGACGAACCCTGGAGACCGAACGGATGGCAGCGCCTTTTTCGCTCGAGCAGTACGGCATCAGCGTCGGGGAAGTTTACCGGAACCTGCCCCCGGCCGTCCTCTACGAGCACGCACTGCGGTGGGATCGCGGTTCTGCCGTCACGGCGTCCGGCGCACTGGTGGCGTTGTCCGGGGTCAAGACCGGCCGCAGCCCGCTCGACAAGCGCATCATCGACGACCCGAATGTCGCCGAGGACGTGTGGTGGGGCAAGGTCAACGTGAAGCTCGAGCAGCAGGCCTTCGAGATCAACCGGACCCAGGCGGTGGACTTCCTCGGCACACGCGACCGTCTTTATGTGGTCGACGCCTTCGCCGGATGGGATCCGAAGTACCGCATCAAGGTCCGGGTGATCTGCGCCCGCCCCTATCACGCGCTGTTCATGCACAACATGCTGATCCGCCCGAGTGCCGGGCAGCTGGCAGAATTCGGCGAACCCGATTACGTAATCTTCAACGCCGGCAGCTTCCCCGCCAACCGGCATGTGCCGGGCATGACCTCCGGGACCAGCATCAGCCTGCAGTTCGGCCATCGCGAGATGGTGATTCTCGGCACGGAATACGCCGGCGAGATGAAGAAGGGCGTGTTCACCATCATGAACTACCTGATGCCGGCCAAGGGCGTGCTGTCAATGCACTGCTCCGCCACCGAGGGCGCCGACGGCGACACCTCGATCCTGTTCGGCCTGTCGGGAACCGGCAAGACCACCCTGTCGGCCGATCCGAAGCGTCGCCTGATCGGCGATGACGAGCACTGCTGGAGTGACGACGGCATTTTCAACATCGAGGGCGGCTGCTACGCCAAGGTAATCGATCTCTCGGAGGAAGCGGAACCCGACATCTACCGCGCCTTGCGCTTCGGCTCGGTGCTGGAGAACGTGGTCTACGATATGGCGACGCGCGAAGTCGATTATGCCGACACGTCGATCACGGCCAACACGCGCGGCTCATATCCCATCGAGTTCATCCAGAACGCCAGGATCCCCTGCGTCGGCGGCCATCCGAAGAACGTCATATTCCTGACCTGTGACGCCTTTGGCGTGCTGCCCCCGGTCAGTCGACTGACGCCTGAGCAGGCCATGTACCACTTCATCAGCGGCTACACTGCCAAGATCGCCGGCACCGAGGTGGGCGTGACGGAGCCCGAAGCGACCTTCTCGCCCTGCTTCGGCGGGCCGTTCCTGGTCTGGCATCCGGCCAAGTACGCCGAGCTGCTGGCGGAATGCATCCGCAGGCAGGGTGCCGACGTCTGGCTTGTCAACACCGGCTGGTCGGGCGGCGCCTACGGCACCGGCAAGCGGATGAAGCTTTCCTACACCCGCGCGATCGTCGACGCGATCCACTCAGGCGCCCTCGGCAGTCAGCCAACCCAATCGGACCCGATTTTCGGGCTGGCAATCCCCAAGTCCTGCCCCGGCGTGCCGGACGAGATCCTGGTGCCGCGCAACACTTGGGCCGACAAGAGCGCCTACGATGCCACTTGCCGCAAGCTGGCCGGGCTGTTCGCGGACAACTTCCGGCATTACGAGGATGTCGCCGGACGGGCCGTGAGCGACGCAGGTCCGAGGGTCAAGGCGGCCTGAATCCGGTGCACTTCGCGGGCGGACCCGAAGGCCGGTGAGGGACACGCGGCGCGCGGCGCGGCGCTTCATCGCGGCAGTCGAGTTCGACGACTTCGCGGCGCTCACGCGCCTGCTCGGCTGCCTCGCCGTGGCCGCCGCCGTGGCTTTCCTGCCCGACTGGCTGGCGCTCGATCCCGCCGGCCGCCGCTGCCTGTTCATCCTGGTCTTCGCCGCGGGCCTGTGGGCCAGCGAGGCAATCCCCGCCTTTGCAGTGGCCCTGCTGGTGATCGGCCTGGAGATCGCCCTGCTCGGCCGTCCGGACGGCGTGTTCGCCGCCGCCGATGAGCCTGACCGCTGGCAGATCTTCATTGCACCGCTCGCCAGCCCGTTGATCTGGCTGTTCCTGGCGGGCTTCATCCTCGCCGAGGCCGCAGCCCGTACCGGCCTCGACCGCACGCTCGCCGGCTATGTGTTTCGTGCCGCCGGAGCGCGTGCCTCGGCGGTGCTGCTGGCCGCCATGGGCATCACCTTTGTGTTCTCGATGTTCATGTCGAACACCGCCACCGCGGCGTTGATGATCGCGGTGGTCACGCCGGTGCTGCGCACGCTCGGGCCCGGGCACCCCTTCCGTCCGGCGCTGCCACTGGGCATCGCGGTGGCCGCCAACCTGGGCGGCATGGGCACACTGGTCGGCACACCGCCGAATGCGATCGCTGCCGGCTTCGTCTCCAGGGCCGGGGTGGAGTTGTCGTTTCTCGACTGGATGGCTCTCGGCTTGCCCCCGGCGCTGCTGCTGGCCGGCGCGCTGGGCGCGTTTCTGCTGTATCGCCACCGGGCCGCCGGACTGCTGCTGGATCGTGGCGCGCTGGGGATAGTCCAGGACAGCGGCCCGCGCGCGCCCGCCTGGCAGCGGGGTGTGGTGGTGGTGGTGTTCAGCGCCACGTTGCTGCTTTGGATGTTCGGGCCGGCGCCCGCGTCGGTGGTCGCATTCATCCCGATCACGGTGTTATCGGTCACCGGCGTCATCGGAGTTGCGGAGATCCGCCGGCTCCGCTGGGACGTGCTGATCCTGATGGCCGGTGGCTTGTCGCTGGGAGTGGCCGTCACCGAGACCGGCCTTGCGGCCTGGCTGGTGGCCGGCCTGCCGGTGGCGGGACTCGGCCTGATGGGCGCAGCGATGGTCTTCGCCTTGCTGACCACGGTGCTGTCGAACTTCATGAGCAACACGGCCGCGGCCAACATCCTCGTGCCGCTGGGCGCGGCTGCCGCCATTTCACTGGGCGCAGGCCCGGGCATCTTGCCGGTGGTCATCGCCCTGTCCGCGTCCACCGCGATGTGCCTGCCGATCGCCACGCCGCCCAACGCGATCGCCTACTCGACCGGTGAGATCGCCAGCCGGGCCTTTCTTGTGCCGGGGCTTGCGCTGGCGATCGCCACGCCGCTGGTGACGGTCCCCTGGGTGAGCTGGTTGCTGCCCAGGATCACCTAGGGCCTGTTCACACTTGGCCGCCGGGCCGCCACCGACCCCGCAAGTGTGGAATCGCGCTGCCGTCGGACACCAGCCAGAACTCCCGTTCCCCGTCCGGCCCGGTGCCGCCGGCATGCAACCGCACCCGGGCGGGCAACAACAGCGGCCTGAGAAACCTCGCCTCGAGTCGCGCCCCGGGCGTGACGGGGCCGGAGGCCAGCCAGCCCAGGCAGCGCGTCAGCGTCCACATGCCGTGTGCGATCGCACCGCGAAAACCGAAGGGTCGCGCCAGGACGCCCGCCAGGTGGATCGGGTTCCAGTCTCCGGACACGCGCGCGTAGCGTCGGCCGATGTTCGCCGGCACCGGCCATTCGCCGACGCAGGCCGGCAGTTCCGACCGCTCGGGCGGCGACTTTCGCCCCAGGCCGCCGGCCGGCACCAGAAAGCCCATGGTCTCGCGCCACGCGAGCTGGCCGGCACTCAGCGCTTCCGTCACGAGGCGGAACTCGTCCCCGCGCATGGTCCGCCGGCCCTCCTCCAGCCTGCAGTCGAGCACCAGCGGGGCACTGACCGGCAGTGCCGCGATCAGCTCGATTACGTGACTCAAGTGCACCAGCCCGACCAGTCGCACCGGGAACACCGGGTTGAGCAGCATGTTCATGTGCGTGCTGGCGGCGAGGATGTGCGGATAGGGCAGCGGCAGATTGCCGTCATCGGGCAGTTCGCAGACTTCGCGATAGGCCGCCACCCGCCCGGGCTCGGCCTGCAGCGCGCCGACTTCGGCCTCGATCAGCGGGCTGGAATGTCCGGGCGCCAGGCGCCGCGGGCGGCGGTCCAGCAGCGCCTTCAGGTACGCGCCGGCCAGCGACGGCGCGACGGGGAAGCTCAGTTGCGCCTGCAAGCGCGTCAGGCGCCGAGTGCGCGGACCCTGTCGATGTACTGCTGCATCGCCTGGTCGGCTGAAGTGCCCTTCAGCGCCTCCCAGGCTTCGTACTTCGCGCGAGCGACGAAATCGAAAAAGCCGGGCTTGTCGCCGGCCACGTCACCCTCCGTCGCCTGCTTGTAGAGCGCGTACAGCGCCAGCATATCGTTGTCGCTCGGCCGACTGGACAGGCCCTTGACGTCCACCGCAGCCTGCTCAAAGCGGGTCTTCAGATCGTCGCCCATGCTGCGCCTCTCCCCGACTGGCTATTCCGCGACCCGGTCGATCCGGATGCGGGTCGTCCCGTGATTGCCGCGGGCGTAGTTTACCGCACCGAACAGGTCACCGGGCCGCTGCGCAGGGCTGCCCGAGAGTGACACGCGGGCGACCAGCTCCAGTTCCGGCTGGTCGGACAGCGTGACACCCTCCATCATCGCGTTGTCATCGGTCAGGGTGACCGACAGCGGCAGTTCCGCGGAGCTGGCGCGGATCACCGCCAATGGCGGGCCGCCCTCCGCGTTGCGGGCGATGATGAACATCGGGGTCGGCCCCGGGATGCGAGCGGTCAGCGCCGGGTCGAGGCTGATCTCCAGGCGGATCCCCTCGCCGCCGACTTCAGCCGCCTCGGGTGCGGCGGTCGGGCCGGCATCCGGCCGCGCGGTCGCCACCGGGGGCATCGACCCGGACAGCGCGCCAGAATCCACGCCGGCATGCGCGCGGGCAGCGGCCACCCGTTCCTCGATCAGGGGGATCAGCGTCTCGGGGGGATTGAGCGTCAGCAACAGGCTGAGGCGCTGCTCGGCGAGTGCGAACTGCGCGCTCTCGTAGGCATTCAGGCCGCCGTACCAGAGAGCCTTGGGATGCGCCGGGCTCAGCGCCAGCACGCGCTCGAAGATCGCTCCGGCCTCCCCTTCCAGGCCCATCGGATCCGAAAGCGCGATGGCTTCGCCGAGGTCCGCCATGATCTGCGGTGAATCCTGCCGGTCGATGTTGGCAGCCTGGCGGAACGCCCGTGCCGCGTCGTCAAATCTGCGCATCGACATGTAGGTGCGCCCGAGCATCATCCAGCCCTCGAGGTCCTCCGGTTGCTGCGAGAGGCGCTGCTCCAGCGCCGCGACCGCCTCGTCGAGCTCGTGCACGCCGCTGGCTGCGGAGCCGATCGCGTGCATGCCGCCGCTGGTCCAGTCCCAGGTGGTCCAGCGCGAGTAGAGGATCACGGCCACCACCGGGATCGCCAGAGCGACCACCACGCCGACGCCCAGTGCCGCGGAGGACTTCTCACCTTCCTGGCGGGTCCATGCGCGGATCACGGGCACCAGCACGAAGGCCACGGCCACCAGCCCGAGGGCCAGGGCCGCGATCCAGAACTGTGTCATGTGTTCTCCCCCATCCCGTCGCTGCCGTCGGTCGACTCGCCGGCCTTGCGGCTGACGACGCTCACCATCACCACGGCCCCGATCAGCAGCAGGATCACCGGCGCGCCCCACAGCAGGTAGGTCGTCGGCTTGACTGGCGGGTTGTAGAGCACGAAATCGCCGTAGCGGTCGGTCATGAACTGCTGGATCTCAGCATCGGTCCGGCCCGCGAGGATCATGTCGCGGGTCTGGCGGCGAAGATCCTTCGCCAGGTCCGCATTCGAGTCCGCAATGGTCTGGTTCTGGCAGACCAGGCAGCGCAGCTCATGGATCAGTCGCTCGTAGCGCTGCAGTTGCTCCCGGGTCTCGAAGGTTGCTTCGGGATCCATGGCCGAGATATCGGCGGCCAGCGAGGCGGAGCCGAAGGCCAGCAGCGCGGCCAGCAGAAGGAGTGCCAGAGGCCTCATCGCGGCCCCGCGGACATGGCAGCAATTCTAGGGCGGAATTCGCGCGCCCAGATCTCCGGGTTGAGTGGACCGAGGTGCTTGTAGACCACAGTGCCCTGCGGATCCATCAGGAAGGTTTCCGGCGCACCGTAAACGCCCCAGTCGAGGCTGCCGACGCCCTCCGGATCGTACGCGATCTTGACGTACGGATCGCCCAGCCGCCTGAGCCAGTCCAGCGCCGGATCGCGCTCGTCGCGATAGTTCATGCCGTACACCGGCACCTCGCCAGAGCGGGCCAGCTGCATCAGGAAGTCATGCTCCTGCCGGCAGCCCGCGCACCAGGTGGCCCAGACGTTCAGCACCGCCGGCTCGCCGAACATGTCGGAGTGCGCAAACACCTGCTCCAGCGTGCGCAGCTCCTGCAATTCGAACGCCGGCGCCGGTTTGCCGATCAGCGGTGAAGGCACATGGCCCGGGTTGAGCTGCAGGCCGCGCCAGAAAACCGCCACGAGAGCCAGAAACACCAGCGCCGGCAGC
Source organism: uncultured Ectothiorhodospiraceae bacterium (assembly GCA_964582505.1). Taxonomy (GTDB): domain Bacteria; phylum Pseudomonadota; class Gammaproteobacteria; order Steroidobacterales; family XN24; genus XN24. The sequence goes on along the minus strand of CAZOSZ010000012.1, from coordinate 13,908 downwards.
AGGTACTTCAGCGACCTCATCAGGCGAGTCCCTCCTGCAGCTTCGGCCGGGCGCCGACGGCCGACGGGTCGCCGGCCTCGGCCTCGCTGCGCACCCGGTAGCGCCTGTCGGAGATGCCGAAAAAGGCCGCGAAGGCCATCACCAGCGCACCGAGCCAGATGAACCGGATATAGGGCTTGTACTGGATGCGCATGCTCCAGGCGCCCTGCCCCAGCGGCTCGCCCAGGGCGACGAACAGGTCACGCTGGATGCGCGGATGAATCGCCGCCTCGGTCATCGGGTTCTGCTGCACCAGGTAGGTGCGCTTCTGCGGGTGAAGCACGGCCACCTGGCGGCCATCCTTCTCGACGATGACTTCGCCCTCGACCGCGCGGTAGTTCGGTCCCTCGACGTCTCGGGTGCCGACGAAGGTGAACGAATAGTCTTCGACCACCGCGGTGTCGCCCGGCTTCATGCCGATGTCGCGCGCGACGCCGTAGGTCTCCACCATCGTCACGCCGATGACGAACAGCCCGATACCGAAGTGGGCGATGCACATCGCCATCATGGTGCGCGAGTAGTTGCGCAGCGTGCGCTTGCGCAGCCAGTACCTGACCGGGTCGATGAACGCCACCGCCATCACCCACACGCCGAGTGTCACGCCAATGAACTTCATCACGCTGAACTGCCGGTAGACGATCAGCGGCACGATCAGCGAGAACAGCACCACGCCCAGCGCGAAGGGCCAGAGCTTGCCCTTGAGCTGCTGCCAGTCGGTCTTCTTCCAGGCGCTGTGCATGCCGAGCCCCATCAACAGCACCAGCGGCAGGGTCGGAATGATGAACACCGTGTTGAAGTACGGCGGACCCACCGAGATCTTGCCGAGGTTCATTGCATCGAGGAACAACGGATACAACGTGCCGAACAGGATCAGCAAGGCCGCGACGACGAACAGCATGTTGTTCGCAAGCAGGAAGGTCTCGCGCGACAGGGGCGCGAAGCCGCCACGCTGCGCAAGTGCCGGCGCGCGCCACGCATACAGCGCCAGCGCGCTGCCGATGAAGAACACCAGCATGGCAAGGATGAACACGCCGCGATCCGGATCGGTCGCGAAGGCATGCACCGAGACGAGTACGCCGGAGCGCACCAGGAAGGTACCGAGCAGGCTCAGCGAGAATGCCGACACCGCCAGCAGCAGGGTCCAGCCCTTGAACAGGCCGCGTCGTTCGGTCACTGCCAGCGAGTGCAGCAAGGCCGTGCCCATCAGCCAGGGCATGAACGAGGCATTCTCGACCGGGTCCCAGAACCACCAGCCGCCCCAGCCGAGCTCGTAGTAGGCCCACCAGCTGCCCAGCGCAATGCCGATCGTCAGGAAGGCCCACGCGGCGGCCGTCCACGGCCGGATCCAGCGCGCCCACTGGCCGTCGAGCTTGCCCTCGATCATCGCCGCGATGGCGAAGGAGTAAGCCACGGCGAAACCCACGTAACCCATGTAGAGCATCGGCGGGTGGATCACCAGCCCCGGGTCCTGCAGCAGCGGGTTCAGGTCGCGGCCGTCGAGTGGCGCCGGGAACAGCCGGTCAAAGGGATTCGACGTGGCCAGCATGAACCACAAGAAGCCGATGCTGATCACGCCCATGACGCCGAGCACCTTGGCCGAGGTTGCCAGCGGAATGCTGCGGGTGAAGGTGCTGAGCAGTGCGCCCCAGGCGCTCAACATCAACACCCAGAGGAGCAGCGAGCCCTCGTGTCCGCCCCACACGCCCGAGATGCGGTACATGAAAGGCAGCTGCGAGTTGGAGTGATTGGCGACGTAGGCAACGGAGAAATCGTGGGCGATGAATGCGTAGGTCAGCCCGGCAAAGGAGATGGCGACGAACACGAACTGGCCGACTGAGACGGGTTTCGCCACGGCGCTCCAGCCCGGCTTGTTGAAGATCGGACCCGCCAGGCCGAAGAAGGCCTGCGCGATTGCAAGGCAAAGCGCGATGGTCAGTGCGACGTGTCCAAGCTCGGGTATCACTTGTCGGCTCCGTAGCTGCCAGCCTGCTTGCGGGTGTGGTCGAGCGAAGCCGCGACCTCCGGCGGCATGTAGTTCTCGTCGTGCTTGGCGAGGATCTCGTCGGCGACGAACACCTTGCCGTCCATGCGGCCGTGCGCAATGATGCCCTGGCCCTCGCGAAACAGGTCCGGCAGGATACCCGAGTAGACCACCGGCACGACATGCGCTTCGTCGGTCAGCGTGAAACGGACCTCCATCGAACCCTCGGTCCGCTGAATCGAGTCGTCGACCACCAGGCCGCCGACGCGGAAGCGGCGCTCGGACGGCGCCTCGCCGGCCTCGAGCTGGGTCGGGCTGTAGTAATAGAGAACGTTCTGGTTCATCGCCTTGAGCAGGAACGCAGTTCCCAGCCCCACGCCGGCGATGACCAGGCCGATCGCGAACAGTCGCTGGTGGCGGGCTTTCATTGGACCTCCTCTACCGCCATCTGGCGGCGAGCGCGCTCAATTCGGGAGCGCAACCGGCGGCGGGCCGCGATGACATTGGCGATCAGCACGATATAGGTGAGGATCGTGCTCGACCATACATAAACTGTGTATTTTCCGAAGGAAAGGAATTCCACGCTCAACCTCTTTCGAAGACATCGCGGAGCCACTTTTTGTTCCGCTCGCGGGTGATCAATTCGGCGCGTGCGCGGATCAGCAGGACCGCGATGAAGAAACAGGTGAAGCCCAGCCACATGATCAGCAGCGGCACCAGCATCGAGGGCTCGATGGCAGGCTTGCCCAGCTTCGAGATCGTGGCCGGCTGGTGGAGCGTGTTCCACCACTCCACCGAGTACTTGATGATCGGGATGTTGATGACCCCGATGATCGCCAGCAGGCCGCTGGCGCGATCCGCCCGGCTCTCGTCGTCGATCGCCGCCCGCAGGGCCATGTAGCCGAAATAAAGGAACAGCAGCACCAGCGTGGAAGTCAGGCGCGCATCCCACACCCACCAGGTGCCCCACATCGGCTTGCCCCAGATCGAGCCGGTGGCCAGCGCGACCGCCGTAAACGACGCGCCGATCGGCGCACAGGCCGCGGCGATCGCGTGCGCCAGCTTGATGCGCCAGGCCAGCCCCACGGCCGCTGCCGAGGCCATCACCACGTAGCCGAACTGTGACAACCAGGCGCTCGGCACGTGGAAGTAGATGATCCGGAATGCGTCGAGCTGCTGGTAGTCGGGCGGCGCGATCCACAGGCCGCCGACCGTCCCCACTGCGATCAGCACCAGCGCGATCCAGCCGAACCACGGCACCATGGCCTCGGAGAGCCGCCAGAAATGGGGCGGCGAACTCAACTTATGTACGAATTCCCACATGGGTGGCTATTTAACTATCACGTGGAACGAGTCTCAATTGCGAGGAATACTCATGGGAGGCGCCCCGATCTCTGCCCGGCGCGCCGCTCCGGGGCTCATTATCGCCCATTTGCACGGCCGGGATCGGGCCCATGCCCGCCCTGCCGTAGGAGCGGCTTCAGCCGCGACCGGGATCGCGGCTGAAGCCGCTGATTGCGTCGCGGCTGAAGCCGCT
>CAZOSZ010000012.1:0-10251 GCA_964582505.1 uncultured Ectothiorhodospiraceae bacterium | reverse complement strand
AGCCGCGACCGGGATCGCGGCTGAAGCCGCTGATTGCGTCGCGGCTGAAGCCGCTCCTACTAATCGAGGCTGATCCGCATCGCGGCGGACATGGCAGCCGGCGCCAGGCTCATGGCCAGCAGCAGCACCGCCGCCAGCAGGTACATCACGCCGGTCACGTCGAGCCCCTGCACCGCCATGTCGGTCGCGCGGGCGCCGAAGATCAGTACCGGCATGACGATCGGCAGAATCAGCAGCGACAACAGCCCCCCACCGCGACGCAGTCCGACGGTCAGCGCTGCCATCACGGCACCGGCCAGGCTCAGCACCGGGGTGGCCAGCAACAAGGCGAGCATGGTCGCCGGGACCGCCTCGGCCGGCAGAAACAGCGCGTGCCCGACCACGGGGGCCATCAGCACCAACGGCAGGCCCGTCATCAGCCAGTGGGCCGTCGTCTTGGCCAACAGCAAAAGGGCAAGCGGCTGCGGCGACAGTGCCAGCTGCTCCATGGTGCCGTCCTCGATGTCCTGGCGGAACAGGCTCTCGGCGGCCAGCAGCGAGGCCAGCAGCGCCGAAACCCAGACCACCCCGGGGGCAATCGCCATCAGCAGTTCGGGCGCCGGACTGAGCGCCAGCGGAAACAGCGTCGTCACCATGACGAAGAACATCAGCGGATTGGCCGCCTGGCCGATGTGACGGAACGCCAGCCGGAGATCGCGGCTGAGCTGCAGCCAGAAGGCCGTGCCGAGGCCGGGCCATTCCATCAGCCGAGCTCCAGCCGGCGGCTGACGCCGCCGGACACGCCGTGGGACTGGTGGGCGACCAACAGCACCAGGCCGTCGCGCTGCAGGTGCTCGCTCATCATCCGGTCGACCAGCTCACGACCGTCGATGTCCAGGTTGGTATAGGGCTCGTCCAGCACCCACAGCCTGGCGCCGCTGGCGAGCGCGCGGGCCAGCGCGACGCGGCGTTTCTGCCCCGCCGACAGGCTGCGCGCCGGGATGGCCCGTTGGCGCGTCAGCCCGACCTGCTCGAGCGCGGCATGGATGTCGGCCTGGCTGAGCCAGGCGCGCAGGCCGAGCTGGAAGACCAGGTTCTCCTCGGCCGTCAGGTCCGCCTTCAGACTCTCGCGATGCCCCAGGTAGCAGGTGCTGGCATGGAAATCGGCGCGGTTGCGCTGGACTTTCCTGCTGCGCCAGTAGACGTCGCCGGTCTCGGGCAGCGTCAGCCCGCAGAGCACGCGCAGCAGGCTGGTTTTGCCACAGCCGTTGGGCCCCACGATGTGCAGCAATTCGCCGGCTCGCAGCGCAAACGAGATTCCGGTGAACAGCCGCCGGTCGCCGCGCCACAGCTCCAGCTGCTTCGCCTCGAGCAGGATCTCCCCGTCCGCGACGTGGCTCACCGGACGCGACCCGTGGTGCAGCGTGACCGCGTTGGGTCCCTGACTTGCAAGGCGGCTATCCCCTCGTCAGCGGTGGAGGATCGGAACGGGGATCCGGCCCCGGTGCGTGGCCGACATGCCCGCGGGGCGGGTCGTCAGGCGCCGCGCAGTATACACTCCCCCGTCAAGGCCGAGGCATCCGCATGGCCCGCAATTCCGGCCTGCGGGCCGCGGCAGCCCGGCGGCACGAGCGCATCGAGGGAGACACCAGAATGAACTACGAAACCGTCTATCGGCAGTCCATCGAGGAGCCGGACGCGTTCTGGGCAGAAGCAGCCCGCCGGATCAGCTGGAACAAACCGTGGGACCGCGTCCTCGATGACCGCAAGGCGCCGCTTTATCGGTGGTTCAGCGGCGGCCGGCTGAACACCTGCTATAACGCCCTGGACCGGCATGTCGAGGCCGGCCGCGGCGACCAGGCCGCGCTGATCTACGACAGTCCAGTCACGGCGACCAAGGCGACGTTCAGCTACGCCGAGCTGCGTGACCGCGTCGCGCGACTCGCCGGCGGGCTGCAGGGCCTGGGGGTTTCGGCCGGCGACCGGGTGATCCTCTACATGCCGATGGTTCCCGAGGCCGTGGTAGGCATGCTGGCCTGCGCACGAATCGGCGCGATCCACTCCGTGGTGTTCGGCGGATTCGCGGCGCGCGAGTTGGCAACGCGCATCGATGATGCCAGGCCGAAGCTGATCCTCTCGGCCTCCTGTGGCATCGAGGTCAATCGCGTGATCCCCTACAAGCCGCTGCTCGACGAGGCCATCCGGCTCGCCGCGTACAAGCCGGAGCGCTGCGTGATCTTCGCCAGGCCCGAGGCGCCCTCCGACCTCAAGCCCGGCCGGGACCTCGACTGGGCGCAACTGGAAGCCGAGAGCACGCCGGCGGATTGCGTCCCCGTGGAAGCCACCGACCCGCTCTATATTCTCTACACCTCCGGCACCACCGGCATTCCGAAAGGCGTGGTCAGGGACCATGGTGGCCATGCGGTGGCGCTGGCCTGGAGTATGGCCAATGTCTACGGCGTGCAGCCCGGCGAGGTGTACTGGGCCGCCTCGGACGTGGGCTGGGTGGTCGGCCACAGCTACATCGTCTACGCGCCGCTGCTGCACGGTTGCACCACCGTGCTCTACGAGGGCAAGCCCGTGGGCACACCCGACGCCGGCGCCTTCTGGCGGGTGATCGCCGAGTACGGCGTCAGCGTGATGTTCACCGCGCCGACTGCTTTCAGGGCCATCAAGCGGGACGACCCGCGCGGCGAGTTCATCAGCCGCTACGACCTCAGCAAGTTGCGGGCGCTGTTTCTTGCCGGCGAGCGCTGTGACCCCGACACGCTCAACTGGGCCACGGAGAAGCTCGGCATCCCGGTGGTCGACCACTGGTGGCAGACCGAGACCGGCTGGCCGATCGCGGCGAACTGCCTGGGCATCGAGCAGCTGCCGATCAAGCCGGGCTCGCCGACCCGCGCAGTGCCCGGCTACGACGTTCGCGTGCTTGCTGAAGACGGCAAGGAACTGCCTGACGGCGAGATCGGCAGCATCATGATCCGCCTGCCGCTGCCGCCCGGGACGCTGCCGACGCTGTGGGGCAATGACGAACGCTACATCGAGTCCTACCTCAGCGCCCACCCCGGCTGGTATCTCACTGGCGATGCCGGCTTTCGCGACGAGGACGGTTACCTCTGGATCATGAGTCGCATCGATGACATCATCAACACCGCCGGCCACCGCCTCTCGACCGGTGCAATGGAGGAAGTGCTGGCGGCGCACCAGGACATCGCCGAGGCCGCGGTGATCGGCGCGCACGACGAGCTCAAGGGCGAGCTGCCGATCGGCCTGGTGGTGCTCAAGGCCGGTGTCAACCGGACGCACGAGCAGATCAAGGCCGAGCTCGTGCAGATGGTACGCGAGCGCATCGGGCCGGTGGCGTCATTCAAGAAAGTGGCCGTCGTCGACCGCCTGCCGAAGACCCGCTCGGGCAAGGTGCTGCGCTCCACCATGCGCAAGATCGCCGACGGCCAGGAATACAAGGTGCCGCCGACCATCGATGACCCGGGGATCCTCGAGGAGGTCAGCGAGGCGCTCAAGTCGATCGGTTACGGCAAGCCTTGAGCGGCCGGCACGACGCGCCCACCGCCACTTCACGGCGGCATGTCCAGGTTTCGCATGCCGGCACGCGTCAGAGCTTCGGGATGCGCAGTACCTGACCCGGGTAGATCCTGTCGGGATGCTTGAGCATCGGCCGATTGGCCTCGAAGATCACCGGGTACTTGCTGGCACTGCCGTAGTGCTTCTTGGCGATGGCCGAAAGCGTATCGCCCGGCTGGACGGTGTAGAAGTCGGAAACCGGCTGCTCGGCCGCCGGCGGCTCCTCTGCCTCGGACTCGGCAGCCTTCGCGGCGCCTGGCTCCTGCGGCTCGCCGACCCGCATGCGGTCATCCACCTTCTCGACACCCCTGACGTTGCCGGCGGCGATGATGGCTTTCTCCTTGTCGGCCAGCGATCCGGCGTACCCGTGCAGGTGCACCGTCCTCTTGTCCTGGTCCGCGATGACCACGAACTTCTTCAGGTCGAGCCCCAGTCCGAGGATGTGCTCGCGGATCTTTTGCTCGTCGATCTCCGCGGTCCCGAAGAGCTTCTCGCCAGCGTTGCTGAGAAAATCGAAAAGGCCCATCTTTCCTCTCCCGATCGCCGCAAGCGGCGCCCGGCAGGACCGCCGCTCGTCATCCATGCACTGCACACAATCCTAGCCCAACTGGACGGGTTTTGCCCGACGAATCCAGGCTCCGCCATCAGGTGACCGGTGAGCCGGCTGACGCGGGCATTGGGGGACCCGTGCGTCCATGGCCAGCAGATACCAGACCTCCAGGCCGTTCTCCCGCACGGCCACGAACCCATGAGGGCCAACGAAAGAAGCAGTGGACTGATGTCGCGCGGATTCTCATGGATAGCTGGTGCCCGGGGCCGGATTCGAACCGGCACGGCCTTGCGGCCAACGGATTTTAAGTCCGCTGCGTCTACCTGTTTCGCCACCCGGGCGAGGACGCGGGCAACCGTATCACATGGGATCGGGAGGGAGCCGCCGGTTGCGGCGGCGAGTGGGGATTCTGGAGCCGCGGGCTTGCTCCAAATAGTCTCACTACCTTACTGGTTTTGCGCAACTATTTTGCATCTGCTTGGCCTTGTTGCCCCAAGGTTACCCCGGCTGTCGTCCCTGAGGGCTCGTTTTCCTGGTGTCTGAACCAGCGGACTAGCGGGGCCAGGCTCGCCCCGCGACTCCCTGCAAAGCTCCTGTAACCGATCCAGCGCCTCTAGCGGCTCGGCATCCATGATTGGCTCTGCCAATTGCCTCCAGCTCGGCCAGGAGCGCTTGTCCGTCGACCAGGTGTCTAAACGAACAGAAACAAAAACCCCGGCACGGGACCGGGGTCTTTGTGCTGACAGCAGCGGACGCTCAGGCAGCTTTGCGTCGTCGGCTCAGGCCCAACCCCTCTAACCTATGCGTGCCTGCCCCGCATAATGAATAGCCCCAACGCGCAGATCATGAGATAGATCGAACTCGGTTCCGGAATCCAAAACGTTAGGCGGTCGTATTCAACCACTGCCGACGCATCGCCGGCTCCAAATACGAGATACGATACCGATGAAAACGATAGGGTTGTCAAATCGACAATTCCGCAGCCGGATGTGTGCAGCACGCCGGATTGGATCAGTGCGCCGTGGCCGTCGAATGCGGCCCAGGCATTACCGGGGAGTAGCGGGTCGGGATGTAAGAATGGTGGTCCAAACTCGTCATCGTCAATTACGCACCATCCGGCAAGCTGGGAAAGGATCTGCACCCGGTGAATTGGTCGAGTGAACTGGAGCAGCAGTCCCTGGTACCCTGCCAGAACATCTTTGTCGCTGGAAGTGTAACTAAAACCGTACATCCCAAACGTCAGACTGCCGGTCGGCGCATCAAAGAAGTCCGGCCATCGAGTCGGAACCGCAAATACTGGATGTACGTCTAGCCCAAATCCGAGCGACTGGATCGTGACCAACTCCGAAACCATCGAAAGGTCAGCGCCGGGCGCATAATCGTCAGGTTCGATGATGATTGGTGCGGAAAGCACCTTGCTAGGTGACAGAAGTACGGCAATGACAACCGCCGTACATGTGAGAGAGAACTTCCTTTTCGTGTCCATGCCTGCCCCCCGATTTCCACACGCTGCATTTGGTTTTCATGCCACATTAGCGCATCCCAGTCAATCGAACGGTCCGCGGCGGGGGCCGGGGTGGGAACGCTGGCGGGAGAAACAGGGCATTCATGCTTCCTGTACCCACGCACGAGCAAAATATTCTGGGTTAGCGTTCTCATCGCATTTTGGGTCCGGTGGCCCCGCATACCGCACGGAGCTTTTGCCGCCCCCCCCAATCCGACATGAACGGACCTGAATTTGCTGGGCTAGATCAGGCAATTTCCTCCTGCTCAAGGGGTACCTGGTCCGGGCGGTTTCTGGTTCGCTCCCGACGGCGAAACAGGGCCACGGGTGGCGCTGATGGTGACTCCCGGGCGCGCATCGACGGAAAAAATTTGGTTCATCGCGCCTTACCGGAAAAGGCGCGATGAACTCTTTTTTAGACCAGTCGCGGGATATACCCCTAGGGAGAGACGTTTCTGTTTGCCGCCGTAGCGATAGCGGAATCGCCACCACTTGGAGCCGTTGGAGTTCACCAGCAGGAACAGCCCGCCACCGTCGAACATCTTTCGCGGCTTATCCGGGGTTCCAGCGTTTTTAATCGCTACGTCCGTCAGTTTGTGCAACATGGGGGGTAACCGTCCCTGTAGGCCATTGGTTACCCCACTTGTTACCCCTGCGCCCTCGCGGACGTCAACAATTACCCCCGAATAGCTATGGACGCTCAGGGGGCTGTATTTTCTGGATTTTAAGGTCGCGTCAAACGCTTACGGACGTTTGCGGACAATTTGATGGAGGCGCGGACCGGAATCGAACCGGTGTACACGGTTTTGCAGACCGTTGCGTAACCACTCCGCCACCGCGCCGGGTCGCCCCCGCTTCGCGGGAGCGGCGCTACTCTACCACATCAAGAAATTGTTCCTGTGCGGCGACGCGCTGGCAGAGCTGGACCGGCGCGCCCCGCGGTTTCGCATCGTGAACATCGAGGCCAGCATCACCACGGCAGCCACGCCCGCAAGGTGCTGCGCGTGGCGATGATGTTGCCGTGGAGCGTGGAGGAGGAAGACCTCGATGGGGTCCGCGAAGGCCGGCATGCCTGCCTGCTCCGTCGCACCGGCCGGCCTGGAGAAAACTCGCCAGGAATTCTCTAAGAGCACAACCCGGATAGGAGGTAAGAGGCTGAGAAGAAAGGAAATCTGGAGCGGGAAACGAGACTCGAACTCGCGACCCCAACCTTGGCAAGGTTGTGCTCTACCAACTGAGCTATTCCCGCTTCGGAGGCGCAATTCTAAGCCCTGCCCGAGGGCTGTCAAGCATCTGGCGTCGGCCTCAGTGACCGTGCAGATGCGGCCAGGCGGCGGCCAGATATTTCGACATCGACCACAGCGTGAGCAGCGCGGCAGCGATCAGGAAGGCGTAGCCGAGCTCATACATCGGGATGAACCACAGCTTGTGCTGCCACAGCATCATGATCAGCGCGGTGATCTGTGCCGTGGTCTTGTACTTGCCGACGCCGGAGACCGCGACGTGGTGGCGGCCGCCAAGTTCGGACATCCATTCGCGCAAGGCCGACACCGCGATCTCCCGGCCGATGATGATCGCCGCGGGCAGCGCCACCGCGAGGCCGGGCTTGGCGGACACCAGCAGTACCAGCGCGGTAGAGATCATCAGCTTGTCGGCGACCGGATCGAGAAACGCGCCGAAGGCGGACGTCTGGTCGAGGCGGCGCGCCATGTAGCCGTCCAGCCAGTCCGTGATGCCGCCCAACGCAAAGATGATCGCCGCTGCCGGCCTCGACCAGTGGTACGGCAGGTAGAACATCAACACGATCAGCGGGATCAGGATGATCCGGATCCAGGTCAGGGTGTTCGGTAAATTGAACCTTGCTGACATCCGTTCATTCCGCAGGGTGAAGCGCGTCGTAGATCCGTTCCGCCAGCTCGCGGCTGATGCCCTGGACCTTTGCAAGATCGGTGACCCCGGCCGACGTCACGCCCTGCAGGCCGCCAAACTGGCTCAGCAGCGTCCGGCGGCGCTTCGGGCCCAGGCCGGTGATGCCCTCGAGCGGGCTGGTGCGGCGGGTCTTTGCGCGCCGTTGCCGATGTCCGGCAATTGCAAATCGGTGAGCTTCATCGCGAACCTGCTGGACCAGGCGCAATGCGCCGGACTCGCGCGGAAGTATAAGGGCCGCGCGTCGACCGGCCAAGAACAGCCGCTCGAGTCCGGGCTTGCGTGTCGGGCCCTTGGCGACCGCCACGGTTTCGACGCCCTCGAACTGCAGCGCTTCGACGACGACGAGTGCCTCGGCCAACTGGCCCTGGCCGCCGTCGACCAGCAGCAGGTCGGGCACCGGCGCCTCGTCGCGCTTGATCCGGCTGTAGCGTCGCAGCATGGCCTGGCGCAAGGCCCCGTAGTCATCGCCTGGCGCGACGCCGGCGATGTTGAAACGCCGGTACTCGCTCTTCAGCGGGCCCTCGGCGCCGAACACCACGCAGGAAGCCACGGTGGCCTCGCCGGCCGTGTGGCTGATGTCGAAGCATTCGATCCGTGCCGGCGTGGCCGGCAGACCGAGCGCCTCGCGGAGTTCTTCAAGCTGCGCCGCATAACCCACCCGTCCGGCGATCTGCAGCTGCAGCGCCTGGTGGGCGTTCTCCCTGGCCATCTCGAGCCAGCGGCTGCGGGGCGTCCGCACCCGGTGCCGCACGCCGACCTGGCGCCCGGCCTGCTGCGTCAGGGCCTCGGACAACAGGGACTCGTCCTCGAGCGGCAGGTTGGTCAGGATCTCGGCCGGCGCTGCGGCGCCGAGGTAATGTTGGGCGACAAATGCGCCAAGCACCTCCGCGACGTCGGTGCCCGATGCGGCCCGGGGGAACCAGCTGCGGCTGCCCAGCACCCGGCCGCCACGCACGAAGATCGCCGCCACGCAGTACAGCCCGCCCTGCTCGACCACGGCCACGGCATCCGCTTCGAGGGCACCCCCCTCCCCTCCAGTGGCCGATTCCTGGATCGCCGCGAGGCGTGCGATCCGGTCGCGGTGGCGCGCCGCCTGCTCGAAATCCAGCCTCGCAGCGGCGGCCTCCATCTGTTCCACGAGTTCGCCGCGAATCTCGGTGCCCCGGCCCTCGAGAAAGCGGATGGCGTGCTCGAGGTCGCGAGCGTAGTCGGCCTCCGAGATCAGCCCCACGCAGGGGCCGGAACAGCGCTCGATCTGGTATTGCAGGCAGGGCCGGCTGCGGTGCGCGAAGTAGCTGTCCTCGCACGGCCTGATGCGGAACAGCCGTTGCAGGTCGCGCAAGGTTGCGCGCACCGCGGGAACATTCGGATAGGGGCCGAACAGTCGCCCGCGGACCTTGCGGCTGCCGCGATAAAAGGCCAGCCGCGGATAGGCATGCGACGTGTCCAGGCGGATGTAGGGAAAGCTCTTGTCGTCCTTCAGCAGCACGTTGAAGCGCGGCTTGTGCGCCTTGATCAGTGTGTTTTCCAGGACCAGCGCCTCGGCCTCGCTGCGCGTGACCGTGACCTCGATGTCCCGCACCTGCCGAACCAGCAACGCGAGGCGGCCGCTGCGCGGGCCGGGACGGAAATAGCTGGCGACCCGCTTCTTCAGTTCACGGGCCTTGCCCACATACAGGACCTCGCCCTTGCCCCCGAGCAGCCTGTAGACCCCGGGCCGCCGGGACAGCCGGCGCAACACCGGGCGCGGGTCGAAGACCTCGGCCTCGGGAGTGTCGGGCGCCTGGCCCGGGCCGGCGGGCGACGTCTTCATCTGCCCTGCCCCAGCCCCGCGTGCCAAGCAGCTTTCGACAGCACGGCCATGAACATCTCCGGGGTCAGACGCCTGGTCTGAGTGTTGTACCGGCTGCAATGGTACGAGTCGAACAGCCTTGCATGGCCGGTGAGCGCGTGCTCGGCGCCATGGGCGAAGCGATGCTCCCGGCGGCGCAGCCCGAGCGCGTCCAGCACGCCGTCGTGGGCGATCCGGCCGAGCGCGAGGATGGCCCGCGGCGGTTGCTCGCCCAGCTCCGCGGCCAGCCAGGGGCGGCAGTTGCGGATTTCCCCGGGAGCCGGCTTGTTGGCTGGCGGCAGGCACTTGACGGTGTTGGTGATGCGGCAGCCGCGCAGAACCAGGCCGTCGTCCGCGGCCACGGATTCTGGCCTGTCCGCCAGCCCGAGGGCATGTAAGGACCGGTAGAGGAGGATCCCGGCGAAATCACCCGTGAAAGGCCGGCCGGTGCGATTGGCGCCGTGCATGCCCGGCGCCAGGCCGACGATCACAAGCGCCGCATCCGGCGCGCCGAACGGCGGCACCGGCGCCGCATGGTATCCGGGATGCCTGCAGCGTACCTCCTCCAGAAACCCGGCAAGCCTGGGGCAGCGCCGGCAGTCGGGATTGAACCAGCTCGCCGGCCAGCCACCGGGGCACGCAGTAGAGTCTGACAATTTATCTCAACAATGTTCTGTATCTGAATGGATTTTAGACGGTTTCTTCAGACGGTGGGCCTCCGTATCGGCGAATCCTCGGGTCATGCAATCAGCGTCCTCGCGCCAGCCCAGGCAGCACGGCATCATCTCGGCCGGGTGATGGGGATGATCGGCTGATCGGCCACGTTGTACACGACGGGCTTCAGCCCCGACGGGTATCGGGGTCGCGGCTGAAGCC
>CAZOSZ010000011.1:12867-25358 GCA_964582505.1 uncultured Ectothiorhodospiraceae bacterium | reverse complement strand
CACCAGGCAAATTACAGAATGGATGGTGCACTAACTGCTCGAAGCCGTGACGGTTGAACAGGCGGCGCGCGGCGTCGACGATGCGCGCACGCGTGCGTTCGCTGTGGCCGGCGGGATAGGGTATGGCAATCTCTCCTTGGCCGCGATTCTAAAATATGTTCTTGAACATTAGATACTCCGGGTTCATGCTCGCAACCGCAAACGCTACGAAAGGGCACACGCTTGATCACGATCTCGGCTTTCAGATGGGTTCCGGACTTCGCGCAAGGCCAGGTGCGCGATCTGCGCGCGCGATGGGCACTGGAGGAAGCCGGCCTGCCGTACAAGACGCGGCTCCTCGAACAAGGCGATCAGGACACACCCGAATATCGCGCGCTCCAGCCCTTCGGGCAGGTGCCGATCCTTGAGGAAGACGGCCTCGTCCTGTTCGAATCCGGTGCCATCGTGCTGCACATCGGCGAACGCAGCGAGGCGCTCCTGCCGAAGGACGTGGGCGCTCGAGCGCGTGCGACGCAATGGCTGATCGCGGCGCTGAATTCGATCGAGCCCTTCGTCGTCCAGATCGCATTGATCGATCTCTTCTACGCGAACGAGGAGTGGGCGAAGCTGCGCCGCCCCGGAGCCGTGGAGTTCGTGCAGAGGCGTCTGTCCGCCCTCTCCAAGTCGCTCGGCGACAAGCCATATCTCGATGGCGACCGCTTCAGCGCGGGGGATCTGATGATGACGACCGTGCTGCGAATCCTCGCGCACACCGCCATCGTCACGAGCGACCGGCGGCTGGCTGCCTATATCGACCGCTGCACCGCGAGACCTGCGTTCAAGCGCGCGTTCGATGCTCAGATTGGGGATTTCAGGAAGACTGCGTAGCCGGTGGGCAATTGCAGGCTGCGCTTGCGCCCCTGTTGCCACTACTCGATGCGCGCTTTCTTGCCGGGCGATGTCCTGCCGACCAGCTGCGGGATGGCTTCGACCACGGTGGCGGTTGGCCGGGTGGAAGGAGGCGCGTGAAAAGCGCGCCGGCGAGCCCATCGCCGGGGTGGATTCGGAACGCCGTGACGCTACGCGGCGGAGATTGGCGAGTCGCAGCGCCGGGCTCAATCGTGCGCCGTCGCGCGCAGGCCGTCGATGATGGCTTGGTAGCGTGGATCGTCACGCAGTGAAGCAAGGTCGTCGTCGGTCTCGATCCAGCCGACGGCGGGGGCGCCGCCGTGCTGCGCCGCGATACCCAGCAGCTCGATGGCACGATCGGGTCGACCGAGAAGAGCGTATGTACAGGCGGCATTATAGTAGTTGATGAAGCCGTCCGGTCGAGCTTTTATCGCCCGATCGACGTAGTTTTCAGCGCGTGTCGTCTCTCCCACGGAAGCCGCCCAGACGCCGGCCCGGCCAAGTGCAGCCTCGTCGTTCGGGTGTCTCTGCAGGTGCCGCTCGATCATGTGCAGGCTATCCCGCAGGACCTTGTGCTGCTGTTCCTTGTCACCCATCTGTTGAAGGGCCGAGGCCAACATCCCGAGGGGCGTGTACTCCTCCGGTGCCAGCTTCGCGGATGTCCGGAAAAGCTCGACGGCCTTGTCCAGTCTGCGCGTACTGATGCAATGCCGTCCGTAAGCGTAGTACGTGAAATACGACTTTGGGTTGAGCCGGATGGACTCCTCGAAGTCCCTGTCGGCGTCCTCGTTGCGGCCCTGTTGGGATGCCAGACACGCGCGAGCAAGAAATGCCTCGGGCATCCAGGGTTCGAGCTCGAGCGCACGGCGGATCGCGGCGGACGCCTCTTCGATTTCCGCCGGCGTCACGGAGATCTGCGCGCCCCTGACAGCCAGGCTGTTGGCAAGCCCCGCGTGCGCCTGCGCGAACGATGGATCATGCTCGATCGCACGACGGAACATCGCAGGCGCTTCTTCCGCGCCGTTGTAAGCCCACAGCAATTGCTGACCACGCAGGAAATAATCGTACGCCTGGGAATTGCGCGTGCCGCCGCGCTCGATGAGGGCATTCTCGCGCGGCGTCAGCGACACTCGCAACGCGTCAACCATTCGCTGCGCGATGTCGGTCTGGATTGCGAACACATCGTCGAGTTCGCGGTCATAGCTCTGCGACCAGACATGATAACCGTCGCTGGCGTTGAGCAACTGCGCCGTGATTCGTACACGGTTGCCGGCCTTGCGCACGCTTCCCTCGAGTACTGCACCGACATTCAGCTGCTGGCCGATCTCGCGAGCGTCGACGGCACGGGTCTTGAACTGGAATGACGACGTTCGCGACACAATCCGGAGTCCGCGGACGCAACAGAGCGCGTTAATGATCTCTTCAGCAATGCCGTCGCAGAAATATGCCTGGTCCTGCGCCTGGCTCATGTCCGTGAAAGGCAGAATGGCAACCGACGGTGTCGATTCGCGCGGTCCCTCTTCCGATTGTGGCGATTCATCGGTCGATGAGGCTCTTGCGACCGTGCGCTCGACACCCCTGGACGTGACGTCGAAGCCCCAGGCGAGGACGCATGCGAGGGGGAAACCGAGCACTGCGAGCCAGATCACCAGCGTCAGCGTCCACAACGGCAAGCCAATCGGCTCGAAAGTGGTCTCCGCGACCTGGATCAGTACCCACGCCACCAATGCGTAGCCAACGGCGACCCGTATGACTTTGCGTCGGCCGAGCTCACGGATCCAGCGCAGAACAGGCGAGTCGAACTCGGCCATTGTCGGCGTCCCAACCGATGGTTACCGTGCGACGCAGTATACGGGCCAGCCGAAGCCGGGAACAGGCCGTCGCCGAGGGCAGCTCGCGCTCGTAGCGGCGCACGAACTCGTCCCGCGCCAGCCGCGCCAGCATGGGACTGGGCGCCTGGTACGCTGCCGCAGGCTCCGGCCACAGACCTCCTCGATCGCCCGGATCACCCCCGGCGCCAGCCCGAGCAGCACCTTCTGGCCCTGCGTGGTGATCCCCCAGGCCGCCAGCACCGGCTCGCGCGGCTGACCCAGGTGCAGCCGCTCGGCAATGCCGTCCACAAACAGATACAGCAGCTCCAGCTCCGACAGATCGCGAGTCGCGAACGCCTGGTAATCCGCCCACAGCCGCTCGGTGAGCTCGCTGACCGCGCCGATAGCCATTGCGATGCCCCAGCCGGGCACCGTGCTCGTGATAGCCGCGCCCCAGCGCGAGCCTCGGCCGTCGCGATATCGTCCAGAATCATTTTGCGGATCCGGGGCTCACCCTCGGCCGTGTGCACAAGGTAGTTACCCAACTCCAGTGCAATGATTTCAGGACAATGCTCGTGCTCGGCGATCGCCTCGACTTCTTCCCGGGTCAAGTCCGTCATGCCGAGGCCGTCCTTGCAAGTCAGCATCACTCACCTCCGGCCGCTATCGAGTGAGTGCAGGCGGTGCACTCTGGCAGCGCCTTGGCGTCAGGTGCGCTTCATCGAAAGTATAGAGGGCGTAAATCCCCTTTCCCCCCAATTGAATCCGCAGTCGTCAGCGCAACCAATTCGAACGAGACCAGCTCCGCATCAGGAATAAGTCCCATCTGCTGTCCTGTGCGTGACATCCGGAATGGTCGGATTTCTCGATCGAGCGTAGCTCATTCCTCTCAGCATCCCGCCCGGGATGGCTGCTTGGGACGGATGCCCGGTGCGCTTCCAAGTGAAGCGCTTTTCACTCTCCCAGGGCGGAAACCATGGACGCTCGGTCGACTCCTATTCCCATGCGATCCACTCGTTCCAGGCCTTCGATTCGCGCGACGTCGACTTCACCGATCCCGTGGAGGCGAAGCGCCATGCGCTGCACGTCGATGCGCGGCCTGCATTCACCATCGGGTACCTGGAACGTGGACCGGAACATCGGCAGTGTGCCGGCGTATGTGACCGGTCCCGCTTCCAGGGCCTGCAGCGACGGAAACGTCGCCAGGATCATGGGTTTGTTCGAGTAAATGAGGCGTACGAGGTGGGCCTGCGGGCCCACCTCACGGGTCGCCATCGAGGAATAGGCGGAATCCGTGAACGACTGGCCGGGGGAGCGATCCCCCGGCCTTTTTCATTTCCCCCCGATGTACTCATAATCCCTGGTCAGGACAGGGCTTCTCTTTGCACGGCCGCATCACGATTGGCGAGCGCGACGCATCTTCCGGCGAGACCTCATGACGCATCCGAACCGCTGGGCCGACACCCCGGAAAGCAATCGCAGCACGCGGGCGGGAAGCCCGCGGTGGACCCGGCGGGTAGTCCTCGCCATCGTCCTGCTTCCCGTCGTCCACTACCTGTTGTGCGTGGCCGGGCTCGTCTATCTTCGCTTCCTTCCACCGCTCACCACCGGCGTCCAGGTCCAGCGCGCGGTGGAGCGCATCGTCCGGGGCGACCAGCCGGTGAGGGATTACCAGTGGCGCGCGGCGGACCGGATCTCGCCCCACCTGCCGCGTGCGGTGGTGGCGGCCGAGGACGCCCGCTTCTTCCTGCACCGGGGCTTCGACTGGAAGGAGTTGCAAAGCGCCCGGGACCAGGCGGGCATGGCCGGCGAGCCGATGCGCGGCGCATCCACGCTCACGCAGCAGCTGATCAAGAATCTGTACTTCACCACCCATCGGAACCCGGTGCGCAAGGTGTACGAATGGGCGCTGACGCCACCGGCGGAATGGATCCTGGGCAAGGACCGGATTCTGGAGCTGTATGTGAACATCGTGGAGTTCGGCCCCGGGATCTACGGGGCGGAGGCGGCGGCGCAATACCACTACGGCATCGGCGCCGCCGAACTCTCGCGTTATCAGGCCATGAGCCTCGCCGCCGTGCTGCCCGCCCCGCTCCGACGCCGGCCCCAGGACATGGGGTGGTACACCATCATCATCGAGCAGCGGATGAGCCAGCTTGGCTGGTAATGGGCCCCTTGCCCCGCCGGCCGCCGATGTCGCAACGGCGGCTGGGCAAGCGCAGGCGGAACTCGGCGCCGGGCTCCCGATTGACGACGTCCACGCTGCCGCCCATGGCGGTCGCCAGCTGCCGGACCAGTGCAAGGCCGATGCCGGTGCCGACGGTCTCGCGGGTCAGTTCGTTGCCCGCGCGGTAGAACAGCTCGAAGATGCGGCGCATCTGCGCGTGCGGCACGCCGGGGCCGTAGTCGCGGACGCTCAGCACAACGGCGCCGTCCCCCTCCGGACGTGCGGCGATCTCGACGCGCTTGAGTTCCGCGCCCGCGGAAAACTTGAGGGCGTTGTCGAGGAGATTGATCAAGACCTGCAGCAAGGCATCGCCATCCACGTCGACGGTGCACCCGGCGACCGCGGGGTCCAGCGTGAACGAAGCGCTGAAGCCGGCTCGCTCGATCTGTCCCGAGAGGCGTGAGCGCAGCAGGTCAAACAGATCGCTTATCGCGACCGCCTTTGTTTCCAGCACCAGCTCCTGGCGTTCCATGCGCGCCAGCTGAAGTACATTGCTGATCAGCCGCGACAGGCGCTCGCTCTCGTCGTGGATATAGGCGTAGTACTCACGGCGCTTGTCTTCCGTCACCCAGCCTTCGCGCAGCAACTCGCCGTACATGCGGATCGAGGTCAACGGGGTCTTGAGCTCGTGACTGACGGCGGAAATGAAGTCCTGCTGCTGGCGTGCCAGCCTGAGCTGGCCGATCCCCAGGCGGTAGAGGACAACAAAGGCGGTCAGCAATACGCCTAGCAGCACGATGCCAGTCCAGGTGGCAATGCGTGCCCCGGGCCCGCTCGGCAGGCGGTGCAGGCTCAGTTCGAGTTGAAGATCGCCGAGCGGCGCCGAAAGGCGGTGCTGGTGCAGCGGCTCGGCACTTGCGGATGCTTCTTCAGCTGCAGCCTGGCCCGCGTCACGGCGCAGCAGCTCGCCGCGATAGGCGATGCGCAGTTCGCCGACCGCGGCCAGCGGCGAGTCGCCAAACGGCCGCACGATGGTGTCGGACAGGAAGCCATCCGGCTCGAGCAGCAGACCCTGGATGGTACGGCTGCCATCGCGCCAGACGCGACGGAACAACACGAAATGACCACTGTCGAGACGGCTGAACTCAAACGGATCCAGCGCGCTCTCGAAGATGCTGATGCGCGGTGCTGCGGGTGCTTCCTCCCGGGCGGATGCAGGCCGCGCCCGCTCCAGCACGACCGCATCTTCCCGGCGTCGAGCGCGTGCGTCCGCAGCGGGCGCATCACGGGAGGATGCCGGCGGGGCGGGCATCGCGACTTTCAGGAGGTCAAAGGCCGCCTGTGCGGGGACCGGCAAGGCGTCCTCTTCGGCCGTTATCAAGCGGTCGCCGGAGTCGGCTCCGTCCGCCACACGCCGGACACGGGCGGCTGCAAGCAGGCGGTTGCGACTCAACACGTCCAGCAGGGCGTCACGCAGCGCCAGGCGCTCGCGCCATTCGGCCTCGCTCAGTCCATAGCGTGCCGGATCCTCCGCAGGCTCCGGCAGCAGGGGCGTTGAGAAGCCACCGGCGGCGTCCACCTCGAAGTGGCCGAGCAGGCCCGGCAGCTCTGCCTCACGCGGCAAGACGGCGATCGGCGAGCGCTGGCTCAGGACGGTGCCGCCCGGATCGCCGGCCACGGTCAGGAAGCGGTACTCGGCGAATCCGCGCGCTTCCTCGACCGAGACCAGGCGCTGCAGGTCGCTTTCGATGCGCTGGCTGATTTGCTCGGCGAGCACCCGGTGCTGGTGCCAGGCCTCCAGCCGGATCTGCCGCTGGGTCTGCCAGAACAGCAGCGCGGACGGCAACGCGAGCGCCAGGAACAATACGCCAAGCAGCAGGCGCAGCCGGGTGGGGTTCTGACCGAAGTGGAGGGAACGCGCCACGTCAGTCCGCCGTCAGCAGCCGGTAGCCACCGCCGCGCACCGTCACGAGATGCACCGGCTGCTTCGCGTCTGCCTCGATTTTCCGGCGCAGCTTGGCGATGTGGATGTCCACGGTGCGCGTTTCGATGCCGAGCTCGGGGCCGTAGCCCCAGACGCGGGCCAGCAGCTCTTCGCGCGGCACCGGACGGTCACCGTGCTCGGCGAGATACTGCAACAGTTCGGTCTCGCGGCGAGTGAGGCGGATCTCGCCGGCGGGATTGCGCAGGCACAGGCTACGCGTGTCGATCTCGCTGCCGTCGTGCAGGCGGATCACGCGATCACCATTCAGTTCGGGGCGCGTGCGGCGCAGTACCGCCTGCACCCGCAGTACCAGCTGTGCCACCGCAAAAGGCTTGGCGACGTAGTCATCGGCGCCGAGTGACAGACCCTGCACGATGTCCTCGTCGGCGGAGCGCGCGGTGAGCATGATCACCGCCTGGTCGGGGTCGGATTCGCGGATGCCCTGGCACACCGAGAAACCGTCCATTCCGGGCAGCATCACGTCGAGCAGCACCAGGTCGAAGCGCTCGCGCAATGCCCGCGCCAGGCCCTCGCGACCGTCGCCGACCGCAGCCACCTCGTAGCCGTGGTAGACGAACAGGTCCACCAGGCCGGTGCGGATTGCGGCTTCGTCCTCGACGATCAGAAGGCGGGGTTTTCGCTGCATGAAGGGTAACGGCCTCGTAGCTGTTGGCCGGAGCGTAGCAACCCGCTTCCCGGCGTGCATGTAAATTCTTTGTAAACCACCCCGCGAAAGTTTTACAGACGCAGGTCTGCATCGTCCCGGACGCCGGGTCTAGCCTAGATGCGCACTCCAACCGAGGTCCGAACCATGGCACTGATCACCCGACTGAACCGTCTGTTCAAAGCCGACATGCACGCTGTGCTGGACCGCCTGGAGGAGCCCGACATGCTGCTCCGCCAGGCGGTGCGCGAGATGGAGGACGAAGTCGCCGGCAATGCGGGAAAGCTGCGGACCGCGGAGGCCGAGCGCCGCCGGCTGGCCGCGCGCATGGCGCAATGCGAGGCCTCGCACGCAGGCACCGCGGGCGAGCTCGACCTGTGTTTCGAGGCCGGCAACGAAGCCCTGGCGCGCGTCCTGCTGCGGCGGCGCCTGCAGTGCGAGCGCCTGCAGCGCCAGCTCGCCCGGCAGCTCGAGCAGCTCGACACCGAGCTTGCCGGCCTGCGTCAGCGGCTCGAGGAGCAGCGCCGGCGTCTGGAGGAGCTGCGTGACCAGGCCGCGGTGTTCGAGGCCACGCCGGCGTCCACACACGCTGACTTCAGTCCGGACGAGGGCACCGTCAGCGAGGCTGACGTCGAGCTCGCGCTGCTGGCCGAGAAACAGCGCCGGAGACCGTCATGAACCTGGCTGCCTTCTGGCGCGGCGCCGGGCTTGCGCTGTTGCTCAGCACGGCGGGCGCATTCGCGTTCAAGGTCTTCGCACCGCTGGTCGGCGCGGGCACCGGCCTGAAGCTGCTGGTGCTGGCACTCGGGCTGGCCTATCTGCTCCTGCTGCTGGCGCGCCACCGGGTGCGCATCGGCCGCCTCGCCAGCATGGCGGCGTGGGCAGGCTGCGCCGCGCTGTTGTTTGCGTTTGATCCGCTGCCCTGGGTGTGGCTGCTTGCGCAGACGGCGCTGGTCTGGCTGTTGCGTTGCCTGTACGCCCACGACAGCCTGCGTGCCGCGGCGCTGGATGCCGCGCTGAACGGCCTTGCGCTGAGCGCCGCGCTGGCCACCGCGATGCACACCGGGAGCCTGTTCCTTTCCCTGTGGTGCTTCTTCCTAGTCCAGGCCCTGTACGTGCTGATTCCCGCCACGCGGCCTGTGAATCCGGAGCCGTCGGCAGATTCGAGCTTCGACCAGGCCGAGCGGACCGCCCGGGCGGCGCTCAGGCGCCTTGCCACTCAACCCCGCCAGGAGTACCCGTCATGAGAACCCGCCTGCTCGTCATCGCATTGTTCGTCCTCACTGCCGGCATCGTCGCCGGCCATCCCGGCCATTCGCAGGCACCGCTGTTGCCACCGCCCGACCCGGGGCAGCAGCAGGCTCCGCCGCGCATCGACGTGGTGTTTGTGCTCGACACGACCGGCAGCATGGGCGGCCTGATCCAGGCTGCCAAGGAAAACATCTGGTCAATTGCCAGCAACATGGCTTCGGCGCAACCGACGCCGGAGCTTCGCATCGGCCTGGTGGCCTTCCGCGACCGGAGTGACGAATACCTCACTCGCGTGGTTGACCTGTCCTCCGACCTGGACTCCGTGTATGCGCAACTGATGGGCTTCCAGGCCAACGGCGGGGGCGACTTCCCCGAAGCCGTCAACGAGGCTCTGCACGAGGCCGTGAATCGCATTTCCTGGAGCCAGGACTCGCGAGCCTACAAGGTCGTTTTCCTGGTGGGCGACGCGCCGCCGCAAATGAATTACGCAGACGATATCAAGTATCCGCAGACCTTGAAGTCGGCCGCCCGGCGAGGCATCGTGATCAACACCATCCAGGCCGGCGATCACGATGAGACACGGCGCCACTGGCAGAGGATCGCCGCGCTCGGAGGCGGCGCAAGCTTCCAGGTCGGCCTGCAGGGAGACGCGGTTGCCGTGACCACGCCGTTCGACGAGCAGATCGCACAACTGTCACGCGAACTGGATCGGACACGGCTGTTCTACGGCGATGCCTCGCGGCAGGCAGAGCTTGCACGCAAGTCTGCGGCGGCCGAAATGCTGCATTCCGCCGCCCCGGCCGCAGCCATCGCGCGGCGCGCCGAGTTCAACGCCTCGAGTGCCGGAAAGACCAATTTCCTGGCCGCAGCCGACCTCGTGGCAGACGTCGGTTCAGGCCGCGTTGACCTCGACTCCCTTGCCGAGGATCACCTGCCTGCTTCGCTGGCGGCGATGGAGCCGGAAGCGCGCAGAAACGCCGTCGCCGAGGCCGCCGATCGCCGGGCAGAGCTGGAGGCCAGAATCAGCGAACTCAGCTCACAGCGACGCCAGCATATCGCCGTGACGCTGCGAGACCGCGAAGGCATCGAGGCGAGCCTCGACCACCAGATTTTCAATGTGGTGAAGGACCAGGCCGCCGCCAAGGGATTGCGCTACGAGGCGGCGCCGCTGCATTGAGAAAGAATCCGTAGCTATACTTTCCGGCGCGAATCTCCGGGCGGAGCGGGATGATTCCGGGGAAGTTTCGATGTGAGCGGCGGTAGGGCGTACTTGCGGACGGCGGTCCTGTGCCTGGCGGCATTGCACCCAGGCATGGGACCGGCTGCCGAGTCACCACAGGTGGTTCCATCCAGCGACGCGTTCCAGTCCGCGACCCTGGACGGCAGCCCGGTGGAGGAGACGATCTCGTCCTGGGGGATCGATTTCACGGCGGACGATGTACTGGGCTTGCTCGAAACGCCCCAGGAGCAAAATCCGACCGGCTGGGGCGTGCGCCGTGCGAGCGGCGAGCACTTCAGGGACGCCAGGCTCGTGGGCATGGGGACGTCACACTACCCCAGGGAGATGGCACGGCTGGGGCAGGAAGGCTGGGTCGTGGTCAGTTTCGTGATCACGACCGACGGCACTGTGCGGGACGTCGTGGTCGAGGACTCAAGCGGCGACCGGTCCTTCGAGAGTGCGGCCGCCGCTGCCGTTCGCCGGCTCGTGTACGAGCCGGCGCGGCTGCTTGAACGTCTGGAAGAGCTGCCGCGCCATAACCGCTACGAGGACGCTGCCTACTGGTGGGTCAAGGCGGCCTACGAGGGTGCTCTGGGCAACATGCGCGCGCGCCGCCAAAGTCTGCTGCGCGCCATCGGCTACGGGGATAACTACCTGGCGCCCGATTTGTACCTGAATGGTCTCCAGCTTCTGTATGCGGACTATGTGCATTCCGGCGAGCTGGCCGCGGCGCTGGAAACGTACAACACGCTCTCCGCCATGCTGGACACTGCCGAGCAACCGGATGAGCTTCGCAATCACGTGGAGGGCGTGCGGCTTGCAGTGGCAGGCCGTGAAACGTTGAGGGCGCGAGCCTATATCGAAGATGCCCGGCCCTGGGCGCACAGCCTGTCGCGCGAATGGCTCGAGATCGGCGAGATCGACGGGCGGCTCGATCGCTTCAGCGTCTGGTGCAGGCACCAGGCGCGGGAACTCGAGATTTCCGGCGAGGCCGCGTGGCACATCCCGCCGAGCTGGGGCCCCTGCCGGATCTTCGTGTACGGGGAGCCCGGCACGGCATTCTCCGTGTGGGAATACGATGACGGCCCTGAGGAGGCGGGTATCGTTGCCCCATCAGGCTGACTGCTGACATTGCGCGGGCGGCACCGCAGGATCACCGGGACTGGCCGGGATCGCCTGCTGTGATTTGAACCAGACCGGCTGGGTCCGCGTGCAATGACACCGGCCCGCGGCCGGACCGTGTGGACCGGTTCTCAGAAAGTCCAGGCGACGCCCACGGACAACATGGATGCATGGTCGATGGTGTCCACGTCGAAGTACTCATACTCGGCGCGGAACTCGGTCGACCACAGACTGAATCGGACACCGACGCCGTACGCCGGGTCTGTGCCGCTGTCGCTGGCAACCTTGACGCCATCCACCGAGGCCTCCGCATCCCAGGAGATCATCCCGGCCTTGGCGAACAGGCCGATGGGCCCAAGCTCGATACCTGCGAGGCCGAATACATCCCACCCGGTGACATCGAGACCCACTTTGCTGCCCAGGAGGGTTTCGGAGGGGCTGCCGAAATCGACGTAACCGCCCTCCACGGCAAGATCCAGTACGAATGCATCGATGTTGTAGCCGACGAACTGCTTCGCCGCGAAGTCGTCCTTGTCGAAGTCGAAGTCTGAATCGACGTCCTTGGCCTCGAGCGTCGCGGTGCCGATGCTGCCACCGACGTAGAAACCGGAATCCGCATAGGCGGGTGAAGCGGTGGCGAGAAGGGTGATCGCGAGCAGGAGCGTCAGCCAGGCGGCCGTGCGGCCACTGAATCCAGCGACTGGTGTTGAGTTCATCGCGGTGATTCCGGATGAGTACGTGGCTCGGATTCTACCCTTGGATTCGCCGGATGATGTGCAAACAGCGGGAAATCATCGACATCAAGTCCATGGCCATCTGCAGGCGCAGGGATTCCCTCCCCCCATCTCCGACAGCGAGTCAGGATCGTTCCTCGCCTGGTCGAACCGGCGGTGAGTTGACGATCAACGCCGGCCGACACAGCTTCCTCAGCGAATCTGACCGCGGATCTCGCCTCCCGGGTTCTCCAGCGTGTGGACGTTCACGTAGGCTTCGCCGGCAAAGATCTTGGCCAGCAGTTCATTGAAGTTGGCAATTCCGCCTGGGCACGATGGGGAATCCGGCCGCGGAATCACGTCCGCCGCGGTCACCGTGCCTTCGGAGGCAATGCCGTTGATGCTGACACCCAACGGCATCAAGCCAAACAGGAAAACGACCACCGGGCCATTGACCCCCGGCGCGCCGCAGTGGATGTGTGCCTGGGTCATGCCTTCGATATTGGCGACGATCAGCTTGAACCTGAGCTCGGTGGCGTCACCGCTCACGTGCAGCACCGTCTGACCCCGCGCCCGCGTGTCAACCGCCGGCACCTCCTCGCCGCCTGACAGCGAGGCGACGAACGTCGGTTTTTGCGCTGCAGCAGGGCTCGCCAGCAAAGCGATGATCAG
>CAZOSZ010000011.1:0-12767 GCA_964582505.1 uncultured Ectothiorhodospiraceae bacterium | reverse complement strand
CCTGTTTTCCGGTCACTCGATTCTTCGGTATCGGTCGAAGCCCGGCAGGACATGAAGTCGATTGCCTGATCAGCAGGAGGCACGGTGGGTCAGCGGCTCGAATCAGGATTCAGGCTCGGCGGTGAGTGGGACGTAAGACCCACGCTCGGGACGCTGGACGGCCCGGGCGGAACCGGGCACCTGGAGCCGAAGGTCATGGCCGTGCTGGTCTGCCTCGCCGAGCGGGCCGGGGAGGTGGTGACCCGGGATGAGTTCATCGAGCGGGTCTGGGGCGGCCGAATCGTCTCCGACGAAGTGCTGTCACGCTGCATTTCGCAATTGCGCACGCGCCTCGCCGACAATCCGCGCGAGCCGCATTTTATCCACACCGTACCGAAAATCGGCTATCGGCTGGTCGCTTCGGTGGAGCCGCTGGCCGCGGCGCCGGATCGGTACGCAGCTGCCGCACAGGCCGCGCCTGAAGCTTTCCCGCCGCGAAGCCCGCAAGCCCGCTATTGGCCCGGCGCGGGCCTGTTGGCCCTTTCTGTTGTCGTCGTCCTGTCAGTGCTCTATCTGGACCTGCCTGAGCGTCTCGCCATGGACGCGCCCGCATCGGACAGACCGAGCATCGTCGTGCTGCCGTTCGTCAATCGCAGCGACGATCCGGCCAACGAGTACTTCAGCGACGGCCTCACGGACGAGCTGATCGACCGGCTGGCGCGGGTGCCGGAACTGCGCGTAGTCGCCAGCACCTCGGCCTTTGCGTTCAAGAACCAGAGCAAGGACGTGCGGCGCGTTGCCGAGCGGCTCGGCGTCACCTACGTGCTGGAAGGCAGCGTGCGCAAGGTCGACAGCCGCGTCCGCATCACCGCCCAGCTGGTCGACGCGCGGCGCGGTTTCCATCTCTGGTCGCGGAGCTTCGACGCCGAGCTGCGCGACATCTTCGCCGTGCAGGACGAAATCGCCAACGCCATTGTCGCCGAACTCAGGCCCCGGTTGGCCGGCAGCGACGTCGCCCAGATCGCCACGACGCCGCCCACCGAGGTGATGCCGGCCTACGAGCTGCTGCTGCAGGGGCGCTATCACCTGAAGCGGCGCGAGGAGGCACCGATCCGCCGCAGCATCGAGCTGTTTCAGCAGGCGCTCGAGTTCGACCCCGCCTTCGGCGCGGCCTGGCGCGAACTCGCCAGCGCCTACGCGCTGCTTCCTTATTACTCGGGCGACGATCTCATGGAGATGTCCGCGCTGGCGGTGGCCACGCTGGAGCGCGGCGCGGCGCAGGATCCGGCGCTGACGCACAACGCGCGGGACGTGCGCGCTTTCTTGCATCTCGCACGTTGGGAATGGATCGAGGCCGAGGAGGAGTTTCGCCTCGCCCTGGCGGCCTCTCCCCATGACTCCAACCTGCACCAGTGGTATTCGCAGCAGCTCGCCAAGGTCGGTGACGCCGAGGGTTCGCTGCGCCAGGCGCTGGAGGCGAAGAAGCTGGACGTGCTGTCACCGGTCGTCAACTACCGGCTGGCGGTCGCCTACCTCTGGGTCGACGACGACCAGCGCGCCCGGCAGCAGTTCGAGCTTGCCGCGGAACTGGGCATGGACCCGATGACGATCCCGAATCCGTACCTGGTGCTGCTGTTGCGCCTGGGCGAGTACGAGACGGTCGCCCAGATCGTGGCGCACGCGCAGTCGCGGCTCGGAGGCTCGACCGCCTGGATCGAGCCGTTTATCGCCGCGGTGCGCGACCCGGCGGGTCGTGCCGCAGCCCGGGAAGCGCTCGAGGAGGCGGCGCGCGAGCACAGCATCGTGCCGCAATTCCTGTTCGGCGGCTTGATCTACCTGGATGAGGTCGACGCCGCCATGGCGGTTGCAATGCAACAGTTGCGGCAACCTGCCCGGTTCGACGTGGAGTTCCTGTTCGCACGCGAGACCATCGGCCTGCGTCGCCACCCGCGCTTCGGCGACCTCGTCAGCGCCATCGGCCTGGACCGGTACTGGGACCGGTATGGCTGGCCGGAGACCTGCGTGCGCCGCGGTGGCGCGATCGACTGCGCCGGATCCGATCCCTGATCGCGGCCTTAGGGCAGACCCTCAGCCAATCATCAGCTAAACATACCGGAATCCTCAGGCGGTCCTCCGCGCGCGGAGTCAACCTCCCAATCAGGCGCTCCACCCGGTGCGCACGATTGGAGGACCGCGCATGGACACGCAGCGAAGCTCCGCCCTTCCCCTGGCTGTCCCGGGAATCCTGCTGCCGCTGAGGCCACGGATCCGTGCCGTGATCGCGGCGGGATTGCTGGGGATGCTTGCGGCCAGCCTGGGCGGCTGCGCCGCCCCCGGCTCCGCCGGCGCGCTGCCGCTGGAAGTCCAAAGGCTGCTGCTCGAGTTGCCGGACGCCGCCTACTACCGCGACGGGCAACTGGTGCTGCATTACGGCAGCGGCGACGACCAGACCGTCCTCGCCGCGGCCTGGCCGGTCGGCGACCTGAACCCGGCGCGGCAGAACCTCCGCATGGCCGTGCTGGAGTTTCTGCCGGAACCGCCGGCGGATCCGGCCGACCTGCAGCTCGAGTGGCAGCCGGTCGTGCTTTTTGGGCACCCGCAGTGGCAGGCGCTGGTCTGGGCCGTGCTGGAGCACATCGCGCCCGAGCACCCGGGATCGGCCACGCTGGTGAGTTTGCAGCATGCCGACTTCGTGCTGGATCGTGACAGCGCCGGGATGCTGAGACTATTGCGCATGGAAGACAAGCCAGCCGCTCTGCCGATCGGCCGGCGCGTCAGCGAGGAGGCATTCACCGCCCTGGCGCACGATCATCTGCAACGCGAGCTGTCCGGATATCCGGAAGGCTCCGGCCCGGTCCTGTTTGCGGTGGGCGGGGACGAGCCGGGCGGGAGTTTCGTGCTGTTGGACTTCGTCGACCGGCAATCGGTGTTCATCACGCCCTTGCCCGCCGCGTCGCCACCCGACGGGCCGTTGGACTTTTCGCTGCGAGTCATCGATGCCGTGACCGTGCGCAGCCACCTGTTCGGCGTGCTCAGGCAGCCGGTCACCCTGGTCCACCGGCTGTTGTGGCGGGCGACCCACGCCGGCGCCGCAATGTTGCCGCGCGGCACCTCGGCGTCCAACGGCGCACCGGCGCTGACGGCAGGCTTGCCGATGGACCCGGAGCAATGGGAGCAACGCCTGGATGCCCTGGTCGGCACCGACCAGTACCGGGGAAGCATGGATCTTCTGATCGACGGCGAGGCCTTTTTCGAGTCGCTCATCGAGGCCATCCTGGAGGCGCAGGAATCGATCGACATCCGGCTCTACATCTTCGATCGCGATGATTACGCGCTGCGCATCGCCGACCTGCTCAAGCGGCGCTCGCACCAGGTCCGGGTGCGAGTGCTGGTGGACCGGCTCGGCGCGCTGGTGGCGGGCCGCGTGCCGGCGGGATCCCCCTACCATTCGCGCGACGAGTCGCAACTGTTCATTGCCGACTACCTGCGGCAGGACTCGAAGGTCGAGGTGCGCGTGGTCGACAACCCCTGGTTCACCTCCGATCACACCAAGGTGATCGTCATCGACCGCAAGCGGGCCTATGTCGGCGGCATGAACATCGGCCACGAGTACCGCTACGTCTGGCACGACCTGATGGTGGAGCTGAGCGGTCCGATCGTCGGCCGGCTCGCCAAGGACTTCGACAAGCGCTGGGCACACACCGGCCTCGGCGGCGACCTGGCCTTTGCGATCGCCGCCACGAAGCGCGAACGCCACGCCGGCGACATGGACGGCCCGGATTTCATGAATATCCGGCCGCTCTACACGCGCACCGGCGATGCGCAGATCCTGCGGGCCCAGCTCGCGGCGATCCGCGCGGCGCAGTCCCGCATCTATATCCAGCAGCCCTATGTCTCGGACGACCAGCTGGTCGCCGAACTGATTCGCGCCCGCCAGCGCGGCGTCGACGTACGCGTCATCCTGCCCACGCGCTGCGATTCCGGCCTGATGGACAGCACCAACCTGATCGCTGCCAGGGCCTTCATGCAGAACGGCATCCGAGTCTACCTCTACCCGGGCATGACCCACGTCAAGGCGGCGCTCTATGACGGCTGGGCCATCGTGGGCTCGGCCAACTTCGACAAGCTCAGCCTGCGCATCAACCAGGAAACCAACCTCGCGACGTCCGACCCGCGCTTCGTCGCGCAGCTCGAGCGCGAGCTGTTCGAGGTCGACTTTGCGCGCGCGAGGGAGCTGGCCGAAAGCAAAGCGGTCGGCTGGCGGGACTACATCGCCAAGCTGATCGCCGAGCAGCTGTAGCCGCCGGGGTGCCGTCACAGGGAGGACTCACCATGAACAAGCGGAGCACATCGATGTCGGGCGTGGCGCTGGGGCTGGCGGTGCTGCTTTGCGGCTGCGAAGTGCTCTGGGTCGAGCCGATCGTCCCGGAATCCGAAGCGACGTTCGACCCGCGCCTGGTGGGCGACTGGGCGGATCCGGACGGGTCCGTCTTTACGGTCTCCCGCATGCAGCCGGAGCGGAACGTCTACGTGATCGGTGGTGAGTTGCTGGCGCGTCTCGGCCGGATCGGTGAGCACCTCGTGCTGGAGCTTTGGCCCCGCGACGAATCCCCCCACCTTCTGTCGGTGACGGCACATCGGCTGCTGGTGCTGGAGATCGGCCCCGACGAGCTGCTTGTCAGCTTGCTGGATCCCGACCTGCTCCAGGAGGCTCTGGCAGCCGGGGAAGTCCGCCTCGCGCACCGGCGCATCGATGGCCGGGACCTCGTGCTCTACGATTCCGCGACCAACGTGCGGGAGCAACTCACCGCGTACCTCGCGCGCCCGGGTGTGCTGCAGGAAGGCGTCACGTTCCAGCGCGTCACGGACGAAACCCATGCACAGGCGCGTGATCCGGTGGATCCGCCATGCTTCGAAGCAGCGCCGTGGCCCGAGGCGGACCGGCTGTTCCGTTACGACCCCCACTGGCTGGGCGGATCTCCCGCTTCGTCCGTGGACCTGGGCGACGGAAGAATCCTCTGGCTGTTCGGCACGACCTTGATCGACCCGACCGGGCAGCGGGCGCCCCGCCTGGCCACCCGGGTCGACAACTCGGTCGCTCTGCAGCTCGGCTACGACCCGGGGACCGCCGAAATCCGGTTCTACTGGGGCTCGGCCGCGGAGCGGCCTCCGGGCGCCTTCCTACCGGACGAGGGTGACAATCGGCTGCAAGTCAGCAGCGGGGTGCGCGTGGACGAGCTGCTGGTGCTGTTCGCCTCCCGGCCCCACGACACCGACTCCGAGCGCTGGAGCTGGTCCGTGTACCTGGTGGACAACCCGGATGACGAGCCCTCCGCCTGGCGGCCGCGTCGCCTGGAGGCGCCGACAGACCTCCTGGATGGCTTCGAGCCCCATGCCACGGTGCTGCGCCTCGGCGGATACGTCTATGCGTTCGGCGGGTCCGGGACGCCGATCGAATCCCATCCGATCCATGCCGCACGTTGGCCGGAGGCCAGATTGCGCGAAGGCGATCTGAGCCGGCCCGAGTGGTGGGCGGGTGCGGCGTCCGGCTGGGTACCCGATGCCTCCGGTGCGCAGCGCTGGCCGCTGTTCGACCACGGCCAGCCGAACCTGAGTATTCACTTCGATCCCGATTCCCGGAGCTTTCTCGCCGTGCACGTCCTGGACGACGACCCGGCAGGCGTGGCGATCCGCGCGGCACCAGCACTGTTAGGCTCCTGGTCGGATGCGCGGATGATCTATCGACCATCCAGGGTGGCCACTGGCGCCAGGGCACATCCGGCCCTCACGGGCGCGCAGCTCGTGCTGAGCTACACGACCCGCGCGTGGCCCAACTCCTTTCGCTTCGTCCGGCTGAGTCGCTGCGAGCAGGAGGCGTCACCATGAACGCCAGGGCATTGTCGATTCCGGGGATGGCTGCAGGGCTGGCGGCGCTGCTGTGCGGCTGCGTGCTCTCGGTCGAGCCGGTGGTGCCGGAGTCCGAGGCGATGTTCGACCCGGGCCTGCTGGGAACCTGGGAGGACGAGGATGCGAACCGCTTCGTGGTCTCCCGCGCAAAAAGGGACGACCCGTGTCGCCCGGCGTGGTTTCCTTCGGACGAAACCGAGAATACTTACTCGATCGTGCACTCGAGCGCGGTCGATCAGTCGACGCTCCTGGCCCGCCTGGGACGGCTCGACGAGCAGCTCGTGCTGGAAGTGTCGCGCCGGGCCGAGATCCGGGGACACTTGCTGCTGGTGCTGGAAGTCGGCGCCGACGAGGTTCGCGCCAGGGCGCTCGATCCGGCCGCGTTCCTCAAGGCCCTGGAGGCAGGGGAGCTCCGCCTGGCCCACCTGCTCGACGGACGAAACCTGGTGCTGCGCGACACGTCGGCCCAACTGCGGGACCAGCTCGCGCCCTACCTGGGCCGCCCCGGCGCGCTGAGCGAACCACGCGTGCTGCGCCGGGTCGCGGACCCCGGCCCCGCCGACGTGGCGGACGCCGTGCAGGATCCGTGTCTTGAAGCGTCGCCGTGGCCCGAGGCGGACCGGCTCTTCCGCCGCGACCCGCGCTGGCTGGGGACCGAGAGCGCCTCGTCGGTCGACTTGGGTGGCGGAAGGATCCTCTGGCTGTTCGGCAGGACCTGGGTGGATCCCGCAGGCAGGGGGGAGCGCCGTCATGCCCGGCTGGTCGGCAACTCGGTCGCGATCCAGACCGGTGCCGATCCGGAGACCGCAGACATCGCCTACTACTGGGGCACGGCGGCGGACGGTTCCCCGGCCGCCTTCTTCCCGGACCAGGGGGATGAGTCACTGCGCTTCGGCCAGGGCGTGCGCGTTGAGGATCGGTTGGTGCTGTTCTTCGCCCGGCTACGCAATTCCGAGCGCATCGGCTGGGGCGCGCTCCTGGTCAGCAATCCGGATGACGAGCCCTCCACATGGCGGATTCGGCCGCTGGATTCCCCGGCGGATCCGCTGGGTGCCCTGCTGGGCTACACGGCCGTGCTGGAAATGGACGGCCACGTCTACGCGTTCGGCTCGCAGGAACCGGTCCGCTCCGTGCCGGTCTTTGTGGCGCGTTGGCCGAGCAGGCGAGTCCGCAGAGGCGAGCTGGGCCGGCCCGAGTGGTGGGCGGGTGCGGAGCACGGCTGGGTAGCCGATGCCTCGCGCGCGCACCGCCGGCCGGTGTTCGACGTCGGCCAGCCGGAGATGGGTATTGTGCTCGACCCGCACTCCGGGCAGATCTTCGCCGTGCATACCGTCGGTGACGGTCCGGCAGACATCGCGGTGCGCTCGGCGCCCCGACTGGTCGGACCCTGGTCCGACGCGCAGCTGACCTATCGACCCGCGGAATACCATCGGCCGCATCTGCTGATCCGCGGCGCCAGGGCGCATGCGGGGCTTTCCGGCGCGGACCTGGTGCTGAGCTACACGACGAGCTCAACGAGCGCCCTCGATGCCATGTTCGATCCGTCGATCCACCGCGTCCGGTTCCTTCGCCTGACGCAATGCGAATGACGGCCGGTCCGATCCGCGCCCTGAATCCTCAGCCCGGGGGAATGTCGGCGCTGCGAAAGGCGTTGGCGACCGCCTGCATGATGGCCTTCGCGACTGTCTTCTCGGGAACCGTCGCGTCCTTGCTGCAGCCGGGACAGCGGTAGAGCGGCAAAGCAACTTCGACCACCACCGGCTGCAGGTTCGGCAGCGCGACCTCGGTGCGCGATTTCGTCGTCGAGCCCGATTCGGCGGAAAGCTCCTTGCCGCATCCCGGGCAGTACCGGTGCTTGCGGAACAGGCCCTTCTCGACCGCGAACTGCGTGGTCACGACGTCGTCTTTCTTCAGCAGGGCCTGGATCAGCTCCAGCGGATACCCAGGCGTCGGGAACCGCTTGTGGCTGTTGGTGCATTCGACGATTGACAGCCCCTCGAGCACGACCCGGATACCGCTGTCCTCGCCCTCGACGTGCCCCACCTGCGTCAACTGGGTGTCCGCATTGCATTGGCGGCAGACCGTTGATGTCATAATTTCTCCCCTTCTTCTGTGATTGCTGCAGCCATGCGCCGCAGGGTCTCTCCCAGGTCCATCGGGTAACAAGATAGCCCAGCCGGCGCAGTGTCACCACGCATGAGCCCAAAAGATCGCAGCCACCTCCCCGCGGATTCCCGGCGCACGCTGCCCCAGCGCGCCTGCCTGGCCCTGCTCAGGCTGTTCGGCTGGCAGGTGGTTGTGGCGCCGCTGCCCGGCCCGAAGGGCGTCATCATCGTCTACCCGCACACCTCGAACTGGGACTTCGTGCTCGGCCTGCTGTATCGCTTCGGCGTCGGCCTGCGGGCGAACTGGATGGGCAAGGACACGATGTTCCGCTGGCCGTTACGGCGGCTGTTGTTCGCGATGGGCGGAGTGCCGATCAACCGGCGGGAACCGCGCGGCGTGATCGCGGGGCTGATCGAGGCCTGCCGGCAAAGCGACTGGATGTGGCTGGCGCTCGCGCCTGAGGGCACGCGCGCGCGCACCGGGTACCTGAAGTCGGGCTTCTACCAGGTGGCCGTAGGGGCGAATGTGCCCTGCGGCCTGGCGTTCATCGACTATGCCACGCGCACGATCGGCATTGCCGAGTACCTGATGTTCAGCGGCGACCCGGAAGCGGACCTCGCGCGGCTGCGCGAATTCTATGCCGACAAGTGCGGCCGCTTCCCCGAGCGGGCCGGCGAGATCCAATTCCGGCGCGGCGGGCCTGCGGGACCCGGCTAGCGAAACAGCTCATCGAGCCGGCGGCGTGCCGCTTCGGATGGCTCATCCGGGGCATCACCGGCGGGACCGGCGAACAGGGCGTCGAGCGCCGCCCGGGGATCGGCTTGCGGCGGGGCCGTGGCAGGGCCGGCGCCGGGT
Organism: uncultured Ectothiorhodospiraceae bacterium; assembly: GCA_964582505.1. Taxonomy (GTDB): domain Bacteria; phylum Pseudomonadota; class Gammaproteobacteria; order Steroidobacterales; family XN24; genus XN24. Next base: position 3,920 of record CAZOSZ010000011.1, on the reverse strand, counting down.
CGCGCCTTGAAATAACCACAGAAATTCGCCCGCGTCTTGTCGGCCACCGGCTCGGCGATCGGCTCGCGGCAGGCATTCGCCTTGGCCGGATCGTAGAACTCGCACATCAGGCAGACGTGCAGCTCGGCGCGACACTGGCGGCACTCGGCCGTGCGCGACAGCGGCAGCGGCTCGTCGACGATGGCCGCGCCGCAGCGCCAGCAGCCCAGGGTGTCGGCAAGCAGGTGCCCTTCCATGGGCGGCATTGTACGCGTCATCCGGCGACCGGCCGTGGAAAACGCCCCGCCGCCGCCCCCCGGAGCTACACTATGTTGCTCCGCCGCAAACCACCCGAGGCCGACCGCCGATGAGCAGCTTCCGCACGCGCCTGAAGCGCATCTACGTGGCTGTGATGATGCGCATCGTGGGCTGGGGCCTCAGGGCGATGAGCCGCGTCGACGCGGTGGTACGCGCCGAGGCCGCCGGCTTCGCCGACGGCATGGTGATCGAAATGACCACCCTGCCGCGCGGGCCGGGCCTGGTGCTGCAGAAGACGCCCGAAGGCCGGTTGCGCTACCTCGGGCCGCGCCCGCCGGGCAAGGCTGACCTGTCGATCCGGTTCAAGCACCTGGACTATGCCTTCCGCGTGTTCGGCTTCATCGAGAGCACGCCGATGGCCTTTGCGCGCGCCCGGATGGTGGTCGACGGCGACCTCGGGGCCGGGATCCGGCTGGTGCGCTGCATGTACCGCCTCGAGGCCGTGTTGATGCCGAGATTCATCGCCGCGCGCGGCATGAAGCGCTATCCGCAGGATCTCGGCCTCGGCAACAAGCTCGGCATGAATGCCAGGATCTACGGCCGGATCGTGCTCGATCTGGTCACGAGGAGCTGACGTGAGCAACAACTACTACGAGTTTTTCTGCCCGGTGAAGCTGATCGTCGGCGCGCGGGCCCTCGAGAACATCCCCTTCGAACTCGGCGCGCTGGGCGCACAGCGGCCGATGCTGGTAACCGATCCTGGCGTGACGGCCGCCGGGCTGGTAGACACGCTGCGCGAGATCCTGTCCACGGGCGGGCTGGAGCTTGCGGCCGTGTACGACGAGGTGCCGCCGGATTCCTCGCTGGCGGCCGTCAGGACGATCGCCCGGCGCTACCGGGAGGCCGGCTGCGACTCGCTGATCGCGCTCGGTGGCGGCTCGCCGATCGACACCGCCAAGGCTGCCAACATCCTCGCCTCGGAGCACACCGACGAGCTCTTGAAATACTCCGGCGCGGGCAACCTGCCGCGGCCGCTGAAGCCGCTGTTGGTGATCCCGACCACCGCGGGGACCGGCTCCGAGGTCACCTACGTGTCGGTCATCCGCGACGAGGAGCGCGGCCTGAAGGTGCCGTTCGCTTCCCCCTATTTGATGCCGAATGCCGCCGTACTCGATCCGCGCATGACGCTGAGCCTGCCTGCGCAGATCACTGCCGCGACCGCGATGGACGCCATGACCCATGCCTGCGAGTCCTATATCTGCCTGGCGAAGAATCCGATGAGCGACGCCTACGCCACCGCGGCGGTGCGGGCGATCGCGGACCACCTGCTCAAGGTCCTCGACCAGCCCGGCGATGCCGAGGGCCGGCTGGCGCTCGCCCAGGCCGCGACCATGGCCGGGATCGCGTTCTCGAACTCCATGGTGGGACTGGTGCACGCGCTCGGCCACTCGGTCGGCGCCTTGTGCCATGTGCATCACGGCACCTGCATGAGCATCCTGCTGCCGGCGGTGCTGGAGTACAACCTCGAGGCGCGCCGCGCGCCGATCGGTGAGCTGTTGCTGCCGCTGGCCGGAGCCGAACCCTACGCCGACACGCCGCCGGAGAGTCGCGCCGACAAGACCATCGCCCGGCTGCGGTGGCTGAAGGACGAGATCCACGCACGCTGCGGGCTGCCGCGCACGCTGTCGGAGACCGGCAAGGTGGACAGGGCACAGCTGCCCAGGATCGCCGAAATGGCGCTCGACGACGGCGCGATCATCCTCAACCCGGTGGAAGTGAGCCACGAGGAGGCGCTGAAAGTCCTGGAGCGCGCCTGGTGAGACTTCGGGCCGCGCGCGGAATTTGCGACCCCTGCCGGGCTTAGTTACGCTGTGGCGGGCGTTGCGACGGTTCTGTCATGCTTGCGAGTGCTATAACCGCCGAGCGCTGGCGTTCTCGCGCAACAGCAGGCGGAATCTTACTCAGCGTCTACCTGTTCATCGTCGCGATCGGCGCCCTGGCGGCCGCGTTCAGCCTGTTCGGTCGGGAGTTCGCCGAGGCCGTGCTCGAGACGACGTCGAACCCGCTGCTCGGCCTGTTCGTCGGCATCCTCGCGACCTCGCTGCTGCAAAGCTCTTCCACGTCGACTTCGATCATCGTCGGCATGGTGGCGGGCGGCGTGATCTCCGTGGAAGGCGCAATTCCGATGATCATGGGCGCGAACATCGGCACGACGGTCACGAGTATGCTCGTGTCGCTCGGCCACTTTCAGCGCCCGCTCGAGCTGCAACGCGGCTTCGCGGCCGCATCGCTGCACCTGGTATTCAACCTGCTCGGCGTGCTGATCCTGTTGCCCCTGGAGCTTGCGACCGGTTTCGTCTCGCATGCGGCCGTGCTGCTCGGGGAACTTTTCCAGGATCTCGGCGGGATGCACCTTGCGAACCCGCTGAAGGCGGCGACTGCGCCGACGATCGAGCTGCTGACCTGGCTGGTCGGATCGCGACCCGTGCTGCTGCTGGTACTGTCCATCCTTCTGACCTACGGAATGCTGGCCGCGATCGTCAAGCTGCTGCGCAGCCTCATGCTGCGCAGGCTCGAGGACATTTTTGACCGGCATATTTTCCGCACGCCCTGCCGGGCGCTGTTTTTCGGGCTGCTGATCACCTTCGCCGTCCAGTCGAGCTCGATACCGACCGCGCTCGCAATCCCGCTCGCCGCCGCCGGGGTGATCAAACTGATGCAGATCTATCCGTTCAGCCTCGGCGCCAATCTCGGCACGACCGTCACAGCGATACTTGCGGCACTCGCGACCGCGAATCCTGCCGCAGTCACAGTCGCATTCGCGCACCTGCTGTTCAACATCATTGGTATTCTGATCATCTGGCCGATTCCTTTCGTTCGCGCCATCCCGCTCAAGGCTGCGGTGGGCATGGGCGAATGGGCGTACAACGCGCGCTGGCTGCCGCCGGCGTTCGTGCTGCTGCTGTATTTTCTGATTCCGGCAGTCGCGGTGACTGCCTTGCATTTCATGGGGTAGACCGCCATGTCCTGGAAAAACGTGTTGTCTTTGTTCAGGAAGGACGACCTTTACACGCAGGCGCTCGCGGAGTCGCACGAGATGCTCGACATCGGCCTGAAGATGTTCGAGGCCTCGGTCGAGTCGTTGCGCCGCTGCGACGACGGCACGATTCCGCTGGATGTCTATGCGATGGACAAGCAGGTCAACCGCTTCGAGCGGGATGTGCGGCGCAAGGTGATGACCCACCTGACGGTGTACGGTCCCGCCGATGTTGCATCGGGCCTGGTGCTGGTCAGCGTCGTGATCGACATCGAGCGAATCGCGGACTATGCGAAGAACATCTACGACCTCGCGCGCCATCATCCCCGCCGCCTCGAGGCCGGCTCGCTCGAGCCCGAGGTGGCGGACATCGAGATTCGGGTCGCGGCACTCTTCCGGCTGATGGTCGAAGCTTTCAAGGCCAGCGATGTCGAGAAGGCGCGCAGGATCATGCTCGACTACAAGCAACGGCTCGCCAGCGAGTGCGAAGCGATCGTGATACGTATCGTCGGTGGCGAGGTCACCGATCTGTCGGCGGGTGACGCGGCCGCGCTGGTGCTCTACATCCGTTACCTCAAGCGGATCGCGGCACACTCGCGCAACCTGGTGAGCGGCATCGTGAACCCGTTTCACCGCATCGGCTACA
>CAZOSZ010000010.1:0-26254 GCA_964582505.1 uncultured Ectothiorhodospiraceae bacterium | reverse complement strand
GCCGCCTGGCCCGGTCCGCCTCGAGCGTACGGGCGTCGAGCCGCGCGCGGGCGCGCTCTTCGCCAAGCTGGGCGCGCTGCTCTTCCAGATAGTTGGTCGATGCCCTGGCCATCGCGATTTCGACCTTGCGATCGGCCACGAACACCCGGTGTGCGCCGAGCGCTTCATCCTTGGGCACCGGCTCCTCGGCGAGCCGTACGGCCGCCTCGGCCTCCTCCAGCGCGACCGGCGCACGGCCGGCCAGATTGGGATCCGTTTGCAGCCGGGTCAGCTTGCTGCGCACTTCGGCCGAGCCTTCCGGAGGGGTCGGCACGGTGGCGCAGCCCGCGACGAACAACGAGCCCGCCACGGCGATGCCCAGCATCCTCGTGTAGCGGGTCCGGTTACGAATCGAGATATTCATCGCTGTCCCCCTGCGCGCTGCATTTCCTCGGTGAGGGCATCAGCGGCGCGTTTCATTTCTTCATTGATGGCCTCGGCCTTGGCCACCTCAGTCCTGGCGAAGGCCAGCTCGGCCTCCAGGCGAGACTGCTCGGCGAGCCGCTGGGCCAGAATCATGTCCTGCTGAACAACGGCGCGATCAGCCTGCGCCAGCTTCTGGCGTGCAGCGCCCAGTTCGGCGCCCGCGTAGCGACTCGCTTCCGCCCGCTCGGCATTGGCAATCGCGACCTTGGCCGCGTCCAGGGAATTGGTAGGCGGCGGTGGCACGCTTGCGCAGGCCGAAACCAGCAGGACGGCCGTCAGCAGGCTGGCCAGGACGCCGAGCCGCGCGCGACAGGGTGCTTGAGATATTGCACGCACTTCAGTTCTCCAGTAGCTAAACCGCTTCTTACCCAAGAGATCGTGCGCCGTGCGACGCGCTGCGTCCGTGCGCCAGCGTACGCTGGCGCATCAATGACGGAAGGTTGGGAAGCAGAAGCGTGCGTCAGCGTACCGACCGGGGCGGGCTGCCGCAGTAGCGTGCCTGTTGAGAGTCACACAAGGAGTCGAAAATGAGCCTGGGCACCCTGCTGCTGATCGTGCTGGTACTGGCCCTCATCGGCGTCATTCCCGCCTGGCCGCACAGCCGGAGCTGGGGCTACGGGCCCAGTGGTGTGGTCGGCGTCATACTGGTCATCCTGCTGGTGTTGTTCCTGATGGGCCAAATCTGATCTGCGGCCATGGCCGACGCGGCCAGGCCTGACGCGGAGCTGATGGGCACCACCGCCTCCCGCCCGGCCCGGCTGGTCCGGCGGGAGGCCGTCAGATTGACCTTGCTACCAGTTTCTCGGCCCGGATTTCACCGAGGCGGCACCGGTTTCGGGGTCGATCACGTGGCAGTGCAGGCACTCGCCACCATGCTCCACGACGAAAGGATTTTTCTCCGCGTTGTCGAAATGCACCAGGTGGACTACTTCGCTGAGCGGCGTGAAGCCGCCGTCCTCGCTGTGGCACTCGGCGCAGTCGCCCGGAATGGTTTCCAGGCCCCTGTCGACTTTCCTGTGGCCCATCGCCGCCAGCCGCGCGCCGATGTCCCCGGGGCCGTCCTTCACGTGACAGCTCACGCACCCCTCTGAATAGGGGTCAGAGACCGATTTGTCCTCCCCCAGGGCGGTGGAGGTGCCCGAAACGGCGACGACGCCGGCCATCAGCGCCGTGGCGGTGGCCGAGATCAACATGTTGCGGCGATTCACATGACTCTCCTTCGGATGGCAGCGGCTGAACGGCCCGCGGGTGGCGTTCATGCACTGCGTTGCGGCACCAGTTTCGATACCAGGATCAATGCGCCACCGACCAGCGCCAGGGCGATGAACAGGGTCAGCGGCCTTCCATGCGGGAAGTCGTCGAGCAGCAGCTTGATGCCAACTGCAATCAACACAGGATAGGCCAGCCAGCGGGCCTCCGGCCACCTCCGGTAACGGCTCGACAGGGCCAGTGTAACAGCGGCCAGCGCCAGCACCAGGGTGCGCAGCGCCGCCACCGTTCCGAGGTCCGCGTCCGGTCCAGGCACGTTGGCGAACAGGCTTGCCAGCACGGCAACGATCAGGCCGCCCACGCTCCAAAGCGCCAGCAACAGCACGGCCAGCTGGGGAATGACGGCCAAGGGTCCCCAGCGGTCCGATCGCTGGGCCACGGGAATGAACAGGCAGGCGACCATCGCGGCGGCCGCGGCAAGCTGTGCCGCAGAGAGTGCGGGCCAGGCCTTCGTGGCGTCCCCGGTAAAGGCATACAGCCCCGTGGCCAGTACCCCCGAGCCCGCGGCTGCCGCGATCAGCAGCAGGGTGCAATGCAGGCTGAGTGACACCCTCAGGTACCGGCCGCTCGACCACGCCAGGCCGACGGCCAGCATGGACCAGCCGACCGCCGCCGAGGCGGGCGAGAACAACAGCGCGCTGCCACAGACCAGCAGCGCGAGGCCCAGCGAAGAATAGAAGTAGTGACTCCTGCCCCGGGCCGCCCGCGTGGCCGGTGTGAACGCCAGCGCGTAGGCGCCGATGCCGCAGCCCAGCGCAATCATGCCAAACGTGCCCGGCGCGAGCTGGCCGGATTGCGAGGCGTAGACGGCGACAACCATGACGATGGCACTCGCCACCAACGCCTGGACCGCCTCGAAGGCGCCCGGCGGATGGCCCTGGAGATGGGAGCGCGCGGCGAAGCTCAACAGGTACGAACCCCACAATGCAAGGCCCAGCAGATAGGGCGTAAGCGGCTCAATCGGCCAGTGCGCATTGCTGCTCATGAGGGCGAGGGAGACGACGCCGAAGTTCGCGCCTGCCGCGCCCAGCCATTGCAGTCCCCGCCAGCGCCGCAGGTAGACAATCCACAGGCAGACCAGCCCGAGCAGCAGCATGAAAATGCTGAAACTGAGCGCCGCACCCGAGGCTTTCAGCAGCACCGACCCCGTCAGGAGCCCGCCTGCCGTGACCAGCCATGCAAGGCCGCGCAGCTCGCGAAGCGCAACCACCAGCAGGTAAACGAGGCAAAGCAGGGTCAGCGCCACGGCGCTCTGCGGGCCGGACAGCAGTTGGAAGCGGGTCACCGCCTCGACCAGGATCGGCAGCACCAGCAGCACGGACACGGCACCATAGACCCTTGCGCCGGTGCGCTTGTGCGGCTGGGCTGCCGCCCGATATGCCACGTACAGCCACAGCAGTGCATATGCGGCGCCTGTCGGAATACCCGCCCAGGTCGGCAGAAAGCCGTAGTCGGTGATGGCGCGCAGCAGATAGGCACCGCCGAAGATCAGCAGCACCCTGCCAAGATAGGTCGCTGCGCTGGACACCGATCCCTCGCCGGGCGCCCCGTTGGCCTTCGCCCCGGCCACAGCCGGTTGCCTGGCTCGGGCACCCTCGAGAGCGCCCAGGCGGAGCTCGATGGCCGCCAGGCGCGCTTCCACGTCTGCCAGGCGATCGACCATGGTCGCTCCCGCCGGCCAGCCCGGGCCTCAGGCCGCTGCAGTCCTAGCCAGTCTCGATGTCCCGCCGCAAGGACGGCACGAACTTGTTGATGATATACAGCAGCACGAAGGGCGTGGCGGCCACAAGCAGCGCACCGAACAGGCCTTCCTTGAAGGTCTCCACGTCGTGCGGAATGATCGGGATCTCGTAGTGCATGTAGCCCGCGAAGGACAGCGAGAAGGCCTGGCCGCCGATCACGACGTTCCAGCGCATCATGAACACGCCGAACAGCACCAGCACCAGCGCCACCACGGTGCGACGGATGGTCAATCGCGGCAGCACCAGCAGGATGAAGGGCACAATGGTCCCCAGCGTGAACTGCAGGATGAAGATGTTGAAGAAGTCCTTGCCGTACATCACCGAGCGCAGAATGTCCCAGGACTTCATCGCCGTGTAGCCACGGAAAATCAGATCGAGTGCCTCCAGGCTGATGGCCGCGACCAGGAAGCCGAGCAGGTAACGGGCGGTCTTGATGACGACCTCGGTCTCGACGCCACGGATTGCGCTGGCCTCGCGCAGCCCGCCACGCCGCCGGTTGCGGAACGCCTGCCACTCCATGATCGCGATGTAGGTGAGCATGCACAGCGCGATGCCGGAAACCACTGCGGACATGATGAAGATCACCGGCATCAGCGGCGACATCCACAGTGCATTGGCCTTGACCGAACCGAAGATGAAGCCGGCATAGCCGTGCAGGAAACAGGCGACCGGGATGCCGACCGCCGCCAGGATCGTGGCCGCCTTCTTGTCGGCCGCCAGCGCGGCGGCGCTGACGTCGTAGGCGCCCAGCGTCAGCACGCGATAAACCATCCGCCGGAACGAATTCGAAATCCCTGGCTGGTCACGGAGCGCCTCGACCTGGGTGACGAAATACCTTCGATAGACAAACCAGATCTCGCTCAGCACGATCATGCCGTAGGTCGAGAACACGATGCCGAAGGCGGCGATCGCCGAGGTGAAGTGCGGTGTCAGGATCGGGTTGGACACCCGCGTCGGCTGCTGCAGATGAAGCAGCAACGGCATCACCGCGACCGGCAGCAACGCCAGAGAAAACACCAGCGAGAACTGTGCAATGTGCTTCAGTTCCTTCTGGCCGAACACGTGGTACAGCGAAGAGAGCACGAAGGCGCCGGCCACCAGGCCCGTCATGTAGGGGTACATGACGATCTGGATGCTCCAGTAGATGAACTCGTTCGGATAGACGAACAGTTCCTTGACGGTCCACTCGGCGCCGTGAACGATCAGTTCCGCGGACATGGCGTCACCTCACCTTCTCGTCGAGGCCGAGGTAGTAGACCTGCGGCTTGGTGCCATACTCGTCCTTCAGCACGCCGACGCGCTCGGTCGCGATGACCTTTGTCACCGGATCTTCGGGGTCGTTCAGGTTGCCCATCTTGCGGGCCTCGAACGGGCAGGCCTGGACGCAGGCCGCCTGCAGCCCCTGGCTGATGCGGTGATAGCAGAAGTTGCACTTCTCGGCGGTCTTGTGGACCGGGTGGAAGAAGCGCACGCCGTAGGGGCAGGCCATGATGCAATAGCCGCAGCCGATGCACCATTCCCGGTCCACCAGCACCACGCCGTCGTTGGTCTGGTAGGTCGCGCCTACCGGGCAGACCTGCACGCAGGGAGGGTTGTCGCACTGGTTGCAGAGCTTCGGCACGAAGAAGGCCTTGACGATGTCGTCCGGATTGATCTCCTGGCCGCGGATCTTGTCGTCGATGAAGCCATCGCGTGCGCCCAGCGGCGAATCGATATGCGTCTCCCCGTCCCGGGTCACGACGTAGCGCTCCACCCAGGTGCGGGTCACCGGCGCATCGTAGGGAACCTCGTTCTCGATCTTGCAGGCCTTGACGCACAGGCCGCAGCCCACGCACTTCTCCGTATCGACCAGAAAGCCCCACCTGACACTGGCATCCCCGACCGAGGCTCCGGCGTCCCGCGGACCAAGGAATGCTGCAGTGCACGCCGGCATTGCCACGGTCGCGGCGCCGGCAAGGGATTTCTTCATGAAGTCGCGCCGCGAACACCTCATCACATGTCCTCCACGTCGGGGTGGTGCGGGTTGTGGCAGGCGCGGCATTCGCGGCGTCGCCCATGGCGTTCCCCGTCGATGCCCGGCAGCGCCATGCGCTGGCTGGACGGGTACGGGAGAGACTGGTGGCACCTGAGACACTGCTCGCGCGAACCGTCGATGGGCAGCAGCTTGACCTGCCGCGGGTGATCGACGCCCGGACCGTGACAGTTCTCGCACTGGATGATGGCGTGCTTCGAATCGGCGATCTGCGCGCTGTTGTCTTCGTGACAGTTGGCGCAGCGTTCGCGGCCCTGGTACTTGACGGGAAAGTCCTTCCATTCCTGGACATTGCCCAGGCGGTAGTAGTTATAGGTGAAGCTCGCCCCGTGCACCCCGAAATCGGAGGGAACCATGAACTGCCTGGCGACCAGGACCAGGGCAAACAGGCCGATGGCCACCCACAAGGGGCGCAGCACGTGCTTCTTCATGCGTCCTCCGGTCGCCAGTCAAATCGACACAAGCCATCCGTCGACCCCCGGTCCCGGGGGTTTTCGATTCCGGCGTGCCGCGGCAGTCAGGGCCGCGGACTTGCGATCAAGGTCGTGTTGTCGTATTAGCGCCCGGCACTCGCCAGCATCGTCGCCTCGTGCCGCCAGCCACATCAATGCGTAATTGCCGCATGAATCCGTAGTTGCCGCAGCGGGGCCTCGACCCGCCCCGGGGCGACAATCAACGGGGTGGGACCGGCGCACTCGATCGCCCGCCCGGCTCATGCGATGCGCTTGCCTGTTCGACTATGCTGACGTGAGGCGAAGGTGCACGACTGCAGGAGTCTGATGCAGAACGTGGCGGGCGACGGTGGGCGCGGGATCGGCATCCCGGCCGCTCCTCGGCAGGACTCTCCGCGGCTGCGGGTGCTGGTCGTTCTGGGCCATCCGCGCCCGGGCAGCTTTTGCGAGGCGCTGGCGGATGCCTATGCCGCAGGTGCGAACGAGGCGGGTGCCGACGTCCGGCGGCTGAAGGTCGCCGACATGCGTTTCGAGCCAAACGTCCTCGAGTCCTCGCCGCGCGAACAGCTCACCGAGCAAAGCGTGGCCGAAGCCATGGCAGCGGTGGCGTGGGCTGATCACCTGGTGTTCGTGTTCCCTACGTGGTGGGGAACCATGCCGGCCCTGCTCAAGGGGTTCCTCGACCGCGTCCTGATGCCGGGTTTTGCCTTCGAGGACCGCGAGGACGGCGAGGGATGGTACAAGCTGCTGACCGGCAGGTCGGCGCACCTGTTGACCACCATGGACACGCCACCTTTCGTGTATCGGTGGATATACGGCTCACCGGGCTTGAATGGCCTCGCCCGTGCCACGCTGGGCTACTGCGGAATCACCCCGGTGCGTCGCTCGATCTTCGGGCCCATCAAGGACTCCGACACGCAGCAAAGGCAGCGCTGGCTCGCCGAGGCACGGGACGCAGGCCGGTCGCTCCGGGACGGCGTGCTCGGCCGCTCTGGACGGCTGCTCAGCCGCATTTCTGCATGGCTCGCCGCGCTGCGGCTGCAGTTCCACCCGATGGTGTGGGGCGCCTACGGCCTCGGCGCCGCTACCGCATACCAAGCGACCGGTAATTTTCAGCCCGTGCCTTTCTGGCTTGGCCTGGCCTGCCTGTTTGCGATGGAAGTCGCCACCGTGTTCCTCAACGAGATCTTCGATTGGGACAGCGACCGTCGCAACCTACATGCCGGGCCTTTCACTGGCGGCTCCCGGGTGCTCGTCGAGGGACGGCTGACGGCAACGCAGCTTGCCATCGGCGCCATGGCGGCCCTGCTGGCCGCCGGCGGCTTTGCCTGGAGTCTGCCGCAGATCTCGGCAGAAACACTGGTCATTCTCGCCATCCTGTTTGTGCTGGCGATCGGCTACACGGTGCCTCCGCTGAAATTGTGCTGGCGCGGGGCCGGCGAACTGGACGTCGCGACCACGCACAGCGTGCTGGTCATCCTGTTCGGTCACACCTTGCAGGGCGGCGCCCTGAGCGACCCGTTGCCCTGGGCCCTCAGTCTGCCCTTGTTCCTGTCGGTGCTGCCCGCCATTACGCTCTCCGGCATTCCCGACCATGATGCCGACCGGGCCGCCGGCAAGCGCACCCTGGCGGTGCTGCTGGGTCCTGCCCGCGCAGCGCGCTTCGCCCAAGGCACAGCCGTGCTGGCAGCCCTGGCCGCGCTGGTCCTGCACTTTGCCAGTCCCTACTCCGGTGTCTTCGTCTGGCTTACGCTGATCGCCAGCCCGCACGCGCTGCTGCTGGTCGCGCGACTTGAGCGCTTTCTGTGCCGGAGCCGTCCACCGGGGCGGATCGATGGACTGATGGCGCTGTCGCTTCTTTATATCGTGTGGTTCGTACTCGTGCCGCTGCTGTCGCTCTCCGGCGTCGTTTCATGACCGCGGCGCGGCGCTCAGGCGGGGTCGCTCGATACCTCCACCGCAAGCTGCGCCGCGACCTGTGGCGGACACGCGCCCAGGCGCTCGCCATCGCCCTCGTCGTGGCCTGTGCCGTGGCGACGGTCGTGATGGCCGCCAACGTGCGCCGCACCCTGGACCTGTCGCTGGCGGCATACTACGAGCAGTACGAATTTGCCGACGTGTTTGCCACGGCGACGCGGGCGCCGGAGACTCTGCTTCCCTCGCTGCTTGAGCTGCCCGGCGTCGCTGCGGTGGAGACGCGCATCGCCAGCTGGGCCATGCTGGTTCCGCCTGGCATGGTGGAGCCTGCCGTCGGCCGCATTCTCTCCCTGCCGGATGATCACAGCGCCGCGGTCAACCGGATCGCCCTTCGAGCAGGCCGCAACGTCGCGCCCGGTCACCCGCTCGAGGCCGTGCTTTCGGAGCCCTTTGCCGAGGCGCACGGACTGCTGCCCGGCGACTCCCTGGCCGCACACATCGGCGGCGAATCGCGCACGCTCACCATCGTCGGCCTGGCTCTCTCGCCCGAGGCGGTGTTCGCCGTGGGGCCCGGCCAGATCGTCCCGGACGACCGCCGCTTCGGCCACTTATGGATGAGCAAGCGAGCGCTTGCCGACGCGCTCCACCACGAAGGGACGTTCAACGACGTCGTGTTGCGCCTTCATTCATCGGCTGGCGAACCGCAGCTGCGGCAGAAACTGGATGCACTGCTCACGCCCCATGGCGGTGTCGCCTCACACGGCCGCGCCGGCCACCCCTCGCATGCCTTCGTCCAGGGCCAGATCGATCAGATCGCAGGGCTCGCAGTTGTCCTGCCACCGATGTTTCTGCTGGTTGCCGGGTTCCTGCTCTATGGCGCACTCGGACGCGTGGTCGAAGTCGAACGCCCACAGATCGGAATCCTCAAATCGCTCGGCATCGAGGCGCGGGTCATCCGCCGGCATTACCTGCAGTACGCAGGCGTTGTTGCCATGCTCGGCGTACTGCTCGGCGTGGCGCTCGGTTCATGGATGGGTGTTGAACTCACCCGCTTGTACGTTCGCTTCTTCCGCTTCCCGTTGCTGGTCCCTTCGGCCGATGTCGTGGCCATGATCATCGCTCTCGCCGTGGTGATGCTGGTGAGCTACGGCAGCGCGGCCGCCGCCGTTCGCCGCGTGATGCGCCTGGCGCCTGCCGAAGCGCTGCGACAGGCGGCGCCCCTGGCGTACGCTCGCGGCCTGCGATTACCGGCCCTTGGTGAGCGCCCGCGCATGCTCATTCGCCAGCTGCTCCGCCACAAGGGACGCGCCGGGCTTGGCGCCGGCGCCACGGCGCTGGCCATGGGGCTGATCGTTGCAACTGCATTCAGCTTCGACGCGCTGGAGCACATGATCCGCGTGACCGCCGACAGCGAGCGGCAGGACGCAACCGTACTCACGCCCTTCCCGGTGCCTGAGAACGTGCTCGAGAGACTGCGGGGCCTGCCAGGGGTCCGCCGCGCCGAAGGATTCCGGGTGATTCCCGCCAAGCTGTCGGCCGGGGGGCGACAGCAGGCCGCACCCCTCGTCGGATTGCCGCCAGACGGCACGCTCCGGCAGCTGCTCAGCATGAAGTTGCGGCCGATGATGCCGCCGTCTGAGGGCATTGCGCTCACGGCCAGCCTTGCAGACCTGCTGCAGGTGCAACCGGGTGACCAGCTGCAGCTGCAGCTGCCGCGTGCCGCCTCGCCACGCACCGTGACGGTAACCGGCCTGACGCAGCAGTATTTCGGCGTGGAGGCGACCGTCGCCCTGCCCGTGCTGAACGAGTGGCTCGGCGAGGGCCGGCGCTTCAATGGCGCACGCGTCGAGATCGACCCCGGAGCCAGGCTGGAGTTTCTCGCGGCGCTGCGTGATGTGCCAGCGCTCGCCGGCTACATCGACCAGGGCGCGACCCTGTCAGCCTTCCGCACGGCCATGACACGCACCCTGACCATCCTGGTGTCCTTTTTCATCTTGTTCGCCGTGCTGACGACCATCGGGGTGATCTACAGCAACGCCCGGATACTGTTTACCGAGCGCCGGCGGGATTTCGCGATCTTGCGCACGCATGGCTATTCAGCCCGTGCCGTTACGCTGCTGCTGCTGATCGAGCTGATGGTCCCCGCCTTGCTGGCCGTGCCGCTTGGCGCCGTACTCGGCCGCCTTTTCGGCTGGATGATCGTGCAGGGCCTCGACAGCCCGCTGTTTCGCGTGCCGCTCGTGATCGCGCCGCGCACCGACGCGGCCGCCGTTCTGGTCACGCTGCTGGCAACGGTCGCTGCGAGCCTGCTGATCGCCGATTCGGTCGTCCGCCTCAAGCTGGCAGCCACCCTGGCAGCGCAGGACTGACGGCAGTCCGGCCGCGCGATCCCAAAACCCGCGCGCCCGGGTGCGCGACCATTTGCGGCGTGCTAGGTGTCTCCCCCGGCTGCCAGCCGGGCCTTCGCGCGGCCGATCATGGCGTCGTAGCGCGGGTCGGCCCGGATCGGATCGAGGTCGGAGTCCGCCTCGATCCAGCTCAGCATGCCGGGCGACGAACGATCAGATACGTCCTCCAGAATGCTCAACGCGCGGTCAAGCTCTCCCAGCGTCGACATCGCGCAGGCCAGATTGTAATGCAGGTTGGCGTTGTCGGGATCGATCAGGCGCGCACGCGTCGCCCACTCCACCGCGCGCTCCCCTTCACCCAAAGTCGCGAGGACATAAACGCCCAATCCGATTGCCCTGCTGTGGCCGGGCTCGTCCGACACGACTTTCTCGATCCGCGTCAGCGCTCTGGCAGCTGCCACTCTGGTGCGAGCCTTGTCGTGCTTTGCCTGGTAGGACTGGACGATGAAAACGGCCGCCGTGAAATCGGACTCCATGGCGTTGACCGCCACTTCGAAGTACCGGATCGCATCGTCATAGCGACGCAGACCCATGCAGCACAGGCCCGCCACCCTGTTGGCGACGTATGATTGTGGTTCCAGCTCGACGGCTCGCCTGGCGGCTTCGAGGCCGCTGAGGAACTCTCCCTTGCTGCGGTGGGCCGCGGCGACCGCTGCGTGCGAGTCGGCGAGGTGGGGGCCAAGCGCCAGCGCACGGCTTGCCGGGTTGGCCACGTCGCCAACCGTCAAGTCCGTGCGCCAGAACAGATTCCACTGCGCGAGCGCCAGGGTCGCCCAAGCCTGCGCATAGTTGGGGTCGAGCTCGACGACATGCTTGCAGATGCGGATCACGATTTCGTTGTTGCGCTCGTTGTCGAGCAGCCAGAACTGGCGCGCCATCAGGTACAGCTTGTAGGCCTCGGCATTGCTGGTCGAGCGTTGCTCCAGGGCCTGCCTTTCCTCCGGCAACAGCGTCAGCTTCAGCGCGGCGACGATCGCCTTGGAAATTTCGTCCTGCAAGGCGAAGATGTCCCTCAGGTCGCGGTCGTAGCGCTCGCCCCAGACCTGTGCGTCGTTCGACGCGTCGATCAGCTGGGCGGTGATCCGCACGCGCTCCCCGGCCTTCCTGACGCTGCCCACCAGCACGTGCGAAGCCTTGGTCTGCCGGCCGATCTCACCGACGCCGCCGGTCGCCCCCTTGAACGAGAACGCCATGTTGCGGGAAACAATTGAAAGGGCCGAGACCTTGCCGAGATCGGTGATGATGTCCTCGGTGATGCCGTCGGAGAAGTACTCCTGCTCCGGATCGCCACTCATGTTGGCAAACGGCAACACGCAGATGCTGACTTGCGGCTCATTATGCATTGCGAGCCCAGCCGGGACCGGCCGCGTGGGTTGGCCGAGCTTGGCCTCCAGCGCCTTGCAGAGGCTCTTGAAAGCAACGCTCTGAGGATCGTCGTTCCAGTCATCCAGGTCCGTGGTATGAACGGCGCGAAAGTCGATCGGCAGCCTGGCCTTCTCGAACCGCACCGGCACCAGCACGCCGCGGTCGGCGGCATCGCGAGCCTCGCCCCGCACCCAGCGAGAGTCGACCGACCTGGGCGTCCAGACGACGATCAGGGTCTTGGCAGCCTCGAGCTCACGGGAGATCAGGGAGTCGAACTCCTCGCCCGGCGAGATCTCCGGATCCCACCAGACAGACCACCCTTCGGCCTCGAGCGCCGCGACGAGCGGCGCGACGCGGACTCGGTCCTGGCGGGAGTAAGAAACGAAAATTTCGGCCAAGTTGCCCTCCCCGGGGCGATTCGGAACCAGCAGTCCAGCGGACAGACGATCTGCAAAGCTGTTGGAGAATAAGCGCGCCCTTCCGCCATGGTCAACGCCAATGATCCAGGATCACTGGACGGCAGTCCGCGCCGACTATCGTCCCCGCGGACCGCGCGAGGTAAACTGTGCGGGCCGCCCATGGGGCATGGACAGCAACACTCAAACACACGAATCATGGCCGGGTGAGTGCGATGACGCAGGTCGACAAATGCAAGGCCCTGGCCCAGTCAATGCTGGGCGCGGAACTCGACTCCGGGGAGTGCGAGATACTCGCCGCGCAGATGAGCGTGCAGTCCGTGGGACAGGGTGAAATCCTGGCCGGCGAGGGTGAGCCGCGGAGCACGCTGTTCCTGCTTGCGGAGGGTCGGATGACCGTCTGCAGGTCGATCGGCGACAAGCTGGACGCCCTGTACCGGATGCGCATCGGCGAATGTGCCGGCAGCCGTCAATTCATCGACCGGTCAAGACGTGGCACTACGCTGCGCGCCGACAGCGACAGCACGGTGCTGACGCTCGAGCCGGAGGACTTTGAGCGTCTCATCGACAGTCATCCGCGGCTCGTCTACAAGGTGATGCGCGCGATCTTCCGTGTTACCCACGCCAACCTGATGCGCATGAATCTCGAGTCCTCAGAGATGCGCAATTACATGTTGAAGACCGGCGGGCGCTACTGATACCGGCGGCGGGCCGCTCTTTCCCGCGTGGCCGGGGCGCGCTGGCTGCAATACATCAATACGGCACGCCTTCGAATTCTTGTGCAGAATGCGCCGGTGAGCCACTTCGACCCTGCCCGTTTCGAGCGGATACGCTGGACCATCTACAGCGTGCTGATCGCCGCCTACATGCTGGCGTTCTTCCACCGCTTCGCGCCGGCCATGGTCTCCGCCGAGCTGGCCCAGTCCTTCGGCATCAGCGCCGCGGCGCTGGGCTCGCTTGCCGCGATGTATTTCTACATCTACACGGCCATGCAGATTCCGGCCGGCGTGCTGGCGGACACCCTCGGCTCGCGCCTTTCGGTGACGCTCGGCAATCTGGTAGCCGGCGCCGGGTCCGTGCTGTTCGGCCTCGCCCAGAGTTTCGCCGCTGCCAGCAGCGGACGGTTTCTCGTGGGCCTGGGCGTCTCGGTGGTGTTCGTGGGCCTGATGAAGAGCAACACCGTGTGGTTCAGCGAGCGGCGCTATGGCACTGTCAGCGGACTGACGCTGCTGCTCGGCAATCTCGGTGCGATCGCCGCCACCGGCCCGCTGGCGCTGATGCTGTTGCGCGTGGAATGGCGTGCTCTGTTCGTCGCCCTGGGCCTGGTGGCGGTGGGCCTGGCTCTGCTGTCCTGGCTGCTGGTGCGCGACCGGCCCGAGCAGTTCGGCTTTCCCTCGGTCCGGGAAATGGAGGGACTGCCGGCGCATGAGCCGCGCAGCCGGCACTGGATTCGCGACCAGCTCGCCGTCTTCGCCAACCGGCGCCTCTGGCCGGGCTTCGTCTACGACTTTGGCATGACCGGCAGCCTGTTCGGCATGCTCGGGCTGTGGGCCGTGCCGCTGTTGCGCGACGTGCATTCGCTGAGCCGCGGCGAGGCCTCGTTGTACACCACCCTGGCGACCGTGGCCTTCGCGCTCGGCTGCCTGGCGGCGGGCAGCCTGTCCGACAGCCTGCGCCGGCGGCGCCCCGTGCTGCAGGCCGGGGCAGGACTGTACCTGCTCGCCTGCCTGGGATTGTTGTGGCTGCCGTGGACGCCGGGACCGGGCGCGCTCGCGTTATTCGCCCTCCTCGGACTCAGTGCCGGAAGCTTTGTGGTGGCCTATGCGCAGGCCAAGGAGGTCGCCGTGCCGGCGCTCTCGGGCATGGCGATCGCGTTGGTCAACACCGGCCTGTTCCTGGGCACCGCGCTGTTCCAGCCGCTGTTCGGCTGGGCCATGGACCTGGGCTGGGACGGCCGGGTGGTGGACGGCGTGCCGGTCTACGCGGCGACGGACTACCGGCGCGGGCTGTGGCTGCTGGCAGGCTTTGCGGCCATGGCAATGGTCGCCTCCCGCTTCTTCGTCGAGACCCGCGCCTGCAACATCGCCGTAGGAGCGGCTTCAGCCGCGACGAGCGATCGCGGCTGAAGCCGCTCCTGGTGTGCAAGCCTCAGAGCAGCAGCCAGCCTAGGTAGGCGATATACAGCGCCAATAGCACGGCGCCCTCGCCCCGGGAAATCACCAGCCCGCTGTGCAGCATGGGGACGGCGATGATCGCGATAGCGACCATGGCGCTGAGGTCAAACCAGGAAATCCCGCCGCTCGCCACCGGGGCAAGCAAGGCGGTGATGCCGAGGATACCGAGAATATTGAACAGGTTCGAACCCAGCACGTTGCCGATCGCGATGTCGCCTTCCCGACGCATGGACGCCACCACGGAGGTCGCCAGCTCCGGCAGGCTGGTGCCGACTGCGACCAGGGTCAGGCCGATCACCGCCTCCGACACGCCGGCCAGTCGTGCCAGGTCCACGGCTCCCTCGATCAGCAGGGTTGCGCCCGCGACCAGCACGCCCAGCGAAATCACGATCAGCAGGCAATACTGCCAGGCGGGCCGCCCACTGGATCGCGCCAGTTTCGCGTACTCCTGCTCGACCTCCGGATTCTGCTCCGCCCGCGCCTCCCGCAGGCTCCATGCCAGGTAGGCAAACAGCAGGACCGCCAGCAGGGCCCCCTCGATCCGGCTGAGCCGGCCGTCGAGCAGCAGCAGGCAGAGCAAAGCGGAAATGACCGGGACCAGCCAGACCTCGCGTCGCAAAAGCTGTGCATGTACCGCCAGCGGCCGGACCAGGGCGGAGATGCCGAGAATCAGTGCGATGTTGGCAATGTTCGAGCCGACCACGTTGCCGATCGCGATTTCGCTTCGGCCGGCAAGCGCGGCCTGTACACTGACGATCAGCTCGGGCGCGCTTGTGCCGAAAGCCACCACGGTCAGGCCGATCACCAGCGGGGCGATACCCAGTCGCCGGCCGATTGCCGAAGCGGCAAGCACCAGCCATTCGGCGCCGACATACAACAGTATCAGGCCGAGCATCAGCAGCCCGATCATGCTCAGCATCCGTTCGCCAGCCCTTTTTTCGGACGGAACAAAGGCGCACGCACCAATACTCGAAACTTACTCATGAATATTATGTAATTTATTGTTTTATAGTGTACTTATCTGCCACCCCACTGTGCCTGAGTTGTGTCGGCAAGCCCCCCGGGCTCGCCGGCCTGTGATGCCTCAACCGCCGGCCTCGTCGCCCCAGATCTCCGCCAGGCGGCGGTCGCGGCCGCAATTGAAACGGTAGTAGCGATAGCGGACCGGGTTTTTCAGGTAGTAGTCCTGGTGGTAGTCCTCCGCCGCATGGAAAGTGTCACCGAGCGGCTCGAGGCGGGTGGCGATCGGCCGGTCGAAGCGCGCGGCAATTTCCGCCAGCGAGGCCTCGGCCGCCAGTCGCTGCGCTTCGTCGTGGTAGAAGATCCCGCTGCGATACTGCTTGCCCACATCGCAGAACTGCCGCGCCACTGCGAACGGATCGATGTTTCTCCAGAACACTCTCAGCAGGGACGGGTAGCTGACCCGTGCCGGGTCGTACACCACCTGCACGACTTCGGCATGCCCGGTGCGGCCGCTGGCTACCTGCTGATAGCTCGGATTGCGCTCTGGTCCGCCGGCGTATCCCGAGGTGGTCGAGATCACGCCCTCGAGCTTGTCGTAGGGCGGTTCCATGCACCAGAAGCAGCCGCCCGCGAATGTCGCCCGCGCGTGCCCTGTCGCGTCGGCAGCGGGCTCCTGCTCGCCGCCGGCCGAAGCCACCAGGAGCACCAGCCCCAGCAGCGCCGCGACCCGCATTCCGGCGGAGCCGGGCTTCAACCCGGCTCCCTGAGCGGCGGCAGGGCTTCGCCGCGCGGCACGAACTCAAGCGCCAGGCCGTTATTGCACCAGCGCTGGCCGGTGGGCGGCGGGCCGTCGTTGAACACGTGACCCTGGTGTCCGCCGCAACGGCTGCAATGGTATTCCGTGCGCGGCCAGATCAACTTGAAATCGCGCTTGCTGCCGGTGGCGCCCTCGATGGGCCGCGTAAAGCTCGGCCAGCCAGTGCCGCTGTCGAACTTGTCGCCACTGTCGAACAGCGGCAGGTGGCAGGCGGCGCAGATGTAAGTGCCGTCGCGGTATTCCTTGTCGAGCGGGCTGCTGCGCGGCGGTTCGGTGGCTTCCTCGAAAAGCACCTTGTAGCGGTTCTCCGGCAGCAGCTCCCGCCAGCGCTCGCGGCTTACTTCGATGCGGCCATGGACCACCCCGCCAGGGCCCTCCGGCCTGGCCGCCTGCGCGGCCAGCGGGAACCAGGCCGGCAGCAGGGCCGCCGCCACCATCTGGCCGATCACTGTGCGTCGTTGCATCGCCGATCCTCCCGAACACCTGGCTGACCACTGGAGCATAGCGCCCCGCATGCCTGTGAAGACCGGCCGAACAACCCAAATGTTTCAAAAGGCGCGGGGACAGCCCTGGGCCAGGGCTGTCCCCGTTCTCGGGATCAGTAGACGTCGTTCATGGTGTTGTAGATGTTGAACTTGCCGGTCGGCGTGATGATCCGCTCATCGTCGATCACGTGCTTCAGCTTGCGGGTCCGGTCATCAACGACCACGATCGCCGAGCGCAGGTCCATGGTGTTCCAGACCGAGAACCAGACCTCGTCGCCGGCCTTGTTGTACTCGGGCTGCACCACACGCTTCGGTCCCGCCCCGAGCTTCGCCCATTCGGCGATCGGCAGCACCTCGAAGCCGGCCTCCAGGTTGCCCACATCGAACACCGCAACGCTCTGGCTGATCGCCTCATCCGGATGCAGCGGGGTATCTACCCAGAGGTTCTTGGAGGTGGGATGGGTCTTGACGAACAGCGAGCCGCCGCCCTGCCCCTTGAGGACCCGCACCGCCTTCCAGGCGTGCGCGGCGTTGCCGGCCGGATCGGTGCCGATGAAGGTGATGTCGTCATTGCCGAGCGCCGAGGTCACCCATACCGGACCGAACTTCGGATCCTTGATGTTGGCGCCGCGGCCCGGGTGCGGGATGCGCTTCACGTCCACGAGCGCCGCCAGCTTCTGCTCCTTGGCGTCCACCACTGCGATCTTGTCGGACTGGTTTGCGGCGGTGAGGAAGTAGCGCTTGCTGACATCCCAGCCGCCATCGTGCAGGAAGCGCGCGGCGCCGATGGTGGTCACCTTGAGCGCATCGACATTGCTGTAGTCGACCAGCAGGATCTGCCCGGTCTCCTTCACGTTGACGATGAACTCGGGATGCTCGTGCGAGGAGACGATGGCCGCGACGCGCGGCTCCGGATGGTACTCCTGGGTGTCCACCGTCATACCGCGCGTGGAGACGATCTTCAGTGGTTCCAGGGTGTCGCCGTCCATCACCACGTACTGTGGCGGCCAGTAGGCGCCGGCAATCGCGTAGCGATCCTCGAAGCCCTTGTACTTGGAGGTCTCGACCGAGCGCGCCTCGAGGCCGATCTTGAGCTCCGCGACCCGATCCGGCGGATTTGCCCACAGGTCGATCATGTCGATCTTGGCGTCGCGGCCGATGGTGAACACGTAGCGGCCCGAAGCCGATGGCCGCGAGATGTGTACCGCGTAGCCGGTCTCGACGACCGAGACGATCTCCTTGGTGTCGCCATCGATGATCGCGATCTGGCCGGAGTCGCGCAGCGTCACGGCAAAGAAATTGTCGATGTTGCGCTTGTGCTGCGGACGGGTCGGCCGCTTGTCCGGCGCGACGAACACCTTCCAGGTGGCGCGCATCTCGTCCAAGCCGAACTCCGGTGGCGCCGGCGGCTCGTGCTGCAGGAAGTGCGCCATGGCGGTGATCTCCGCCTCGCTCATGTCGCCCGAGGTCCCCCAGTTGGGCATTCCGGCCGGAGACCCGTAGGTGATCAGCGCCTTGAGGTAGTCGGTGCCCTTCTCGCGGGTTACGTCGGGGGTCAGCGGCTTGCCGGTGGCGCCGTGGCGCAGCACGCCATGGCATCCGGCGCAACGCTCGAAGTACAGCTCGGTGGAGCGCGCCCAGTCTTCCCGGGTGATCCGCGGGCCTTCAGAGTCGACGAAGCCGCGCGCCGCTTCCGGATCCATGCCCAGCGGCGCCCCTTCGTACTTCAGCGCGGACTCGCCGCCCGTCGGATGATCGGACGGGGCGGTGGCGGCGACCGGTGCACCGCCGCGGGCTTGCGCGACTTCCGCGAGCTGGATCTCGCCACCCGGATTGCCCCAGGAGTTCAGCACGAAGTTCAGCACGTTGGCGACGTCGGCATCGTTCAGATAGCCCATCGGCGGCATCACGGCGTTGTAGTTCTGGCCATTGACCACGATCGGGCCCGACAGGCCGTTGAGAATCACGTCGACGAGGCGGTCCTTGTTCTGTGCGATCCAGTCGGAGTTCGCCACCGGCGGAAAGGCCCCGGGAAGCCCCTTGCCCTCCGGACCATGGCAGGCCTGGCAGACGTTCTGGTAGACCTTTCGGCCTGCCGCCACCCGCGCTTCCAGCGACTGGTCGGCCGAGGCGACCTCGGCGTCGTGGACGGCCGTCGCCGAGGGGCCGGACGGTCGCGACTGCTGGCTGTTGGCCTCGCAGCCGGCGATTGCCAGCCCGCTGGCCAGGAGTGTCACGAGTACGCGAATCAACATGTCTGTTCCTCCGGTATGGGCTGCCCCGTCGGCAGGCAGCCGGTCAATGGCGTCCCGGCCCGAAGCCGAGACTGAATGAAATGCTCAAGCTGCGTCCCGGCGCCGATCGCGCCGGAATCAAGGGATCGTTGGCAGGCAGGCGGCGGACGTCGCCCCAGCGCCACCAGGTCTTGTCGCCGAGGTTGAACACGCCTGCGCGCACTGCCAGCCGTTGGCCGGCGTGCCAGGTGGTGGTCAGATCGACGATGCCGTGGCCGGGCACGTCGAAGAAATCCTGGCCGGGGTCATCGCGTTGCTTGCCACGCGTGAACAGGCCCGACAGCCGTGTCTCCCAGTCGCCGGAGCGGCTCGCCCAGTCGAGATAGAGCACCGCGGACAATGGCCCGACCTCATCGAGCGAGGCTCCGGTGCGGCGGTCCTCGCCCCTGGCCCAGTATCCGCTCAGGCCGACGGTGAACCGCTCCAGCGCGGGGGCCATCAGGCCCAGCGGCGTGCCGGCTTCGAGCTCAACGCCCCTGATGCGCGCGCGATCCAGGTTCTGCGACTGGAACAGCAGCGTGCCGGTCTCGGGGTCGGGACCCAGCGGCGCCAGCGAGACGATGAAATCCTCATAGTCGGTCCAGAACCCGGCCGCGCTCATCCAGGCGCCACCGGCGCTGGCCCGCAGGCCGAGTTCCCAGCCGATCGAGGTCTCGGACTTCAGCTCGGGGTTCGGCAGGGCCCGGGTGTTGAACAGCGGAATGTCCAGGCCGATGTTCAGGTCCTCGGCGGGCGGCGCGCGAAAGCCGCTGGCGAACTGGCCCCAGGCCTGGAAGCCGGCGGACGGACGCCACAGCGCGCCGAGTCGGGGTGAAAGATCGCTCTCGGTCAGTTCCGCCAGTACCGCCTCCGGGTTGGCCTGCCGCCAGGCCAGGTCGTCGCGGACGCTGATCCGGGTGCGGTCGAAGCGCAGCGCGGGTATGAACGTCCAGCGCTTCGACAACGACTCGATTTCGTCCTGCACGAACAGGCCGGACTCCTGGCTGACGGTCAGCGGGAAGTCGCGCAGCGGGAAGCGCTCACCGAGCACCACTTTCGAGGTCTGCCCGTCCTCCAGCCCGGTCTGCAGCGCGTCCCGGGACTCGTCGAGCTTTCGCCGCGCGTACTCAGCGCCGAGCATCACGCGGTGGCGAAAGCCGCCGAATTCGGAGGCTCTCGAGGCCCGCCCGCGCAGGCCGCTGGTGGTGGTGTCAAAACGAAACTCGCGATCGACCTGGATCGGACGCGCCAGGTTTTCGCGACGGTCCATGGTGTCCTGCCGGGTGCGGGTCTCCCGGTGAAAGATCGCGCCCTCGAAGTCGGCGGCCCCGGCCGCGAGGCGGCCGTCGAGCGCCGCGCCCGAGCGGCTCATGTGGTCGTCCCCGGTCAGCACCGTCGTGTTCACGAAACGTCCCACGCCGACCAGGCTGTTCATTTCGGCAGCCGTTTGCTCCCGGTCCCCGTCCAGGGTGAGGCGCAATCGGTCTGCGCCCTGGCCGGCCAGCGTCAGCTTCGCCAGCACGGCGCTGCGATCCCGATCGATGCGATCGGGGCTGGCGGGATCTGCCGAAAGGTCCGGCTCATGACTTTGGCGATGACTGGCCCCGAGCAGCAGGCCGAGCCGCTCCCCGTGCCAGGCGCCGAGCCCGCCGGCGCCGAGGTTGTCCGAGTCGGAGCTGTAACCGGCGCGCAACAGTCCACCGTGGCCATCGCGCTCCCCGGCGAGGTCCTGTGGATCGAAGGTGGACACGGCGACCACGCCACCGATCGCCCGGGAGCCGTACAGGCTCGAGGCCGGCCCGCGCAGCACCTCGACCCGCCGGATGAAATCCACGTCGGCACCGGTGCGCCCGGCGTGCGCGAACTGGCCGACTGCGAAGCGCTCCTGGATCGGGATGCCATCGAGTTCGATCAGCACGCGATTGCCGCCGATGCCGCGGATGCTCAGGCTGCGTGCAGCGAAGCGCGAGCCGGTGGATTCCACCTGGATGCCCGGCAGGTAGCGCCACAGGTCCTGCTCATCCAGCACGATGCGCGACTGCACGTCTGCATCGCCGAGCACGGACACCATGCCGACCACCTCGCTGACGGGCCGGGGACTGCGTGTGCTGACCACCACCATGGTATCGAGCGGCAAGGCAGTGTCCTCCGCGCTCTCGGTGACCGCGGGGAAGCCACACAGTGCCAGCGCGAGAAGGCCGAGGGCCGCCCCCTGTCGCCGCCTGCCCACCGCCCCCACGGTCGGGAATCCCTGGATCCAATGGTCTCCGACAGGCAATCCATGCCGGCGTTGAAACATGCGGCGATTATATATCTTTTCTCTCCCTTGGCAATGAAATCTGCAATGAAATATTTGATAGCACGCAATAGTCGCAAGTCCATGTGCGCTGCAGCTTTCCAAGTGGCGGGGGCGGCGCTAGCCTGCTGTTCCCTTGGATGATTTTCCGGTGGCCGCCATGCATCTGCGCGCCTTCATTGCCGGCTTCGCCTCCACGCTGGTGTTCCACCAGGGCCTGTTGCTCGCCTTCTACCTGGCGGGCCTGTACTCGCGGGCCCCCTGGAACATGGAGCCAGTGGCGCCCATCGGCGTGCCGGCTGTGCTGTCGCTGGCCTTCTGGGGCGGCTTGTGGGGCATCCTGCTATGGCTGCTGGTGCGCCGCTTCCAGGGCGGACGACGCTGGGCGCTGGCCATCGGCCTGGGTGCGCTGCTGCCCAGCCTGGTCGCGCTCGCCATCGTGCTGCCGCTCAAGGGCGGCACGTTCTTCGCCGGCGGCGACCCCACGGTGCTCACCGGTGCGCTGCTGCTGAACGGCGCATGGGGATTTGGCGTGGCCCTGCTGATGAAATTGATGGCTCCTCGCTGAGTCGCGCCTGGCTCGGGCACCGGAAAACCCGCACTGCGTCCGGCGCGGATGCGGCACATACTGGGGCTCGAGGAAGGCCGGTCCCGCCGGCCGATGGGATCCATGGACGAGCCCCGCGATTCCAGCACCGCCGTGGCATGGCACAGCCTGCCGGCCGATGAAGCGCTGCAGCGCCAGGACTCGAGCCCGGACGGGCTGAGCACCGAAGAGGCCGCCCGGCGACTGGGGGGCTTCGGTCCCAACCTGCTTCCCGAGCCGCCCCGGCGCAGCGCCTGGCTGCGACTTGCCAGCCAGTTCAACAATGTCCTGATCTACGTGTTGCTTGGCGCCGCGCTGGTCACTGCGGCGCTCGGTGAATGGGCCGACACCAGCGTGATCGTCGGCGTGGTGCTAATCAACGCGCTGATCGGCTTCGTCCAGGAAGGCAAGGCGGAACGCGCGCTCGAGGCCATCAGCGGGATGCTCTCGCACCGTGCCATTGCGCTGCGCGATGGCCACAAGGCCGACCTGCTCGCCGAGGAACTCGTGCCCGGCGACATCGTGCTTCTGCAGGCGGGCGATCTCGTCCCGGCCGACCTGCGGCTGTTGAAATGCCGCAACCTGCAGGTCGAGGAAGCGGTCCTGACCGGCGAGTCGGTGGCGGTGGAGAAGATCGTCGAACCGGTCGCTCCCGAGGCGGCGCTCGGTGATCGCAGCTCGATGGCCTGGTCGGGCACGCTGGTGGCGACGGGCACCGCCAGCGGGCTGGTGATCGCGACCGGCGGGGCCACCGAGATCGGCAGGATCAGCGCGTTGCTCGCCCGCGTGCAGACCCTGGCCACGCCGCTGACCCGACAGCTCGAGCGCTTCGGCAAGCGGCTCAGCCTGGTGATCGGCGCGGTGGCGTTACTGACGCTGGTATTCGGCAGGCTGGTGCACGGCTACGACCTGCACCACATGTTCCTCGCCGCCGTGGGCCTGGCGGTGGCGGCCATTCCCGAGGGCCTGCCGGCGATCATTACCATCACCCTGGCGATCGGCGTGCAGCGCATGGCGGCGCGTAACGCCATCATTCGCCGCCTGCCGGCGGTCGAGACGCTGGGCTCGGTGTCGGTGATCTGCAGCGACAAGACCGGCACGCTGACCCGTAATGAGATGACCGTCAGCCGCGTCGCGCTCGGCGAGCGCGACTACTCGATCACCGGGGTCGGATACGATCCACATGGCGCGCTGCGGCTCGGCGAACTGGAGCCGGACTATTCGACTGACCGCGTGCTGATGGAGCTTTGCCGGGCAGCGCTGCTGTGCAACGACGCCGAGTTCATTGACCACGCCGGCCAGGCGACCCTGCAGGGCGACCCCACCGAGGGCGCGCTATTGGTGCTGGCGATGAAGGCGGGCCTCGATCCGGCGCGGGTTCGTGCCAGCCATCCGCGCGACGACGCCATTCCCTTCGAGTCCGAGCGTCGCTACATGGCCACGCTCAACCACGACCATCAAGGCAACCGCTACATCTGCGTCAAGGGTGCTCCGGAGCAGGTGCTGTCGATGTGCCGGCAGGTGGCCACCGACGGGCCGCCCGCGCCGCTGGAATCCGGGCCGTGGCTGGCGCGCGCCCACGCACTGGCCTCCCAGGGTCTGCGGGTGCTTGCGCTGGCGACCCGCGCGCCGCCGCCGGACGGCAGCCAGCTCAGTGTCGGCGAGGTCGAAGGTCGGCTCACACTGCTCGGCCTGGTGGGCATGATCGATCAGCCGCGCGAGGAGGCCATCCGCGCGGTGGCCCAGTGCCAGCAGGCCGGCATCCGGGTGAAAATGATCACCGGCGACCATCTCGCGACCGCCTGCGCGGTCGGCGCCGCGATGGGCATCGGTGACGGCGAGCGCGCCCTGCTGGGCGAACAGCTCCAGGGACTGGGCAGCGACGAACTCCGCCGGGTCGCCATCGAGTCCGACGTGTTCGCGCGCGCCAGCCCGGAGCACAAGTTGCGCCTGGTCGAGGCGCTGCAGGCCGAGGGCCTGGTGGTGGCGATGACCGGCGACGGAGTCAATGACGCGCCGGCGCTGAAGCGCGCCGACGTCGGCGTCGCGATGGGCCGAGGAGGCACCGAGGTCGCCCGCCAGGCGGCCGAGATGGTGCTGTCGGACGACAACTTCGCGTCCATCGAGCACGCCGTCGAGGAAGGCCGGACGGTCTACGACAACATCCGCAAGGCGATCCTGTTCATCCTGCCGACCAACGCCGCCGAGGGCATGATGATCCTGCTGGCGGTCGTTCTCGGCCGCTCGCTGCCGATCACGCCGCTGCAGATTCTCTGGGTCAACATGGTCACCGCGGTGACGCTGGCGCTGGCGCTGGCCTTCGAGCCCGCCGAGAAGGACCTCATGCAGCGGCCGCCACGCCACCCGGACGAACCCCTGCTGAGCCGCTTCCTGGTCTGGCGGGTCGGCTTCGTCGCGGCGATCGTGCTGGCCGGTACCTTCGGCCTGTTCATCGAGGCGCGCGCCGCCGGCTATTCGATCGAGGAGGCGCGCACACTGGCGGTCAACACCCTGGTGATGTTCGAGGCGTTCTACCTGCTGAATGTACGCCACATCCTCGCACCGGCGCTGAACCTCGGGGGGCTGTTCGGCAATCGCATGGCCGTGGCCGCAGTCGCCACGGTAACCGGTCTGCAGCTGCTGATGACCTACGCGCCGTCGATGAACGCGCTGTTCGGCACCGCGCCGCTGGATCTCGATGACTGGCTCCTGGTCATTGCGGTGGCCGCGACCGTGGTGCCGCTGGTGGAGCTGGAGAAGTTCATCCTGCGGCGCCGCGCGCTTCGCCGCTGAGCCCCGCGCTTCAAAGCGACTTCAGATACTCGATCAGCGCGCGGCGTTCCGCCTCGTCCAGCGCGTCGCCGTAAGTGTGGCCGCCGTTGCCGTAACCGTGGCGCGTGGTGTCGTAGATGGCACGCACGTCGGCCTCGCTCGCCGCGGCCTGCTTGCCATGCTCGAGCACCTCGTGGCGCCAGCCCAGCGCCTCGCGGTCGTACTCGCGCGGCGCCGCCAGGTGCCGCCAGTAACGCGGTCGCTGCGGGCTGTCGAGCAGGGCCGCGATGCTCGGTACCGAGTCGTTGTGCAGGTAGGGCGCGCTCGCCCAGACGCCGTCCAGCGGCGGCGCGATGTAGCCCGGCGCGGGCTGTGCCTTCGCCTCGCGGCCGTAGAAGGAACTGTTGAACCAGCGGATGAAGCGCTCCGCCTCGACTGCCTGCATCGCATAGGCCGGGTCCGTGCCGACCTCGTCCAGGCCGACCACCAGGTTGGGATAACTCCAGTCATCGCCGTAGCGACCGTGGCAGGCCGTGCAGTGCTGCTCGAACACGCCCCTGCCCTGCGCGGCGAGCGGCTCGTCCAGTTCCCATGGCCAGGTCGGCGGCTTGAGCGAGGCGATGTAGGCGCGCACGTGGCTGAACCACTCGTCGATCAGCCGCGCCTCCTCGATCTCGTCGGTGCATACCAGCGCCTTCAGCATCATGTAGGGCACCTGATCGCCGCGGCCGCCGCCGTGGTAGAACATTGCGTGTTTTTTCTGCATGCGCCACCACGGTGGGACCGCGACCGGCAGCGGCTCGCGCGGCGGCGGCGCGAGCCGTGGCGAATCATGCCAGCGCAGGCTGCGCGGGTCGCGGTGTGCCATCAGCGCCATGGTCAGGTTGGGCGCAGGATTGACGCCGAGGGTATCGGTGACCATGTAGGGCGCGATCGCGGTGATGCGATCGGCCCAGCGCCGCCAGGCCTCGGCCGGCGCCCCGTCGGCGACCCGCAGGCCGATGCGCTCGACGGCCTGCCTCGGGTCGCTGGTGAAATCCGCGAAGGCGTCGCCGAGCCCGATCACCAGCTCGCCGTTGAAGCGGCCGCCGTGACAGGCGAGGCAGTTGCTCACCACCAGCTCCACGCCGTTGGCGTCCACGGTGGCGTTCAGGTCGTACGGAAGTTCCTCATTGCGCCCGGACCGCCCGCCCAGGCCGGGATCGGGCTTGGGCCTGTCACCCGCCGCGGCGTAGGCCTCGTAGGGGACGCCGCAGCTCACATAGCCACGATTGACCAGGATGTCGTAGCCGAGCTGCGGATCACCGGAGCGCTGCGCGGTGGCAGGCACCGGTCCGGGCTGCGCCAGCAGCGACGGCGCGTCCGCCTGGCGGCCGCAGCCGGCGGACATCGATGCCATGAGCAGCAGCGCTGCCAGCCGGCGCGTCCCGCGCATCACCAGGCTCATCGATACGACTCCCCGCCGCGCCTTCAGGGCGTGGCGAAATTGCTCAGTTCCAGCAGGCCCCAGGCGTCCGGGTGCCCCTCCACAGCCAGCACGCCGCTCCAGCCCGCGCCGGCGAACGACGCCTGTTCGCTCGACAGCGGTGCGAGCTCCAGCGCGCCGGACTGCGACGGTACCCCGATACGCCAGCGCAATGGAAACCGCACGCCGCTCGTCGTCTCCCAGCCGCGCTCCAGCGGCGCCATCGAGACCTCGCCCGCAAGCGCGTCGCCATAGCGCAGGCACTCGCCCAGCGGCGTGCCGCCGCCGGCCTTTCGGCGCAGCTGCCAGCAGTGCATCGCGCTGCAAGCCTTCCAGGGAATCGATGATGCGCACGGA